>JACRCU010000174.1 GCA_016218865.1 Deltaproteobacteria bacterium | reverse complement strand
GCGAGTTCGTAGCGGTCATGGGCCCCTCGGGCTCGGGCAAGTCCACCTTCATGAACCTCATCGGCCTGCTCGACCGGCCCACCGCCGGGCAGCTGCTGCTCGACGGCATCGATGCGGCGCGCCTGACGCCCGACCAGCGGGCCACCCTGCGCAATCGGAAGATCGGCTTTGTGTTTCAGGGGTTCAATTTGCTGCGCCGCACCTCGGCGCTGGAAAACGTCGAACTGCCGATGCTGTACGCGGGCCTGGGCGGCGGCGAGCGGCACCGGCGGGCGCTGGCGGCGCTGAAGGCGGTGGGACTCGGCAACCGCTTGGATCACTTGCCCAATCAGCTCTCGGGCGGACAGCAGCAGCGCGTGGCCATTGCCCGCGCCCTGGTCAACCGGCCGGCGTTGTTGCTCGCCGACGAGCCGACCGGCAATCTCGACTCGGCCACCAGCCGCGAGATCCTGCGCCTTTTCGTCGACTTGAACCACGAGCAGGGCATCACCGTCGTCATGGTCACCCACGAGACCGACGTGGCGGCTGTGGCCCGCCGGGTCGTGCAGTTCCGCGACGGCAAGGTAGTCCACGACGGTCCGCCGCCCGCCGACTGGCATCCCGCCATCGACCGCAGCCCCGGCAGCGAGGCCGCATGAACCCGCTGACCTTATTGCGGTTGTCGCTGCGGGTACTGGCCCGCAACAAGGCCCGCGGCCTGCTCACTGTGCTCGGCATCGTCATCGGCGTGGCCGCGGTCATCGCCATGGTCGCCCTGGGCACCGGCGCCCAGCAGAACATTGCCCAGCAGATCGCCTCGCTGGGCAGCAACCTCATCGTCCTCATGCCCAGTTCCACCAACATCGGCGGTGTCCGCGGCGGCGGCGGCTCGATGACCACCCTCACCGTCGACGACGTCGAGGCCGTCAAGCGCGACGTGAGCCTGGTCGCCGACATCGCGCCCACCAACCGCACCAACGCCCAAGTGGTGGCGGGCGACGCCAACTGGTCGACCAGCGTCACCGGCACTACGCCGTCGTACTACCGGATCCGCGACTGGCCGCCCGCCGCTGGATCGGTGCACACCGAGCTCGACGAGGCCGCGCGCAACAAGGTCTGCGTCATCGGCCAGACCGTCGCCACCCAGCTGTTCGGCACCGATGATCCGGTCGGCCAGACCATCCGCATCCGCCGCATGCCCTTCCGGGTCTTGGGTGTGCTCAGCCCCAAGGGGCAGTCGCCGATGGGCGGCGACCAAGACGACATCGTGCTGATTCCGTTCCAGACCTTCCGCCAGCGCATCTCTGGCTCGCAGAAGGACAACGTCCAGTTCACCTATGCTTCGACGGCGCAGTCGGACGACACGCCCTTTGCGGTCGAGGAGATCCGCGCGGTGATCCGCCAGCGCCACAAGCTGCGCGAGGACCAGGACGACGACGTCGCGGTGCGCAACCTGCAGGACATGGCCAATGCCAGCCGCGAAGTAGCAGACTCAATGACGCTTTTGCTCGGGTCGATCGCCGGCGTATCGCTGCTGGTCGGCGGCATCGGCATCATGAACACCATGCTGGTCAGCGTGACCGAGCGCACCCGCG
Source organism: Deltaproteobacteria bacterium (assembly GCA_016218865.1). Lineage (GTDB taxonomy): Bacteria > Myxococcota_A > UBA9042 > UBA9042 > UBA9042 > SXRM01. Next base: position 3,692 of record JACRCU010000174.1, on the reverse strand, counting down.
AGATCGGTATTCGCATGGCCGTTGGGGCCAAAGCTGCCGATATTCTAGTGCAATTCCTGGTCGAAGCGGTGGTCCTTGCCCTCATCGGCGGCGCCATCGGCGTGTTTCTGGGCTGGTTGGCCGCCAAGCTGCTCAGCGACACCACTGGCTGGACCACGGTCTTTGACCCCAAGGCGGCGGCGCTGGCAGTCCTCGTGTCGGCCGGCGTCGGCGTGTTCTTCGGCTTCTGGCCGGCGCGGCGGGCCGCCAAGCTCGATCCGATCGAGGCGCTGCGCTATGAGTAGGGCCCGAGCCACTTCGATTGGACTGTATGTACAGTCTACTGCAAAGTCACTTGGACTGTACTGGCAGTATAATCTACTTTTGCTGGCGTTGAGCGTACTTCTGCTCGCAGGCCTGGCGACGCCGCTGCGAGCCGCCGAGCTGCCGGCCAGCTTGGACCAGGCCTGGCAGCGGGCCCTGCGCGGTCATCCGTCGCTGCAGGCGGCGCTGGGCCGGTTGGATAGTGCGCGCGCGCAAATCGGCAGCGCCCGCAACGCCTGGCTGCCCACGGCCAGCATCGACGCCAACCACTCGCAGACCCTGGCGGCGCAGGCGGCGGCTCCCGCGGCCGTTTCCAGCGGCAAATCCAGCGACTCGTTCAGCTTTACCCCGGCATTCCAGGTGTCGGGCAGCGCGCGCTGGGTGGCCTACGACTTTGGCAAGACGGCGGCCAGCGTCGAAGCCGCGGAGAAGTCGGCCGCAGCGGTCGAGCGCGATGTGGCGGCGGTCCGCGCGCAACTTTGGCAAGGCGTGGCCAGCACTTGGTTGGCCGTGCTCGGCGCCGATGCGGCCCTGGAAGTGGTCAGGGCGGGGCGCGACCAACTGGCCCGCTCGCGCGACGCCATTGCTCAGCAGGTGGCGCTCCGCGCCAAGCCCGACATCGACCGCCTCAAAGTGCAAGCGGACTTGGCGGCTGCCGAGGGCGACGTGCTGCGGGCCGAGGAAGTGGCGCGTGCCCAGCGGCAAGTGTTGGCGGTGGCGATGGGCGAGCGGCGCCTGCCCGCCGGTACGCTGGTCGAGCCTGCCTTCGACCTGGGCGACGCTGCCACGGTCACGCTGGACGACGACGCGGCCATCGACGGCCTGCTGGGGCAAGCTGTTGAGCGGCGGCCGGAATTCGCGGCGCTGCGCGAGCGGGTTGCGGCCCTGCAGGCGCAGCTGCTGGCCGTACAGCGGACCACCCGCCCGAGTCTCTACGTGTCGGGCATCGCCCAGGGCAGCGGGACCTCGGCGTCGGACCTGCAGACGCACGTGGCGGGCACGGTCGGGGTCAGCCTGCCGCTGTCGGCCCTTTGGACGAGCAGTCCACAAGTGTTGGACACCAAGGGGCAAATCGCCGCGCAGATCGCCAATCGCGACAATCAGGTGCTGGCCCTGCGCGGCCAACTGGTGACGGCGCTGTCTGCGTGGCTGCAGGCCAAGAAGCGCTTTCCAGTTGCGCAGTTGCAGGTTGAATTCGCCCAGGCAGCCCGCGACGCGGCGCGGCAGCGCTACCAGGTCGGCAGCGGTCTGTGGCTCGAAGTGGCCGACGCCGAGACCGCGGTGGTGCGCGCGCAGCTGGCCGCCGTGCAAGCCCGGCTGGACCAGAAAAGTGCTGAAGCGCAGCTGCTGGTCTTGCTCGGGCGCGCCGGTCTTTGAGCTTGTTCCGCGAAGTCCCGTAGCGGCCGGTCGCCCGAGGCATTGCGCCGGCTGGCCAACCTTGCCATTCTTGCGCGCGACACGGTCGTCCGGCCGTTGGCAGCCGCGATGTCGACTATCCCCATCGTAGACGACCGCTTCGAGCTGCACAGCATTGCTGGGCGCGGCGGCATGGGCGTCGTGTACCGCGCCTCGGACCGCGCCACCGGTCGCCACGTGGCCGTCAAGGTGCTGCAAGCCAGCGATGCCGAGGCCTGCGAGCGCTTCCTGCGCGAGGCGCTCGTGCTGGCCACCATGGCCCACCCGGGCATCGTGCGCCACGTCGCCCACGGCTACACCGCTTCTGGCGAGCCTTACCTGGCCATGGAGTGGCTGACCGGCGAAGACCTGTCCGAGCGCCTGGATCGCGGCCGGCTCGCGATCGACGAGACCGTGCATCTGGGCGCGGACATTGCCGAATCCTTGGCCTATGCCCACCGCCAGGGCGTGGTGCACCGCGATCTGAAGCCGGCCAACGTGTTCCTGATCGACCGGTCGCTCCACGACGTGCGGCTCCTGGATTTCGGCATCGCCCACCTGCAGAGCGGCGAGTCTGGAGCGACCCGCACGGGCACGGTCATCGGCACCCCGGCCTACATGGCGCCCGAGCAAGCCCGCGGCGAGCGCCGCCTCGACGGTCGGGCTGACCTGTTTTCCTTGGGTTGCGTGCTGTACGAGTGCCTGACGGGACGGGCGCCGTTCGTGGCCGCCTCGGCGATGGCCGTGCTCATCAAAGTGCTGCTGGAAGAGCCGCCGCCGCTCGCCGAGCTGCGCCGCGATGCGCCACCGGGCCTGGTGCGGCTGATCGAGCGCCTGCTGGCCAAGGATCCGGCCGACCGACCGGCCAGTGCCGATTTGACCCGCACGGCGCTGACCGACGTGGTGCTGCTGCAGGCGCCCGCCGACGCGCCAGCCCAGGTGGCGGCGCTGACCCAGAGCGAGCGGCGGGTGGTGACCCTGCTGGTGGTGGCCAATCCGTGGCCCAAGTCGGCCGAGGCCGAGCCCGCAGAGATGGCGACGCGCCGCGATCTGGTGCCGGCGGATGCCCCGACCACGGTGCTGGACCGGCCCGCGGACGCCGACGACGACGGTGCGACGCTGCAGGTCGTGCCGATGGGTCCGCTGCTGCAGTTGCAGCGCCGGCTGGGGGCGATCGGCCTGCGTTTGCACCGCCTGCTCGACGGCACGTTGCTGGCGCTGGCCTCGAGTCGCGCCACGCCCGCCGAGCAAGCGGCGCTGGCGGCCGAGGGCGCGCTGCTGCTTCGCGAGCGGATTCCGCGACTGACCGCTGTGATTGCCACGGGTTATGGAACGTCGAACGCCCAGGACGGCGGCGAGGTGGCGATCGGCGCGGCGATCGAGGCGGCCGCCGACGCTCTGCGCGACTTGGTGGCCGCCAACACCGGACTTGTGGCCTTGGACGACAACACCGTGAGCTTGCTGGGCGATCGCTTTGCCATCGACGCCGAGCAAGGTCTGGCTCCGCCGTTTGCCTGGCGTCTGGGGCGGGCCCAGCAGGCCGTCCGGGCCAAGAACCTGGTGCTGGGCAAGCCCACGCCGCTGGCCGGGCGCGGCCGCGAACTTGCGATTTTCCGGGCCTTGTTCGACTGTCTGGGCCGCGACGGTGGCACCAAGGTGCTGGTCACGGGCGATCCGGGCTACGGCAAGTCCCGGCTTCTGGAGGAGTTTGCCCAGTGGGTGGAGCAGAGCCACCGCGACGCCCAGGTTTGGCGGCTGCGCTCCGAGGCGGGTGCCCAGGATTCTCCTTATGCATCGCTGGGTTCACTACTGATCCAGACGGCGGGCCTGCAGGCCGGTATGGGCGACGCCGAGCGGACTCAGCGCGTCCGGGTGCGCGTGGCGCGGCTGGTGCCCGCCGACCAGCGCGAAGCCGTGATGGACCTGGCGCGGGCCACCCTGGGCATCGACCCGGGAGGGGCGTCGCAGCGGCTGCGCGCGGCCCGCGAAGACTC
>JACRCU010000173.1 GCA_016218865.1 Deltaproteobacteria bacterium | reverse complement strand
GCGCCGCGTAGGCGAGCACGCTGGGGTGGGTGCAAGCCTGCCACTGCCGCGTCAGCGCCAGCGTCGCGGCCAGGTCGCCGGGCTGTACCTTCCACTTTTCAACAAGTTGTTGCGGCCCACCTTGGCCGTCGTCCACCAAGCTGACGCGGCCCCACGGCTCGTGGCGCAACGCGTGCACCTGCACGGCCGGCAACGGGCGCGCCTTGTTCACGGCCTCTGGCTCAGCGCCCGCAGAACTTCTTGCACCAGGCGGGCTTCGAGCTCACCCGCAGCAGGCGGGTCCAGGCGCCGGGCGGCGGTCGGCTCCGGCGGCGGACAGGCGTTCGTTTCACACCGGTACGGCGGCGGCACCGGCCGCGCCAGATCGAACAAGCGATCGACCTCGCCCGCTTGGATCGGCGGCGCACCGCCCAACATCTTGACCATACAGGCGATGTTCGCCGTGTGCTCCAGCGCGTCCAAGCGCGCCAGGGCCAGGTCCAAGGTTGCCCCCACCGTCACCGAGCCGTGGCGCGGCATGATGATGCAGTCGTAGCACGCCACGTAGTCGCCCAGCACTTCGGGCACTTGCGCGGTCGTCGGCGTGGTATAGGGCGCCGTGGCGATCTGCCCGACCGCAAAAATCACCTCGCTCACCAGCGGTTCCGAGAGCTTGCCGCCCGCCAGCGTGTAGGCGATGGCCAGCGGCGGGTGGGCGTGGATGACGGCGCCGACGTCCGGCCGCCGCGCGTAGCTCACCAGATGCAGCCCCAACTCACTCGACGGCTTGAGCCATTTTCCATCGGGCGCCTTGCCTGGTGTGCCGATGACCCGGCCCGCGCCGTCGACCAGCAGCATGTCGGCCGGCGTCAGCCGCCCTTTGTGGACGCCCGACGGCGTCGTCACGAACCGGTCCTTACCTAGCCGAATCGACAGGTTACCATCCATCGCCCCCGACAATTTGCGGGCATAGATCTCGCGGGCGACTTCGGCCAGCTGGCTCCGCGCGGCCCGCTCGTCCAGGTGCTGCCCTTCCCTGTTCTGCATGGGTGCCCCAACTTTACTTGTAATCTAGCGGTCTTTTGCCGCATCCATTGGCTTGGCGTCAAAGCGCTTGGCGTCGATCTTCCAGCGCGGCAGCAGGCAGTACTTGTCCAAAATCAAGTACTTGGCATCACATTGCCGCATCATCGGGATGTCGTAACCCTTGCTCTTGTCGTCGCCGGGCCGCCTCACGCGTACGCGCGCCTCGCCCACGGCGTCGTGCTCCACGCTCACGATGTTCTCTGTCGCCAGATAGTAGTAGGGATGGCGCGGACTTTTGCTCAGGTCCTCGCCGCGCGACAGCGCCATCACGGCCGAGACCAGCCCGCGCGAGTCGTCGGTGAAGCCGTCCAGAAAGCCCTCTTCGTCGCCCAGGGTAGCGCACGCCACCGTGCGCAGCAGCGCCTGGTCGGGCTTCTCGTTGAACTGCCAATACCACACGCCAAAAAGCGCCGCGAACAGCAACAGCAGCACCAGGATGGCGATCAGCACCTTCTTCACACACAACTCCAGATTCAGCCAGCGGTTTCGTGCCGGCGGCTACTTCTCGCGCACGCGGATCGCGGCGGTGAACGAGTCCATGTCCAGCAGCGCGATCTTCCAGCGCCCCTCGACCAGCTGCATGGGAATCATCAGGTTGCCCTTGCTGCCCTTGCCCTTGACCCACACCTTGGCCACGGTCGGCTCGGCCTCGACTTTGACCACCTCGCCGGCCGGCAGCACGGTGGGCGGCGGCTTGCAGGTCACGAACACCGTGAACTGCCCGGTCGAGGTGCGCCCCACTTCCGGCGCCGCTTGGATCAGCTTGGCCGCCTTGGGCTCCACGTAGCGCGCCAGTTCGCCCAGGCCGTCTTGGAGCCGCTCTTTGTCGCCGCACGGGATCTTGCCCAGGGCATTCAGGGCATCGCGGGCGTTCTGCAGCACGGTTTCAGGGGGTTCGCGGCACGCGCTCGCCGTCAGCGCCAGCGCGATCAACGCGGCGATCGGCCAACGCTGCAAGTTTTCCCGTGGAACCGTCGAGAGTTTCGTCATCGGACTCGCAACTCGGCAGCGCTCGGCCGCGGCCCCCCATGGGCGCAAATCGGGCCACGCTACCGGCGCTAGTGTGACGCAGGCGGGCAAAACCGCAACACGCCGGGCGACGTTTTGGCCAAATCGCGCTATCCTCGCCCGAGTCACCGAGCTGGTTCGGTTCGCCTGCGGCAGCGCTCATGGATTGGCTCGTCGACCTCGAAAGTCCTGACCAACTCGGCACTTCCTCGTGGTCGCCCGCGGCCGTCCCCGGCTCGACCGGCGCCGCCTCCGCCGCCACGCCCAAGGGCCGGCGGCGCGCCAAAGCCCAGCCCGTCAACCCGTCGGTCGAGCTGCGCGGCGAGCCCGCCAGCTGCAGTGCGCGCTTCGTCGCCATTGCCGGCAACATCGGCGCGGGCAAGTCGACCATGACCAAGCTGCTGGCCGACAGCTTCGGCATCGAGCCCTTCTACGAGCCCAACGACAACAATCCGTACCTCAAAGACTTTTATGCCGATATGCGGCGCTACGCCTTCCACAGCCAGATGTACTTCCTGTCGGCCAAGTTCCGAGCGCACTTGGAGCTGGGCAAGCTGCTCGCCGCCGAGCCGCGCAAGGTGTTCGTGCAGGACCGCACCATCTACGAAGACGCCGAGATCTTCGCCCGCACCCTGCACACCACCGGCATCATGAGCGATCGCGACTTCGCCACCTACCAGAGCATGTACTGCGCCATCCGCGACAGCCTGCCCAAGCCCGACTTGCTGATCTACCTGCGCTGCTCGCTCACGGGCCTGCGCAACCGCATCGCCAAGCGCGGCCGTCCCGAAGAGCAGGCCATGGATCCTAAATACCTGAAATCACTGCAGGATTCCTACGACAGCTGGTTCCAGCGCTACGATTTGGGCCCGACGCTGGTCATCGAGACCGATCGCCTGGACTACCTGCACAACTGGGTCGATCGCGCCGAGCTCGAGGGGGCGTTGGCCAGCATCGTCGCGCGGACCTGACGCATCGAGCAGGTTCTCGCGCGACTCAAGCAGAACCCCACATCAATCCTTGCGGTTTTCGGGCACTGGCGCGATGTCGCCGTCGCACTGCCCTTGACTCATGCAGGCTTTCAGCTCGGGCCAGATCTTGCCGCCCGAAGCCAGGTACATGCCGATGGCGTGCATGACCATGGCGCCGTGATCGAAGAAGCTTTGCTTGTCGCAGGTTGCGGGGTCCTGGCCGGACTTGCCGGCGGCCGACTTGCACTGCGCGCGCAAGGCATCCACCTGCTCGCCGGGATTCCAGAAGCCGTGCTTGCCGCCCGGCTCCACGTACGGGAAGAACGTGCCCGACTGACCGCCGGCCTGGTCCGGACCGATCGCGTGGGTGTGCAGCGGCGGGCTCAGACGCGGCACCGGCCAGCCGTCCTTGCCCTCGGGTGCCGGCGCGGCGAACTGCACCTTCTGTCCTTGCGGCGGCAGACTCGACTGACCGGCGGCCACCGGCGTCGCGCTCTGCGACAGGTCCTCCACGTCGAACAGGACGCCATTGCCCGAGCCGTCCAGAAAACGCGGAATCTTGTCCACAGCTTCCAACACATAGGTGTCGATGACCGTCTGGTTGACGGTGCGGCCGCCCCACTCGGCGATCTTCTTCTTCCAGTCGAGCAGTCCCGCCGCCCGACCGATGGCCGCCCCAGTGTTTACCGGTACATTCATGTCGCCGATGGTGTTCAGCACGATGGCGTGGGTGCCCATGTCGGCGTCAAAGAAGTGCGACGCCCACACCGCCGGGTCGGCCGGGTCCAGCACCATCTGCGCAAAGCCCAAGAACCGCCGCAACTCCGGCCGCGCCCGGTGCAGGCCCAGCCCTTCGGCCAGCGGCGCCAGCGCCTCGCCCGCCTTGAATTGCAGCGGCGCCGAGCGGTGGTGGTAGGTGATGTCCTTGCTGAACTGGTCCACCACGAACAGCTTTTTGGCCTCCAGCTTGACCGAGCAGGCCTTGTGCTTGGCCTTGTCCACCAGCCCCGACACGAACGCGTCGCCTTTGTAGAAGGTCAGCATGTGGCGCTGCGGCGGCGCAGTGATGTCCGAGGCCAGACCCACCCGAAACGCCAGGCAGCGCGCCGCGCACACCTGCTTGTCGGTGACCGCCGCATCGGCCGTGCAGGTAGCCTGGCAGCCCTTGTCCACGAAGAGACGCGCGCAGTCGTACTCGAAATTGCTGACATTGTCGGCGCGCACGCTGTCGCCCGGCGCCAGTTGCCCCCACAGCTCGGCCGGCACGCTCGCCACTTCCTTGTCGTAGGTGTCGTTGAGCGACGGCACGATGGTGTGGATGCTCATGGTCGCCGTCGCCGGATTCGGCGTGCTCACGTACAGCGGCCCCATCAGACGCAGCTGCACCGACTCGCGGACCCCGCCCTGGATCGAGCGCACGCCCACGTCGATCAGGCCGCCGCCGCCCGAAACCGGAACCACCGCGCTGATTTCCGTCTCCACGCCGCCCATCACCGCGCTCATGATGCCGCCCAGCGAGCCGCCCATCATGAAGATCGGCATGGTCGGCCCGCCCACGTCGACCACGCCGTCGCCGTCGGTGTCGCCGGCCACGTCGTCCAACTGGCCGTTGCCGTTCAAGTCGACCGGCCACTTGGCCGTGCCGTCAAAGGCGCGGAGCACCCGCACCAGCTGCATGTAGTCCACGGCGGTCTGGCGCACCACGTCGCGGGTGTGGAAGGTGTACGAGGTCCAGAAGTCCGCGCCCGAGTCCTCCATGCCATCCAAGTCCTGATCCCAGCTGCGGTTGTTGGTCAGGGCCTTGGCCAGGTTGAGCAGGCCGAAGCCGCCGAATACCCCAGTCAGCAGCTCGCTGTCCTTCTTGCCCAGGGCAAAACCGTGGCTGACGTTGTCGATGGCGATGGTGACAAAGCCCATGCGCGCCAGGTAGGGGCCAAAGCTGAAGGCCTCGGTCTTGTTGCCGGTGTAGCCGTGGCCCAAGATGACGATGCCGCGCGGCTTGCCGTCTGGGGTCGCCTCTTTGCGCGGGGTCATGGCCCAGAACGTCACGGTTTCGCTGCGGTCCTTGACCTTCTTGCTCGCCACGTCGGCCGGCCAACTCATGTCGTTGTAGCCCAAGTACTTGCCGTCCTTGTCCTGGCGCTCGAACAGCTGCGGGCTCTGGTAGGTGCCAAAGAAGTGCACGCCCACGTACTTCAGCGCCTCGTTGAAGCGCTTGCTCTGCTCCGGCCCGCCCGTGCCGACCAGACCGCCCGCGATGATCAGCTGCGCCACCTGCTGGAACGACTCGCCCGACAGCGTATACTTCGTCTCGAATTTCGGGTGCTTGGGCGCCTTGTCGAACAGCGGCAGCATGTCGCCCAACTTCGCCGGATACGCGTCCTTCAGGTGCTTTTGCGCGCCCGTGCCGTACAGTCCCTGGCGCACTGCCCGCAGGTCCGCCTCGATGCTGCCGGTGGTGAACGACCAGGCAAACGCAACGTCGCCCAGCCCCAGACCCCCAAAGTCCTTGCTGTGGCTCGCCAAGATCGACTCCAGCGGCCGCAGCGCTTCGGTCTGCTGCAGGTGGTGGATGTACGGCCCCGGCGAGCCCACCGGCTTGCCCTGGGTGTCCAGCACGCGCCGCGTCACCAGCACCGCGTAGGTGGTCCGCTCGCGCAGGGGCACCAGCGGCCGCAGCAGCAGCGTGTGGGTCTCGCGCTCGTAGAAGGTCATCAGCGCGTCGGCCCGTTCGGCCAGGTTCATCTCGCCCGGCTTCTTGGTCACGCCCGGCAGGTAGTTGGGCTTGTCCAGCACGCCGTCCAGGTCGTCGTCTTCGCCCGGGTCCAGCTGGCCGTTGCCGTTGGCGTCCTCGTCGTGCTCCTCGAAGGACAGCGCCAGGCTGTCGCCGCGGGCGTCGCCCCGCCAGTAGCCGCCGATTTGCTCCAGAGCCTGCGGGAAGTTGCCGTTGCCCACGTCCAGCTCGCGCGGCTGACCAAAGGTCGGCGAACCCTCCGTGATGTCGACCAGGTACACGGCGTCGTCGGCAAACGCGAAGTCGTCGCCGTGGTGGCGCTGCATCAGCGACTTGGGGTCGATGGCGCCGTCGAACGGCACGCTGATGGGCGAGTAGGTCCCCCAGCCGTCCAGTTGATCCACCAACTGGCGCGTGCGCTGTTCCAGTTGCGTGGCGGCCACTTGCGAGGCATTGATGCGCCTGTGGGTCGGCGAGGTCGCGTCGTAGCGCGTCGCCAGGTCGTTCGGCAGCGGGATCTCGGGCAGCGGCTTGGCGTCGAAGTCGATCTTGACGTGCACGCTGGCCGCGCCGGCCTTGGCCAAGCCCTCGGGCTCGCCCTGGCAGGCCGCCGTGGGCACCAGCATCCACAAAACCGCTAGCCATTTGGTGTGATTGTGCATGGTCTCCCCCGCAGGCTACGGCGCTTCGTGGCCCAGCCAGGCCAGCGTCACCCGCCCGGCCGGAATCGGATCGTTCAGGCCGGCCAGCGCACCGCCCGGCAGCAAGACGCCCGCTTCGGCACACAGCAGCAAGTGCGCCGGATAGTGCGGCACCGGCATGCGCCACCGCACGCCCGCGTCGAATTCGGCGCCAAGCAGCGAGCTCGTCGCGGCATTCCCCAAGAAGTTCCGCGGGGAACCGGCGCCCTCGCTGACGGTCCAGCGCGGGTCCGCCAGCGGCACCGACGTCCACGCCAACAGCGCACCGCCGTAGACTTCGCCGCGCTGCAAGAAGGTGTGGCCCAGCTTGGGGAATACCACCCAGCTGTTGGTCAGGGCGCCGCCCGTCGCCAGCCGGTCCAGATCCTCGGGTGGCTGCCCGACCAGGTTCGGGTCCGACGCGGTCAGCCGCGCCCGGCCGCTTTGCCACGCCAGCACGCGCGGGAACAGCACGATACCCAGCTGCGCATTCGGGTCGGCCTTAAAGGCGCTGACTTGGCCGTCGCCCAGGTTGGCATCGCCGGACAGCCAGGCCAGGTCCAGCTGCGCGCGCAGTCCCGGCGTCAATTGCGCGGTGGACCGCAGTTGCGCCGCGCCCTGCAAGACGTCGTGCTTGGCAAAGTCGGGGCTCGGCGCCAGCGTCGTCGTTCCGGCAATCAGCGCGGCCTCGCCCTGCAGGCGCAGCGGGGCCAGCGGCGTCGCCACCTTCACGTCAAAGGCCGCATCGACCAGGCTGACGTCCAGGCCGCGCCCCGAGTCGGCGGTCTGCGAGCGACCGGCATAGTACAGGCCAAGCCATTGATCCTCGGCGACAAACCAGCGCACCGAGCCGACCAACTGGCTGGCGCTGTCGCCCTCGTATAGCACGTCGTCGGCGAAAACCCGGTCCACGGCGAACGACACCGCCAGGCCACGCAAGGCCGAGGAAGTGTTGCGAAACGGCGTCAGCACCAGGGCACCGCGCACCACCCGATCGCCCACCGTCGGCACGTAGAACCATTGCTGATCCATGGCTTGCGCCCGGCCGTCGCGCGCCACCAGGCCGTTGCCCCACGACGAGCCCATCAGGCCGCCGCGTAACTCCGCGATATGGTTCCAGTTTACCCCTAGCCAGGCTTCGGTGGGCTCCAGCTTGCCTTCGCGGCTGGCCGGCAGCCGATCCCCTGGCAGTGGTGTCAGTCCGCCCCAGCCGCCGCTCAGCAGCTCGCCGCTCAGGGCACCGCGCACCAACAAGCGCCCCAACCAGCGACCGGTCTGGCCGCCCACGCCGAAGTGCAGACGACCATACAAGTCCGCATTTTTAGGCGACTTCGCGCCGGTGCGGTCGATCGTGAACTGGCCCATCTGCGCGGCGGTCGCCATGAGCGCCACATCGGGATGCCAGCTGGGTCGGCTGGCCGCCTCGCGCAGCGCCACGGCCATCCCTCCCGGGGGAGTCGCCAGGCGCTCTGCGGGCGGTGGAGCAGCGTCGGCGGCTGCAGGGGTGGCGGCAGCTGGAGCGGCCGCGGCGCTTGGGGTCGCCGACCCGGCCGCGTCGACGGGAGCCGGGCTGTCGGCCCACGCCGCCCCTGGGCAAGAGAGTGCCGCAAGGCCTACAGCCAAGACGGCCGCAAGCCCGGCGCCGCACGGCGAGCGCATGCGAGTCATTGGGGTCCTCTTGCGGCACCTTGGGCCGCAACGACATCGGGTGCCGCGCCGGCAACGTACGCAGAATGGCGGCAGAGCGTCAAGAGGCCGGCTTCCTTTGCGACTGTGGAAATTTCCACAGTTGTGCCGCACGCGCGAGCGCCGCAAAACGGCCGCGGCCCCAGCCGACCTGCCGCAGCGGATCGACGGGGGCCGCAAGACCCAGTAACTCGGGCTACTTCACGGCCGCCATCGCCGCCTTGGTCGCGTTGATCGTCTCGCTGAAGAAGGTCGGGTTGTGCAGGCCGTTGCTCTTGTCGTTGTGCAGCAGCTGCATGTTCCAGATGCCCTTGAACACGGTCGTGCCGGCGGCGATGACCGGGGCGTTCTTGCCCGCCACCGGCGTCTGCAGCGCGGTCCACGACACGCCGAACTGCGTCACGCTGGTGGTGGTGTTGTCCGTCCAGGTGATGCTGATGGCCTTGGGCATGGTGAACCACAGGAAGAACGAGGTGCCGACGTACTTGGCCTCGATGCTGGTCGGCACGTCGGTCAGGTCCACGTTGTAGGTGGTGCTGGAGCTGGACGAGTACAGACCGTTGCCGTTGTTCGCCCGGACCACCAGCTTGCCGTTGGCGGCGATGGCCTGCGCGGCCAGGACCTTGGCGGCGGCGCCGATGCTCTGGCCCAGCTCGTTCATCTGCATGGCGATCACGCCCTTGAGGGCCTTGCCGTCAACGTTGGCGGCGTGGCACGACACGCACACCTTCTCGTCGGGCTTGAAGGCGTGGTTGGCGGTCTCTTTTTCGGCCACCTGGGCCTCGGTGGGGATCTTGACGTGGCAAGCGGCACAGGTGTCGGTGACGGCCAAGTGCTTGCTGGGCGTGAAGCGCGGCATGAAGTAGGCGTTGAAGCCGTACAATACGTCGGTCTGCGCCGGCGCGTGCGGGCCCGAGGTCGAGGTGGTGGCCGCGACGAAGTCGGTGTGCTCGCCGTTGCGGGTGTTGTGGCAGGCCATGCAGGTCGCGCCGGTGCCGGCGCCGGTGATACCGGTCATGCCGTTGGGCAGCACGGGCAGGTTGTCGTACAGGCGGACCTGCGCCGGGTGATCGGCCGAGTGCGGATCGTGGCAGGTCTGGCAGGTTTGCGGCTCCACCGTCGAGCGCTGCAGGCCGTTGGCGCGCAGCCAGGCTTCGTCGGCGGCGCTGCCGTCGGCCTTGACCAGGTTGCCAGAGATGCCCTTGCTCAGCTGATCGGCGTAGAGCACGAAGCCCTGGGCGGCGTGGCAGCGGCCGCAGTGGGCGGCGTTGGTGCCGCTGGCCTCGAAGGTGCCGCGGTCGGCCAGGGCCGGGTTGGCGTGGCCGCTGGTCTGCCATTGCGCGGGCTTGTAGTGGTGCGGGCCTTCCTGGTGGCACTGCGCGCACACCGCGGTGCTCATCGACACGCGGGCGAAGTGCAGGTCGTTCACTACCGCAGTGGTCTTGCCCATGCCCGACGACGAGTGGCCCTGCGAGTTGTTGGGACCGTGGCAGTTCTCGCACTGCACGCCGGCCAGCTTGCCCAAGTCGGGGTGATCCTTTTGCAGCGCGTCCCAGTTGCCAGCGGCAGGCTTGAAGACCCAGCCGTTGTTCTTTTGCACGTCGTCGAAGCCGCCGTTGTCCACGAACGGCGAGTAACCCACGGTGTGGCACTCCAGGCAGGCCTGGCCAAAGTAGGCGCCGCCCTTGACGGCGTTGAACTTGTCGATGCTGCCCTGCAGGTGGTTGGTCTTGGCCCAGTCGGCAAACGGGTCGGGCGCCACGGTGTTGTTGTGGCAGGCCTTGCAGACTTCCGTGCCGTTGTACATGCCGGCCCAGCTGCCGGCGTAGACGGTGAGGCTCATCTTGGCCACGGTCTCGGTCAACACGTAAGCGCCCTTGGCGTCAGGGGTAAAGTGCGGGAACTGCGTGGTGGCATCGACCAGCTTGGCGGTCGAGCCGGGCGCGCCGGTGGTGTCCAAGGTCCAGTTCCAGCTGGTCACGGTGGCGTCGCCCTGCAGGTACACGGGCAGACCCAGCGTCACGTTGCGCAGACCGGCGCCCGGCGCGGCCGCCATCACCGTCACGTTTGCGGTGCTGCTGTGGCCCTGCAGGTCCTTCACGGTCAGGCTGAAGGTGTAGTGGCCGGCGTCGTCCGGCGAGATGCCGACCACGCCAAAGCGGATCGGCGTCGCAAAGGTCTTGGACTTGGGCAGCGAAAGCGTCTTGAAGGTCAGCGTGTTGCTGGTGGCGTTGGTCAGCGCCACCGGCAGGCCGCCGGTCTGGGCCCACTGGTAGCTCAGCTTGGCCGCATCGCTGTCCGGGTCCGTCACGGTGGCCTTCAGGGCCACGTTGGCGTCGTAGCCGGCCAGCAGGTCGCTCGCCACCACAATGGCCGGTGCGCCGCCGGTCTTGCTGTCGGCCGCCAGAGCCGCGCCCACATTGGTCGTGTTCAGCGCGACCACGCCCACGTTGTTGATCTGGGTGGTGGTGTAGCCGGCCAGGCTCACGGTCAGCTGGTAGGCGCCGATCGGCACGCCGGTCAGCGCAAAGGTGCCATCCGCGCCGGACTTGACCTGCAGGCTCAGCGGGTTGCTGGTCACCAGCGCGCCGGCCAGGGGCGAGCCGTCGGCCGCCGCGGTCACCTTGCCGTTGATGGTGCCCTTGGCCGAGGCCGGGTCGCCGCTCTCGCCCTTGGGGCCCTGGGCGCCGTCCTTGCCGTCCACACCGTCCTTGCCGTCGTGCACGGTGGCCGTCGGCGAGCCGGGGCAGTTGATGGTCTTGGTGCCGGCGCCGTCGTCGGCCACGGTGCAGGGCGCGCCGTCTTTGCCGTTCTGGCCGTCGTACACCGTCACGGTGCTGCCGTCGGGGCACGAAATGGTCTTGCTGCCATTGGGGTTGGCGACCACCGAGCAGTTCTTGCCGTCCAGACCGGCCTTGCCCGCGGGCAACGTCACCGTGGTGCCGTCTTCGCAAGCGATGGTGGCGCTGCCGTCGGTATTTGCCTTGACCGCGCACGACTTGCCGCTCGCGCCCGGTGCGCCGTTGGCGCCGTTGCTGCCGTTCTGTCCGGCCGCGCCGGTGGCCCCGGTCGGCCCGGTCGCTTCACAGCCGGCCAGAGAAAGCAGGGCTGCGAACGCCCCGACGAGCACCTTGCCATGTACCTTGCCGGACAACAGCGTGGCCATGCCCGTTTGGCTCCACTTGAATGCGTTCATCACCCTACCTCCATGGACTCTGGCCCTTTTCTGGCCCCTGCTGCTGCAACCCGTACCGTTGGTGCGGCACCGTCTTCGCGTTCGGCTCGGTCCGGCTGTGGAATTTTCCACACCACTGTGGAATTTTCCGCAGCTACCCTAGGTGTGGCACGGCGTGCAAGCCGGTGCCGTCTTCGAATCCTGTTTGCTCGACCAGCCCGGCGGGTGCGGGTTGCCGCCCGGCTCGCCGACCTTGTGGCACTTGACGCAGTTGCTGGCGGCACCGCGGTCGTGGCAGGCCGCGCACGCCGTGATGTCCTGCCGGGCCGCCCGCCCGTGGTTGTCCACGCCGCCGCGGTCCATCCAGCCGGCCGGGTGCGGGCTGGGGCCGCCGCCGGCCGTGGGCTGCGAAAGGCCCATGCGTTCGTGGCACTTGCTGCAGGTCTGCGGCGCGTGGCAGGTCTGGCAGCCCTTGCTGTCGAGCTTGGCTTCCATCGCGTGGCGGCTCATGTAGTCGCCGCGGTGGTGGAACGAGGCGTCGACGCGGTCGGCGTGCAGCAAGTCGGGCCGGATGGCGTTGTTCTTGCTGTGGCACTCGGCGCAGCTGGTCTCTTGGTGGCAGTGACCGCAGACCTTGCTTTGGCCCTTGGCGACCACGCCGTGGCGGCGCAGCCAGTCGGCGCCGTGGTCGAAGTCGCGCACGGGCTTGTCCGGCGTGGACTTCAGGCCTTTGTGGCACGTGTAGCAATTTTCGGTGCGGAAGTCGCGGCTGTGGCAGCTGGTGCAGGCGACCAGCATGTTGGGGCGCATGTCTTCGGAAACCTTGCTGTGCTTGCGGATGTCGCTGTGGCAGCGCACGCAGGTGTCTTTGTCGCCGGCCTTCTGCACGCGCTCCAAGTGGCTCTTGTGGCTGAAGTTGACATCGAAGGTGCGCCGCGTGTCGACGAAGGTGGTGGGCATCGCCGGGTTGGCGTGGCACTTGTCGCAGCCGCCCTCGGCCTTGTCGTGGCAGTCCATGCACTTGGCTTCGGTGGGGATCTCGCGCTTCTTGCTCAGATCCTCCGAGGTGGCGATGCTGTCGTGGCAATCGGCGCAGGCCAGGCCTTGGCAGGCGCCCGTCTCGCCCTTGGCGTTGGGCAGGCAGTCGGCGTCCTCGGCCGCGGCGATGTGCCAGTTGTGCGAAAACTTCACGTTGTCGCGCACATTGCGCTCGGGCGCGCTGCCGCCCCACGAGCCGAGCAGCCACGCACAGGCGGGCAGCGTCGCCGCCATAACCAGTACCAGCGCCAGCCGGAACAGTGCAGGCCGGGCAAGTGCGGATCCTTGCAAGGATTTCATGGGTTTCCTCCGGCGGGCTTGGCGTCGTCGGCTTTCTCGGGGGCCTTCTCGGGGGCCTTCTCAGGGGCCTTCTCAGGGGCCATTTCGGCGGGCTTGTCCCCCTTGTCCGGGGCCGCATCCGGGGCCTTGTCGGCCGGCTTGGCCTCGCCCTCGGCGTCGGCCTTCTTCTCGTCGGCCTTTTTCTCGGCGGGGACGGCCACTTCGTTGGCATCCGCACCCGAAACCAGCGCCGCCGGCACCGGGCGAGGCGCCAGCAACATGCCCTCGTTGACCGTCAGCGTCAGCAGCCCCAGGGCTTGCGCGTCAAAGTACGGATTGCGCCAAATCTGGGCGTCCACGCCGGCATCCAGGCCGCGCATCACGGCGTAGCGGGCCGAAGCGCCGCCGCGGATCGAGAACGTTGCGCCGCGCACGGCCCGCAGGAAGGCGTAGCAGTCGATGTCGCCCGATACCGTCAAGCGTTCCATGGGCTTGCCGCTGCCGAACACGCGCACCTGGTCGTAGCCGTTGTCGCCGTTGAACAGGCGGGCGTACTGCAAACCGGCGCGGTAGCGGCCGGCGGGGTCGATCTTGACGCGCCCTTCCACGAAGCCGCGGTAGCCGTCGGCCACGCCATCGTTCATCACGAAGCGGTCGTAGCCGCCTGCCACGGTCAGCGCGCCGGGCGTGAGGAGGTCGAAGCTGCCGCCGACCATGCCGTCGGTCCGCTGCAAGAAGGCCTGGAAGATCGAGGTCTTGCTCATCCACGCCAGCGGGTCGCGCAGCTCGGCCTTGGTGTGCAGGATCAGGAAGTCCTTGACCTTGTAGTTCAAGTCCAAGCGCGCCTGCTGCAAGCGGTTTTCCAGCAGGTCCTGGGCGTAGAACGCCACCAGGGTCAGCGGGTCGAACATGCGCAGCGAACCGTCGACCGACAGCGAGCGGCGGTTGGTGTAGTCCAGCTTGCTGTTCGCGCCCGGCACGTCGTC
>JACRCU010000014.1 GCA_016218865.1 Deltaproteobacteria bacterium | reverse complement strand
CGCCGTGTTCGCCGCGCTCATCGCTTTCCTGCGCGACGCCAAGGCCGCGTGGATGCCCTGGAACCTCCCCGGGGCGCTGCCGTTGCCGTTCCAGATCGCCGGCAAGGCCGCCATGGACTGGACCCTGTCGCTCAAGACCGAGGTGGTGCTGATCGGCGCCGGCGCGCTGATGAGCTTCCGCACCGGCTGGTCGCTTTTGCTCGGCGGCGTGCTGACCTACGCCTTCCTGGCACCCGCGCTGCTGGCGCAAGGGGTGATCCATGGCACCGGCTACAAGGCCATCGTCGCCTGGATGGTGTGGCCCGGCGCGGCGGTGCTGGTGGGCGCCGGCCTGACCTCGTTCGCCCTGGACTGGCGCAGCGTGGCGCGCTCGTTCTCGGGCATGGGCCGGATCTTCCGCAAAGACGGCGCGGCCGAGGCGCTGCCCATCGACGCGGTCGAGTGCCCCGGCTGGTGGTTTCCGGCCGGTTTCGTCGCCCTGGGCCCGGTGGTGGTGGTGCTGATGGGCTGGCTGTTCCAGATTCCGCTGTGGGCGGGCCTGATTGCGGTGCCGCTGGCGGTGGTGATGGGTTTTGTGGCCGCGCGCGTGACCGGCGAGACCGACGTGACGCCCACCAAGGCGCTGGGTCCGGTGACGCAGCTGGTCTACGGCCTGCTCACCCCAGGGAATTTGGCGGGGAACATCATGAGCGCCAATGTCACCGGCGGCATCGGCCTGCACGCCGCCGACCTGCTGACCACGCTGAAAACCGGGCGTTTGTTGGGCGGCAACCCGCGCGCGCAGCTCTACGCGCAGCTGTTCGGCGTGGTGGCGGGCGCGGCGGTGGTGGTGCCGGCCTTCAATTTGCTGATTCCCGACCCGACCTTGCTGGGCTCGGATGCCTGGCCGGCGCCGTCGTGCCTGGTGTGGGCGGGCGTGTCCAAGGCCTTTGCCGGCGGCGTGGGCCTGCTGGACGGTCTGGCGCGCTCGGGCATCGGCGCGGGGCTCCTGCTGGGGTGCGCGCTGGCGGTGGCCGAAAAGCTGGCGCCGCCGCGGGCGCGGTCCTACGTGCCGTCGCCGGCCGGCCTGGGCATCGCGATGGTCATCCCGGGCAGCAACACCATCGCCATGTTCATCGGCGCGCTGATTGCTCAGCAACTCGGCAAGCGCAAGCCGGAATTCGCCCAGCGCTACGTGGTGCCGGTAAGCTCGGGCCTGATCGCTGGCGAGTCGCTGATGGGCGTGGTGGTGGCCCTGCTCATCGTGGCGGGCGTGCTGCACAAGTAGGCGAGGAATCGGGCTATGGCCGTCTATCTCAACTTGGCTGCCCTGGCGGCGGCGGTACCGGCGCGCGGCTGGCAGCGGGCGGCGCAGCTGCCTTTGCGCGATTTCGTGGCGTTTCTGCCGGCGAAGTTCGCCCCGCGCGCGCAGCTGCAGCAGATCGTCGCGGCGGGCACCTGTCCGCAGGTGCAGGGGCTGCTGGACCAGCCGCTGCTGGCGCAGGGAATTCGGATGAAGTTCGGCGTGGCCGGCGAGCAGCAGCTCGCGACCCTGCTGGCGATGTGGCTGGACCGCAAGGCCTACAGCACGGAGGTGCAGGCGCCTCCCGTGGCGAAAAGCAGCGCCACTGCGGCGGAATTGCCGCTGCCGCCGATCCCGGTCGTCGCGCCGACGCCAAAGCCCCCGCCGAAGCCCGCGGGGCTGCGCGCCGGTATGAGCCGCAAGGAGCTGGGGGTGTGGGTCGGCAAAGATCCTTTGCGCGCAGTGGCTTGCGACCTGACGGTGGGCGATGTCGGTCTGCCGCCGGGGGCGCGCCTGACCAGCAAGGGCTACCTGCCCGAGTCGACTCGCCTGGGCGACATCCTGACCGAATACTCGGGGGAATCGAGCTACGCCGTGGCCCACCCCCAAGTACAGGAGCGCGCGGTGCTGATCCTGCGCATCGCCGAGGGCGGGCCGGCGGCGGTGGCCGAGGCCGACCGCGCCATCGTCGAGCTGCCCCTGAGCGACGACGCCGAAGTGGCCGCCTTGCAGCGGGGCCTGATGACCTTGCGCGCCCGTCTTCGCCAGCACGCCCAGCCGCGGCCCGAGCCGCTGTCGCGTTCGACCATCGAGTGGAGCGACCCGGCGGCGCGGCGCATTCTGTTGCACGACCCGGATCAGTTTCGCTTCTGTCCGCAGCACGGCTACTACGAGACCGCGCTCGTCTGCAGCGACGCCGAAGGCTGGCGGGTGTCGTCCGCGGGACCGTGCCGCGGCGAGTGCGCGGTAGGGCTGGCGGCGGTGGACGCGGTGCTGCGGGCGCTGCAGCAGCCTTCGGCCCAGTTGCGCAAGCTGGCCCATGCGGTTTCGGTGCCGAGCTGGGCGCTGGTGTTCGAGCAGGTGGACGCGCTGCTCCAGACGCACGAAAAGCACAGCGAGCGGGCCGAGCGCGAGGACCTGGGCTGGCGGGTGCACTTGCGCGACGAGGGCGCGACGTGCGAGCCGGTGTGGGTCGGCACCGATCGCAAGGGGGCGCGCCGACTCAAGAAGGCCACCCTTACGTCCCTGCGCGGGGACCCGCTGCTGTGCACCACCGATGCCGACCGCCATTTGCTGGATCTCCCCATTAGCCACCGGGACTTGCAGCGCTTGACCCAGCAGGCGAGCCAAAAGGCCATGAGTGCTGTGTTGCGTGCCCTAGTTGGGCATCCGCGGCTGTTCTGGCCAGATGACGAGCCCATGCAAGTCAAGGTGGGTACGGTGGAATTGGCCCTCAAGACGACCGGCAGCGGTGCGCAGTGGTTGATCCAGGTGGGCGGCGAGCCGATCCAACTCGACAAGGTGGTCGGAGCGCTGCGCGACGGCACGGAGGACCTAATCCTACACGACAAGGCGGGCATAGAGATTTGCGCCATGCCAGCCACGGTGCGCAAGCTGCTATTGGCGCTGAGTGAGCAGCCGGTGCTGCCCGCCGCGGCCCTGCCGGCCCTGATGCAGCGGTTGCCGCAGCTGTCGCGCCTGCTGCCGATTGCGGTGCCCGAGGAACTGCGCGGAAAGCGCGCGGTGGCGTCGACCCGGCCGGTGCTCAAATTCGATGTCTTGCCAGACGGTTCGCTGCAAGTCGACGCGCGGGTGCGGCCGTTGCCTGAGGGGCCGCTGCTGGTGCCAGGCGTGGGCGAACGGCAGGTGCAAGGCCAGTATGGCGATACGCCGACCTG
>JACRCU010000175.1 GCA_016218865.1 Deltaproteobacteria bacterium | reverse complement strand
TCGATGGGCAGCAGCACCGACTGTGCGATGCCGAGCTCGTCCATCTCCTTCAGCAGGTTTGGAATCGTGTGGGTCCGCCGCATCCCGCCGGCGCTCAGGGCCCCCAGGCCCAAGTCGCGCTCCATCCGCGGCAGATCCTCGGCCAAGAAGTTCTTGTTGACGTAGATATCCAGGTCGATCGGCGTCGTCTTGGGCAGGTAGTGCTCGGTCTCGGGCCAGTGACGCTCCAGGTCCAGGCGCTGCGGCACCAGGTAGGTCAGCGCCAGGTGCGTGTGCAGGTCGATGGCCGGGCCCAGCCGGCGGTCGGCCAGGACCAGCCGCCCCTCCTTGACCTCGAAGAACGGCAACCGCGCCAGATCCGCCAGGTTTTCGAACCGCGTCGGCAGCCCGTGGGTGACCGTGACCGCCATCGCTGCCCCCTACTTCTGCGCGTCGAACAGGCCCGAAAGGTCCGGAACCAGAAGGAATTCCACGCGGCGGTTCTTGGCCCGGTTCTCGGGCGAGTCGTTCGGCACCATCGGCGAATACGGCCCAAAGCCGGCCGCCGACAGCGATTTCGCCGGCACGCCCAGCCCCGCCATCTCGTGCAGCACCGCCAGCGCGCGATCGGTCGACAGCCGCCAGTTCAGGTTGTCGGCGCCGGTGTCGTCGGTGTGGCCGGCGATCTGAAAGCGACGATCGCTCAACTCCTTCAAGGCACTTGCGATCTCGCTCAGCACGGGCCGCGCCGCCGGCTTGACCTCGGCCTTGTTCAGGTCGAACAGGATGTCCGAGTTGACCTCGATGACCAGCAGGCCGTCGCGCGAGCGAATCCGCAGCTTGCCCGCGTCGACCAGCGCCCGCAGCCGGTCCTGGACCTTCTTGACACCCGCCTGCACCTTGGCCAGCGCGTCGGCCAGGGCCTTCTGCTCCTTTTGCAGGCGATCGCGCTCCTTCTGGGCGCCCGTCAGATCCTCTTTGGTCCGGCGCAGCTCGTCCTCGAGCTTCATCTTGGCCATCTGCGTGTCGGCCAGGTCTTTGGCACAGTTGCCGCCGCGGTGGGTGCACTGGTCCAGCACGCTCTGGGTCTTGTGCAGCTCGTCCTTGCACTGCTCGCGCTCGCGCACCGTCTTCTGCCCGGTCTCGACGCACGCCGCCAGCTCCTTCTTGCAGGCGTCGACACTGCCGGACAGCGCCTTCTTCTGCGCCTCTAGCTGATCGGCCTGGCCCTTGAGGCCCGCCAGATCGCGGTCGTAGGCCTCGCGGCTCACCAGGGCCTTGCAGCCGCCTAGGGTCGCCAATAGCACCATGCCAATGAGAATTCGCAGCATCTTCGTCCTCGCAGGGGGCTACAGCTCGCGCGAGCGCAGCCAGCTGGCCAGTGTCAGCAGTAATGCGCCAACACCCTGTGTCAGCAGCAGAATCTCGTACCACCACAGCACGCCCCACTGCGGCGCCTGGGCGGCCTGGGGCAGCAGCCAGGTGAACAACACCCAGGCCGCCACGGACCATCCCGCCAGCAGCGCGCGGTTGATGACGCGCTCGTTCTTGGCGCGCACCAATTCCGCATCCGGGTGGCGGATTTGCAGGGTCAGCTCACCGGCCTTGGCGCGCCGCAGCAGGCCGCGGGTCTCGCCGGGCACGACCTTCAGCAGCCCCCACCAATCGTGGAGCACTCGGTAGGCATGGCGCGAATAGCGCTTGGGATCCAAGACCCTGCGCACGTACAGCTGCACCAGGGTCGGCCGGATCGCCCCCAGCGGGTCGTAGGCCGGGTAGATCTCCTGGGCGATGCCCTCCATGGTCGAGATGGCCTTGCCGATGAGGATCAGTTCGCTCGGCACGCGCACCTGGTAGCGCACCACGGCCTCGAACACCTCGGCGATGAAGGCGCCGATGTCCAAGTTCTCCAGGGTGACGCCGTTGTAACGCCGCATGATCTCGCTGATTTCGCCGCTCATGGTGCGCACGTTCACCGTGTCGTCCACCAGGCCCAGGTCGATGAACTGCGTCACCAGCATCTCGGGGTCGCTCAGCAGCAGGGCCACCAGGAAAGTCAGCAATTCGTCGATGGTGTCGCTGTCGACCGAGCCCATCGAGCCGAAGTCGATGAGGGCAATGCGGCCGTCGCGCAGCACGAAGAAGTTGCCGGGGTGCGGGTCCGCGTGGAAAAAGCCGTGTTCGAACACCGACTTGATGAACAAGAGCGTGCCGACCTCGGCGACCTTGCGGCCGTCGACCTGCCACTCGGCGATCTTCTCCTTGTCGGTCACCTTGCAGCCGTCGATGAACTCCATGGTGATCAGCCGCCTGCTACACAGCGACGGATACACCACGGGCACGTGGACATCGGGGTTGTCGGCGATGATGCGGCGGTAGCGCTCGATATTATTGATTTCGTTGCTGAAGTCGGTCTCGCGCCGCAGGTTCCGGCTGAACTCGCTGACCGCCACGCTGGGCCGGAACTGCGCCGCCTCCGGGACGTTTTCCTCCAGCGCGGCCGCGATCATCTGCAGCAAGTCCAGGTCGGTCTGGATGATCCGGTCCAGGCCCGGCCGCTGCACCTTGACCACCACCGCTTCGCCGGTCTTCAGCGTGGCGCGGTGCACCTGGGCGATCGACGCCGCCGCGATCGGCACGGAGTCGAAATGGGCGTAGAACTGATCGATTTCGCCACCCAATTCGCGCCGCACCACCTCGCGCACCTGCTCGAAGTCGAAGCCGCCGACGTTGTCCTGCAGCTTGCGCAGCTCGAAGATGAGCGACATCGGAATCAGATCCGGCCGCGTCGCCGCCACCTGCCCCAACTTGATGAAGGTGGGCCCCAGCGCTTCCAACGCCAGCCGCACGCGCTGCTCCCAACTCAACTCGGACATGCTCTCGTCGAGCTGCGGCCGCCCCCACAGCCGGCCGAGCCAGCCGCCGTAGCGGTCCAGGCCCGTGCGCACCAGCAGATGGCCAAAGCCAAACCGGATCACCGTCGCGGTGACATGGCGCAACCTAGCTATATTGCGGGCATACTTTGGAAGTTGCACCAGCTGGCCCAGGGCGCTCATGGTGCGGCCTCGTCGGGTGCGGGTGCGGTCGGCGCCGGTGGCTGCATGGCGTCGGCCATGGTCTGGGCGCGCTCGGCGGCACTCTGGGCGGCGCGGGCTGCCACACCCAAGGCCACGCGGGTCGCCGAGCTGGCCAGATCGCGGAGCGGCAGCTGGCTCGCCGCCGTTAGCCCGGCCTCGGCCAGCGTACCCAAGGGCAGGGACTTGCCCACCTCGCGCAGGGCGGTGGTCACCAGCTCGGCGTAGGGCGCGCCTTCGTCGCGGACGCGCTCCAGGTGGGCGCGCGTTTCCTGGCGCAGCGCCGCCACTTCCTCGGGCCGCAGCACGCCCGCCGCCGCCACCCGCTCGATCAGCGCGTCGGCGCTGCCGTCCAGCATCCAGCGCGCCACGGTCGAGGCCAGCCCCTTCTCGAAGACTTCTCGCATCATGCGAACCCCACCTGCCTCACGCTGACGCGGCCCGCGGTCCCGCTCCGCCCCAGGGCCAGAATTCGGCGGCCACCGCAGTCCCGATCCGGTCCAGCGGCCCCGCCTGCCGGGCACAGCAGCTGGCCAACGCCGCCCGCCGCGCCGCGCCTACAGGCTGCAGCGCTTGATGCGCCAGAGCTTGTTGTTGGCAAAGTCCAAGTAGACGCTGCACGGCGTGGGCAGGTCGCGCTCGCGATTCTCCAAGAAGAAGTCGATGCCGTCGTTCTGCATAGTGCGGAAGTCGCGCAAAACGAAGCGATCCTGGTCGTCCAGGTACAGGTTGACCTGCCGGCGCATGCGCGGCCAGCCGAACTGCTGCCAGCCCTTCAAGGCGTTGGTCGTCCGCTCCTGGCTGTGCAGGACCTTCTGGAAGCGCTGCCAGCCGCGCTCTTCGTCCTTGTCCTTGGCAGCCAGCAGGGCCTCGCGAATCACCCACTCGGCCGTCTCCGGGTCCGGGTTGGCCACGGTCACGCCCAGCAGCTTCATGCGGGCCTTGTCTACCACCTCGCAACCAGCCAGCGCCGGCAGCAGCAGCACCGCCGCCAAGACCACGCCCAGTGTTCGCACCTTGCGGTTCCAGCTTGCCCACATTGCCATACCTCACACCAAATCCGCCGAATCCGGATCGAAACCTCGGGCAATATCCCGGGCCCGAACCGGGGTCCCATCTTGATTCTCGCCGGTTGCAGATCGGCCCTGCAATGCCGTTGGTGCGCGAATCCGGTGGGGTGCGCAACAGCGGGGTTTGCCGCCCTTGTCGCGCCGCCAGTGTAGCCTAGCGGCCGGCATTGGCAAAATGGGGCGCCGCGGGCCCACCCGCTGGCGCGGCGGCCGCCCCGGTTGCAGCCCAATTGCGGCCCGATCGCCGATTCCGATTGCCAAACAAGCTGCGGCCCCCGTATCCTATTGCACCTCGCGCTCCCCCCGCGCGATGCACGGAGCCTTCCATATGACAGGAATTCACCGCCTTGCCCGCGACGCCACCCAACCTGCGGTGGGCCGCGACGTCGAAGCATGGTGCAGCAAGTGCGGACGAGTCCTCGAACACATCATCGTCGCCATGGTCGGCCTCGAAGTGGTCCAGGTGCGCTGCCGCACCTGCTCGGGTACCCACAAGTACAAGACGGCGCGCGAAGTGGCCAAGGCCGCATCCGAACCCAAGCGCGAGCGCGCCCCCAAGTCGGCCACGAGCCGCTCGGCCGCGCCCAAGGAAGACCCGATCGAGGTGCGCGCCGCCCGCCTAGTCTGGCAGCGCAGCATGGCCCAACTCGACCGCGCCAAGGCCGCGCCCTATGCGCCGGCGCTGCAGCCAGAGTCCGGGCAACTCCTTGACCACAAGACCTTTGGCTACGGCATCGTCGAGACCGTAGGCGACGGCAAGGCCCGCGTCCTGTTCGAGACGGGCTACAAGCTGCTCGCCATCGGGCGCTGACGGCGTGGCGCGGTGCGGCTCGACACCATGATGGACCGCGCGCCTGCTGCGCCGAGCCCGCCAACGGAGGTCGAGCGTCCTGGCCCGTGGACCTGGTCCGCGGTCGAGGCCCCGTGAGTTCCGGCCGCTGGCTGGCTGCTGCGCTGGCGGGCGCCGTGCTGTCGGCGCTGTTGGTCTTGGCTTGGCCGCGTCCGCGCCCGGCCGAACCGACGCCGACGCCCGCGGAGTGGTCTGCGCTTTTGGCCGGCCTGGAGCCCGCCGCGCAGCTGCAGCCCCTGCCAGACGGCTGGCGCCTGCAGCCCGCAGGGCAGCCGCAGTGCCTCGTCGACCTCGACGCAACCTTGCGCGCGCCCCCAGCGCCGCCGACGCAGCGCGACCTCACTTGCCTGGCGTGGCGCGATCAGGCTCTGCAAACCCTGGCGAAGCGCTGGCCGGCATGGGCACAAGTGCGGGCCGGCACAGACTTGCCGCCGATGTCGCTGCTGGATCGCGCGCTTTTGGCCCTCGCCGCGCTGTTGGCCGGAGCGCTGCCGGTGCTGGCGGCGGCCCTGCTGACGCGCCTGGACGCGGGCACGCGCCGCGGGCTGGCCCTGGTCGGCGGGCTGGCGCTGCTGCTGCGTCTGGCTTGGCCGTGGCGCTGGACGGCGGTTTACTTCGTCTACGAGTGGCTGGACCAGGCGCGGTTCCTGGACAGCGTGCCCCGCTACGGCCCTGGGGCACTGGTGCCGTGGGCATGGGCGCTGGGGCCGCTCGGCGAGTCGCCGCGGCTCGTCCACGCCGTACAACTTCTGGCGGGCTGCCTGGGCGCCGTGGCGTGGACCGCTGCCGCCGTGCGGGCCACGGGCCGGGTCCCCCTGGTTTGGTGGGTGGGCTTGCCGCTGGCGGCGACGCCGGTGCTGCTCCGCAACGACGTCAGCGAGTCGATGCACGTGCCGGCCCTGGCCGCCCTGGGCGTGGCGGGCTGGGCGGGCGTGGAATGGCGGCGCGCCCCCAGCCTCCTGACCGCGACAACCCTTGCAGTAGGGCTGAGTTATGCGGTGCTCTGCCGGGCCGACCTGCTGCCGATCGCCTTGCTGTCGGTTGCAGTGCTGACCTGGGCGGCTGGCCCGGCGGCGGTGCAGCCTGTCCGGCGCGCGCCCGTGTGGTGGCCCCTGGCGCCTGCTGCGCTGGTCCTGGCCCTGGTGGCGACCGCGGCGCGCGACCGCGCCCAGATCGATCAGCTCGCTGGCAACTTGCCTCAAATTCAAAGGTTTGCCGACGAGCTGCCGCGGCACCTGCTGCACGACGCGGTGCTGTGGCGCCCCGACTGGTGGCCGGTGGCCGCATGGCTCGCGCTGCTGGCGGCGGTGGTGTGGCTGCCGAGCCGCGCTCCCGCCTGGCGCTGGCTGGCCCTGTTGGCGGCGGCGGTGGCTTCGTTGCTGCCAAGTTGGCTCGACTACAACGAAACGTCGCTGCCGCGCCTGCAGGCACCGGCGCAGGTGCTCGCCACCGTCGCCCTGGCCGTGCTCGGCGAGCAAGCCTTGGCGGCGCGCCGCCGGCTGAGGTGGGCGCTGGTCGGGCTGTGGCTGCTGGCGGCGATCGCTACCTTGCCGGCGACGCTGCGGCGAACAGTGGCCCACGACGAAGACGACCTGCTGGCCAAGCTCGTGGCGGCGGCTCCGGCCCCAGGTTGGCTGGCCGTGCGCAGCTATGCCGACGAGCCGGCGCGCGGACTGCACCTGCACTGGCCGACTTGGTGGTTGCGCTCGGTGGGGCTGGTTCCGGTGCCGGTGTCGCAGGTCCGCGCCAGTCTAGACACCGGCGCGGCTCCATCGCGGCCCCTCTACCTGTGGCGGTCGCTGCGCTGCCGTGCGCTGCCGCTGGACCATGCGCCGCCGCTGCCCGGTCACGAGCAGCCCGATTGTGCCGCGCTCGCGCGCCCGGACAGCATGCAGCCGCTCTGGCAGGAGTCGTGGCCCAACCGCGGCGACACTCCCACGTTTGCTTGGTACGGTCGGAGCCCTACCCTACACGTTGGGTTGTACCAGTGGCCGGCCCGCAACCCGCTTGGAAAGCAACCGCGTCCACGCTAACATGGCCGCCGGAGGTACATGGACGGCGTCGACCCGCGCATCATCAGCTATTCGATCCTCGCGCTGGTCCTGGTCGGCGGCGGGTTTGCGATCGTGCGGATGCTGCAGCGCTTCTCCAGCGACCAGAAGGCCGAGCCCGCCAAGCCCGCCGCGGATTGGCAGCGGGCGCTCGACGACGGCGACACCGAGAAGGCCGCCCGCCTGGCGCTCGATGCCGGCGAGTGGATCAAAGCCGGTGAATTGTTTCTAAAACTGAGTCGTCCTGGCGATGCCGCGCGCGCCTTTCGCTCGGGGAAGCACTGGGAACAAGCGGCCGAGTTGTTCGAGGAGGCCGGCGACGACAACGCTGCCGCCCAGTGCTACAAGCGCGCCGGCAACCACCGGCGACTGCTGAAGGCCTTGATCCGGCTAGAGGATTGGCCCGGGGCCGCTGAAGCCGCCGAGCACGTGGGCGACAAGGCTGCCGCCGCCGAACTGCACGCCAAGGCCGGCAAGGCCGACAAGGCGGCCGCGCTGTTCCGGGCGGCCGGGCAGCCGCAGCGGGCACTGCCGATCGAGGCCGAAGCATTCGAAGCTGCGGGCGATTTTGCCGCCGCGGCCGAGCGTTGGGTACAGGCCCAGCTGCCGCAGCGGGCGCTGACCTGCCTGGAGAAGACGGGCGACCACCTCAACTGGGGGCGCTTGCTCGACCAGATGGGGCAGAGCGACGCGGCGGTGGAGCACCTGATCGAGGCGGGCGCTTTTGCCGAGGCCGCTGGCGTGCTCGCCCGGGCCGGGGCATACCGCAAGGCGGCGGTGTACTTCCAGCGCGCTGGCGACACCGAGCGAGTCATCGAGTGCCTGCTCCGCGAAGGCGATCGGCTGGCCGTGGTCAAACTGCGCCTCGCCAGCGGCATGAAGGACGAGGCCTTGCGCGTCGCCACCTCGGTCAAGCCGGGCGAGCCAGGTTACGTGGAACTCACCAAGCTGGCGGCCGAGCTCATGCTGCAGAACGGCGACTTGGTGGGCGGCGGCCGGGTGCTTCTGTCCCTGCTCAAGGTGTCGCTGCCCGCGGAAGAGCGCGTCGAGTTCGGGCGCCAGGCGATCGAGGCGTTCCTCGTCGCAGGCGACAACGTCAGCGCCCAAGCGGCGATCGAGCGCTTGCTGCCGCTGACGAGCGCCGGCTCCGACGTGGAGGCGTGGCTCCGGGCCACTGCGGCCAAGATTGCCCCCAAGACACCGGGCGAAATGCCGGCCGCCAGCCGGCCGTCGGGCTCGCGCTTGACTGTGCCCCTGCCGGAGGCCGGGCAGCTGGCCGCCGAGACCACTCAGACCGCCCTGGACGGCGACCGCGACGGCTTTGCCGGCGACCTGCCCGAGCCGGGGTGGCCGCCGGGGGTACCGGTCAGCCTGGGCGCGCGCTACGGCGGTTTGACACGCTTGGGCCAGGGCGGCAACGGCATCGTGTTTCGCGCGACCGACAAGCTGCTCGGCCGCCAGGTGGTGCTGAAGTTCATGATCGAAGGCACCATGCCCACCGAGGTGGCGCGCCGCTACTTCTTGCGCGAGGTGCAGCTGGCGGCGGCGCTGAACCACCCGAACATCGTCCACATTTACGACATGGGCGAGGCCGACGGCGTGCCCTGGTACTGCATGGAGTTCGTCGATGGTCAGCCGCTGACCTCGCATCTGAGCCACGGCGTGCCGGTCGCCGACAAGAAGTGGCTTTGCAGCATCCTGGACCAGCTCTGCGAGGCCCTGGACCACGCCCACGCCCAGGGCATGGTCCACCGCGACATCAAGCCCGACAACATCCTGGTCGACAAGCAAGGCAAGGTAAAGCTTCTTGATTTTGGCCTGGCGCGGGTCCTGAACGAGGGCTTCGGCGAGAATTCGGTGCTGGCCGGCACGCCTTACTACATGGCGCCCGAGCAGCTCGACGGTTCGGCGGTGGACCACCGCGCCGACATCTACGCGCTGGGTGTGATCCTGTTCCGCATGTGCACGGGCTACCTGCCGTTCGTCACGGGCAACGTGTTCGTCTCGCACGCGGTGGACCCGGTGCCCGACCCGCGCGGCTACAACCCCGAGCTGCCGGCCGAGGTGGTGGCGGTCATCTTCCGCACCATGGCCAAAAAGCCGGTGGAGCGCTTCGACTCGGCCCAGCCGATCGCCCAGGCGGTGCGCGCCGCGTTCAAGCAGTAGCCGGCCCGCCCAGATTCTCCAGCCACGCCTGCAGCAGCAATTTACCGGTCGGGCAGCCCTTTTCGCCCGCAAGCCAGCCGCGCTCGGGGTGGAACTGGCAGCCGAGCCAAGGCCGACCCGCGGCCACGTAGGCCTCGATGGGCGTCGCCGCACTCTGAGCCAGGACTCGCCAGCCGGCCGGCACCTGCGTCACCTGTTCGGCGTGGCTCTGCCAGAACGACTGTGGATTTTTCCACACTTGGTGCAGCTCCTCGCTCGCCGGACCCCGCCAATCGGCGGGCAGCGGTCCGGTCCGCGTCACAGAGATCGGCCCACTGATGCGCGGTCGGTCGCCGTAGTCGCTGCCCTGCGCCTGGGGCCCGCCGTCGACGGTGCCCAGCTGACCGCCGTGCGCCAGCGCCAGCGCCTGCATGCCGCCGCAAATTGCCAGCAGCGGCGCGCGACTGCGGTCGGTCCATGCGCGCAGTTCCGGCAGGAAGCTGTCCGGGTAGGCGGCAAACGGCGTACCCTGCGGCCCCAGGAGCAACCCGTCCACGCCCCGCGCGTCGGGCCACTGGGCATGATGAGCGATCTCGACCGTCGCCCCCAGCGCGGTCATCGCCGCGGCAATGCGCTGACAGCCGGGCAGCTCGCCCGGATCCAGGTTCAGGTTCAACAGGAGCAGCTGCTTCACGATGGCGCCAGTGCGGTTCCGCTAGTTCGGAAAATCCGCGGTCGCATCCAGCGTCTTGGCGGCAGTCAGCAAGAAGTTGCTGTACAGCCACGCGGCGGTGTCTTGGTCAAAGATGGCGAAGTGGCCGTCGTGGGTCCACTGCGACAGCAGCAGGGTGGTCGCAAAGCCGTTGCGCTCTTGGTTGCCTGTCACCGGCGGGATCAGCGTCTGGGTGGCGCGGAACTCCATGGCGTCGCTGGCGTGGACCAGCGGCGACAGCACGTCCAAGCCGATGCACGCCGCCAGCGCCTCCGACGTATCGGCCGGCGTGTACACGTCTTTCAGGCCCTCGGTCAGCAGGATGTGCGGCGGCCGTACCCCCGGCTTGCGCTGGGTCGCCAGGTGGCCGTAGGCCAGCGGGTCCACCACGTCGGCCAGGGTCTGCACCAGGCTGACCGCCGGGTGGAATTCGCTCAGCTCGCCCTCGTCAAGGTGCAGCATTTTGGTGATGAGCTCGGCGATCGGCAGCGGATCGACGCGCTGCATGATGGTCAGCGACAGCCCGGCGCCCGCGCCCGAGAGCACAAAGGCCTTGAGCGCCGGCTCGATCGCCACTACCAGCGCCCCCGAGATGCCGCCCTGGCTGTGGCCGATGAAGCTGACTCGATTGGCGTCGAAGTGGTACTCGGCATCCTTGGGCGACAGCTCGGCCGGCGGATCGAGCAGACCCTGCACCGCCATCTGGGTCAGCACCACCGAGTCCAGCGCCGACTGGCGGAAACCGCCGCGCCCCGCCACCATGTTCGTGTAATTGAAGGTCTTCAGCCCCAGCGCCATGTCGGTCAGCTCGGGCGAGCAGCGCGGCCCGTGCAGCGGCTGGTCGATCGAAGCAATGGCAAGTCCGCGCACCGCCAGATAATTGCCGATATCGTTGGGGCCGCCGTGGGCATAGCTCTCGAAGTTACCGCCAGTGCCGTGGGCCGACAGTACCATCGGCGTCTTGCCGGCGACATCGGCGCCGCGCTTGACCGGCAGCATCACCGAAACCCGAAGTGTCTCCACGTGATCGACGATGGGCTCGCCCTTGGCGTCGTACGCAAAACCGCCACTGCCGGGCGCATCGTACGGGCACTGGCCCTGCTGCAAGTTGGGCGACAGGTAGCTGGCCTCGAGCATCCAGTAGTTGTTGGTCTTCTTGCTGATCTTCCAGTTCGCCGCGGCCTTGGGCTGCCAGTGGGACCGCAGCCACTGTGCCAGATCCATTAGTTCTTTTGTGGGGT
>JACRCU010000167.1 GCA_016218865.1 Deltaproteobacteria bacterium | reverse complement strand
GAGTCGGCTCGGCCAGGATCTTGACCAGTCCGTCGGTCTTCTGCGCGTCGATGATGAAGCTGCCGCCGTCTTGCGAGCCGAGCGGCGTCGTGGTGGGCTGCAGCACGCCGCGCGGCAGGTCCGCCGTGGACGCGGCAAAGGGCGCAACCTTCTGGGTGGCATTGAAATTGGCGCCTAGACTGGCCTTGCCGCCGCCCAGCAGACCCAGCAGCGTGCCGGTCCAGCGGCCGCTCGCCGCGCTCCACGCGCCCGAGAAGTCGAAGCCCAGCTTCTCGCCCATGGTGCGGTTGATCTCGGCGACCTTGACCTCGAGCATCACCTGCTGTGGCGAGCCGATCTGAAGGAAGTTGAGGACTTTCTTGCCGGCGTAGGCGTTGGCGAGCTCGACGGCCTTCTCCAGGCGGGCCACGCTCGACACCGTGCCGGTCAGCACCAGCGATTCGCCAGCGGCCTGCACCTTGAGCTCGGACTCACCGGGCAGCACCGCCAGCAGTTTCTCTTGGAGTCCGGCGGGATCCACGCCCACCGACACGTCGACCACGCGCGACTCGTTGTTCTTGCCCCAAACGACGATGTTGGTGGAGCCCACGCCCTTGGCCACCACGTAGACTTCGCCGGGACCCAGCAGGATCACGTCGGCAATCGCCGGGTTGCCTACAGAGAGCCGCGCCACGGGGCTGCCAAAGCGCAGCACGGTCGACTTGCCCAGCGCCAGGTGCAGGAACTGCGTGGCCTCGCCAGACGAGGGAGCTGCCGCTGGCGGCTCACTTGCCGGGGGTTCGGCCGCTGCCGGGCATGCCAGGCCGGCGACCATCGCCAGGGCGGCAAGCACCTGGGCGCTGCGCGAAACTAGAAACCGAAGTGGGTAGTTGGCGTTCATGATGGTGTCCCCCTTGGCCTAGAGGTCCTCGTGGCTGCGCGAGCCGCCCTTGATGATCTCAACTTTGTCGCGCTGCTTGGCGGGAGTCGGTGCCGCAGTCGGCCTGTCGTTCACCGGCACCTTGCGCACGACGTACTTGTATTTCTTGACCACAACCGGTGCGGGCGGCGGTGGCGGCGGCGCAACCTCGACACTGGTCGGGGTCGGCAGGGCCGGCATGGGTGCCGCCTGGGGCGCGGCCGGCATCACGTGTTCTTCGGGCGGCAGGATGTCCTCGCCGTGGAGCATGAACAGCTTGTTGGCGCCCATGGTCGAGAGGCTGGCGTTGTCGACCTGATTGCGCAGCACCAGCGAGAGGTTGCCGACGCTGCGGGCCAGATCCAGCACCTCGGCCTGCTCGGGCGTAACCTCCAGCGTCACCGCGTTGACCACCTTGGGCTTGGTCTCGTCGCGACTGGCGACCTGCGCCACCGCGAGCACCAGGATGTGCTCCAGGACGATCTTCGAGACGCTGCGGCTCTTGCCGGTCTGCTCCTTGATGCTGTCGTCCTCGGTGTTGACTACGATGTCTACGTAGTTGCCCGGCAAGGCGAAACCGGCCACGCCAACCACGTCGTTGACGCGCACTGTCATGGCGCGCTTGCCGGGCCCAATCACGGCCGACAGCCCGCCTTTGCTGCCTACCGGTGCCAGCTTGGTCTCCAGCAGCGGCTCACCGCGCAGTACGGTGCTGTTCACCACGCGGGTGTCCAGCGCCTTGAGGTCCGTGAACGCGCCCGCCGGCACGTGGCTCGACGGCCAGTCGGCGATCTTGATCATGTTCGGGGTAATTCGGGCACCCAGCTCGATGTCGGTGGCGGCGACCACCACCTTGGCTGTGGCAAGCGGCGCCTGCTCGGCCAACCAGCGCGAGGCCAGGACCACTGCGGCCAAACCGACGACGATCGACAAGACGATCATCAAGATGGCTCGTGGGCTCTTCATGGCGTTCTCCCATCATGGGGGGCAAGCCTGGCCGGGGATGCCTGTACCCGACTGCGCTGGCCCTGCGGCGTTGCGGCCTGTCGCACAAGGCGGAACGGTCGCAGCGAAGCGTGTGAGCAAGGTTCGCTTGGGTGGACCACGTCCCGGGCGGACACACCGCCGCGGTTTGGTGTGGTCACCAGCCGCCAGATTGCGCCACGGTCTGCTGTGGCATCTGGTTACCTTGTCTTCAAGCAAGAGGCGTGCCAAGCTCCGTCGGCGGTCATCGGTTCGAAACGCATGAAAAGTAAACATGAATTTTGCCGGCCTGCGGCGGTGTCGCCGGCCCGCGCCCAAAAAACCGGTTGCCGAGGGGAATTTTACCGCTCGCCGGTGGCCGTCCGTGGCGGCTCGCCCTGGGCAACCCGACAGGAATGCGTCTGTTTGTCGCGTTTGGGGGAATCTACAGCGCGTGGCTGCCGGCCCACAGCAGGTAGGCCGCGGTGCCCGTCGCGATGGCCACCGCGTACGGCAGCTGCCCGGCCGAGACCGGCGCGCCGGCCAATTGCGGCAGCTCGCCGAACCCAAGGCGCGCCACGCCCGAGGCCAGCATGGTCCGCACGTTGCGCAGCAAGGTCGGAGCGACGCGCCAGTGCAGGGCGGCGACGATCGCCAGGACCCCGCCCGCCACCAGGGTCGCCAGGGCTGCGCCAATCGCCGCGCGCGGGCCCAAGAAGGCGCCGACCACCGCCATCAGCTTGACGTCGCCCGCGCCCATGGCGCCGATCACATACAGGGGCACCAGGGTGCCCAAGCCGACCACCGCACCTGCCACGGCCGGGCCCCAGCCCAGCGGCCCGGCCAGCGCTGGATTCCAGTGTGCCGCCGCGCCATTGCTGAGCAGGGCCAGCAGGAACCCAGTAACAATCAGTCGGTTGGGGATCTTGCGGACGCGAATGTCGGTCACCACCGCGGCCGCCAGTACGCCGGCCAAGCACATGCTCTGCAAGAGGGCGTAGGTACTGGCGTCGAGTCGCATGGCAACCTCTGGTGCGTTGCCCCGCGGGACCGAACCGCGAGAAGTCCCAAGCAGAACACCTGATCCCCAGCTGGGCCGCTGAATGCGTGGGGCAGTGGGCAGCGGTCCAGGCTGGGGCAGGGGGTGTGCGGCGCGCGCACCGCGAGCAGGCCGCTACGGCACGGCCACGCCGCCAAGCTTGTTGGCGATGGCGGTGAACAAGCCGCCAATCTTGGTGCCCAGCAGCGCCGCGGCGGTAATGATGGCCACGCCAACCAGGGCCGCGAGCAGGCCGTACTCAATGGCGGTCACGCCGTCTTCGTCGCGAACAAAGCGCTTAGCGCTCAAAATCAAGGCCTTCATGGTAGTCTCCTAAGTGACACAGTGCACCTTGGTGGCCTTCAGTTTGACCCGCAGCCAGCGGCGGCAGAAATCATCCTGGGGGCGCTGACCACGAGTTGTGCAAGCGCCGTGCCAACACGCGATGTTGCATATCATACGGAAACTACACGATATATCCGAGTATGGGGTGGCGCAGAGTGCCATCGCCAAGCCGCGTGCGGGGAAATTCGCTGGTAGTCGGGAAAATTGCCACCATCGGCTGGCGCGGGGCCAGTCCTGCCGCCAGCGGCCAGATGGCCCAAAAAGCCGAACCCGGCCGCGGGCATTGGGTCCGCGGTCGGGCTCGAGGTGCGTTGGTCGGCGTCTACGAGACGCTGGCGGCGCCGAGCTTGTTGGCGATGGCCGTGAACAGATCGCTGATCTTGGTGCCCATCACGGCCGCAGCGGTGATGATGGCCACGCCAACCAGAGCGGCCAGCAGGCCGTACTCGATGGCGGTCACGCCTTGCTCGTCGTGGACGAAGCGGCGAATCGTAGTGGTGATCGTCTTCATGATATCCTCCTCTCCTGCCGGAGCCTTGCCCCGACTTACCTACCAAGACTCTCGGCAGCCATGACTACCGACGACGGTGGAATTCGCAACGCCACTCCAAAAATGCTGTCGAATTCCACAGGAACGCACGGCGAGGCCTGGGTACGACACACCGAGGCCTCTACGTAGCGGATACAGGTGGTCTGGCGCGACGCATCCAGGCACGCCGCCAGGTTGTCGTCCGGATCGGCCGGCATCGACTCCACTTCGTTCATGTTCGCGTCCAGGTAGCGCAAGCGGACCTGGCTGCTCGCCACTTGCGGAGCCCCGGGCACGGTGACCTTGCCGCCCTCGCCGGCATGGAACACGGCGTAACGCTGCACGGCGTCGACATCGCCGGCCGAGAACCCCTGGACCACGGCAAAGCGAGCGGCCCGCCGCGTGACTTCCTGCACGGTGTTCCACATGTACAGGTAGCGGCCCATCTCGGTCACGCCGGTGAGCAGGGCCGAGAAGGCGCCCACGACCAGAGCAAATTCCAACGCCGCCGCGCCGCGTTGCAGCTTGTTCGTTCGGCGGGTCTGGTGTTCGGTGCTCGGCATGGTCGCCTCCGCGGCCGCTAGGGCAGGTAGGGCATCACGGTGTGGGGCCCTACGGCGATGTCTTGGCTGCTGGTCGAGCCGTCGGGCCCGAAAAGCGCCATCCAGCCGCCAAGTTTCATGCTGTACCCGGTGATGGCCACCCGCACGTAGGCCGGCGACACACCGTCCTGGCAGGCGACCGTGCCAAAGCTGGCGTTCAGGCACGTCACGGCGACGTTGCCGCGCGCCAGGCCCGGCACACCCGCGGCGGTGGCGACGTGCACCACGGTGTCCTGGGCCAAGGGGACCACTGCGGTCAGGGTCTCTTCCTCGGCCAGCGACATCATGCGCGCGCCGTCGCGGGTGGCTCGGGTCAAGCTGTTGTAGTACCAGAACGACTTGCCGAACTCGATGGTGCCCGACAGCACAATCAGCAGCAGCATCACCACCAGGGCGAATTCGACCACGGCGACACCGCGCTGGCCGCGGCGCGCCCTGAACGAGCAGCTGTTCGTGGTGGATGGCGTCGTCATGGCATCACCGGAACAGGCGCACGGCGCCGCGTGGGAAGGAAGTGGGCAGCAGACCGCCGAATTCCAGGTAGATGTTCTTGTCGCCCGGGACATTCGACTTGCGCTGCATCAGGAACTTGCCGTAGCCCGCCACGCGGACCGGTCGGCACGAACCGCCCGCGACACCCTCGCAGTTGACGATGGCGACATTCAGGTTGCGGCGCCCGGCCTTGCCGCGATGGCCGGCCGACGGAGCCTGGAAGTAGGGCCCGCTAGTCTGGGCGTAGGGCGACGACTCGGGGTAGTTGGTGGCGCTGCCGCCGTACAGGCCCAGGCCCGAGCCAGTGGGCCAGTCGGCGACCGTGGCGCTGCGCTGGCGCGATCCCGACCAGAGCACGCCGTAGTCCAAGAACGTCCGCGCCGTCAGCGGGATCGGCACGTGCTTGCCCGCAATCTCGGTGAAACCGATGCTCTGCTGGCGCGGATCGGGATCCATCCAGCCGGCCGGGTTGCCGTTGCCGGCGCCGTTCCAGTAGTACTCCTTGATGTTGGTATCGGGGCGCGCCGTGGCGGGATTGCAGCGGTTCTTGGGGTTGTACACGTCGAAGCGCGAGTCCAGCGCCGCCAGCTGCGGGTCCGAGATGCCGGTGTTGGTGTAGACATTGCTGCCCACCGGCAGCGTGTTGGCGACCTTGCCGACGCAGGCGAACGGCAGCGAGTCGCTGGTGCTGTTGAAGCACTCGCCCGCGCGCCCCTTGCCGGCGATCCAGTACATGGTGCCGGGGGCAATCGGATTCATGTCCGCGACGTTGTAGGCCACGCCGCGCTCGTAGCCCAGCTCCTGGTCGCGCGGGTTGTTCGGGTCGTCGGGCAGGACGCACACCGCCACTAGGGCGATCTCGGACTCGGCCTGGCCGGCGGTGGCGTCGCCAAAGGTGTGGGTGCCGCTGATGCCCCAGATGCCGGCGAACCACGCGCCCACCGAGCGATCGCCGGTCGCGACGCGCACGTACACCTTATCGTTGGCCTCCAGGTCGCTGTCGACCGCGGCGGCATCGACCATGTCGTCCGGGCTGCTGCCGACCTGGATGATCAGGCCGCCGTCGCCCGCGGCACTGCCGACGGGGACCCCAAAATCGTAGGAGTTTTGCCGGGCTACGCCCACGGCCTTGTTGATGGCCCGGGTTACGCCAGCGGCCGAGCCGTCGAGCTCGCCGGCCCCAGCCAGGGCTGCCGCATCGGCGGCGTTTTGCAGAGCGGTTTTGGAAACATACAGATGCCCCAGGTCTACCACCAGCGCCAGAACCCCAATCACGACGACCAGGAACAGGCTCATCACGATGACGACCGCGCCGCGTTGATGCGATCCAACGGCTTGCTTGGTTCTCATCATCGTTCTCCCAGGCGCCGTGAGGCGCCTTTCCAGGCGCTGGGGCCGCAGCAAGGGCGGAGTGGCGCCGGATGGTAGACCGTAGGACACCCTGAGCTTCCTCCACGGACTTCGCCGACAGCGGGTCGAGCCCATCATGGCCAGCGGCACACTGAGGGGACACGCGGAACGCCGCCAAACCATGCGCTCACACAGCTACCGGATGTGCCAACCCTTTGGGGGCGGAGTCCTCAGTGCGATGTTCGCAACACCGCTGCACTCGACAAAAGCAAGAGCCGTGCCAAGGTCGCGAATGCAGAAATGGACATTAAAAACAGTAAGTTGTGTGGGATGGTCGCGGCGCCCGCCGTGCAATGGCCCGGGCGGGCGGGGCGAAATCCCCAGCCCGGGGGATTTTTGCTGGGCCGGCCCCCCCGCAGCGCAAGGCAGTCCGGCGCTACGGCGGCTGCGGCCCGGCGTAGGTGCGGGTCGCCATGGCCAATTGTCCGGATTCACTGACCCGCGCCTGGGCGAGCCAGCCTGGGCCGCGGGCGGTCAGCTGCCAATAGCCCGGCACGCGCTCGACTTGCACGGCGGCCGCCGAAATCACTCCCGGCGGCGCCCACTTGCCCATGGTCAGCGACAGCACCGCTGCGCCTACCCGGGCGGCCTCGGCCTTGGTGGTCGCCAACAGCCGCCCCATCTCGGGGTGCCCGGCGCTGATTCGCCCGGTGACGTCGACCTCGATGAGCGCCGACAGCGGCGGCTTGGTGGGTCCCGGTCCGGTGGCGGCCGGCTCGGCGGGCGCCGGCGTGGCCCCGCTGGGACGCGGCGGCGACGAGTGGACCACCCAAAACTGCCGATTCGGATAGGTGGCCGCCAGCTCGGCGCTCACCAGCGGGTCGGGTCCCAGCTCCCAGGTCCGGCCCGGGTAGTGGGCCCGCAGCCAAGCCTCGACATCGGCCAATCGCACTTTGCCGGGCTGTAGCGCGGCGGCTGCAGGCTTTTTGGCCGGTTTCTTGGGGCGGCGCTTGGCCGCCTGCGCCGGCTGCGCAAGCAGGGCCATCAGCAGCGCGCCCAGGACCAGCCACCGCAGTGCTAGCTCCTTGGTGGCCACGTCGCCTCCTTGCCGGACAGCCGCCAAGGGGCGGTGCAGGATGGTCGTACCGCACTGCGGGCGCTTTGGCAAACCTGGGCGCCCGCGCAGCCAAAACTTCCCTGCCGGCCGCAGGTTGACAGGCAGCGGCCGCTCTCGCATCCTCGCCGCGCGGTAGAGGTGCCGCCAAGCGTCACCAACGGCCCGGACTTGTACCACTCGGCCCTGCGCCGGCCCCAGCATCGAGGATGCCCATGTTGACTCGTTTCAAGTTCCTATTGCCCCTGGCGGGTGTCCTTTTGGCGACAAGTTCTGTCGCTTTGGCGCTGGAGCCGCCCCCGGCCGAGTCCGCGCCGCCCCCCTCTGCTGTGGCACCGTACGCCGAGCCCGGCCGCATCGGCGGCTATCTGGTGCTGGCCGGTCCCGTCGGCAACTATGGGCTGTCGCTTGCCTATCAGCTGCTGCCGGCGCTCGAGCTGCAGGCCGGCG
>JACRCU010000166.1 GCA_016218865.1 Deltaproteobacteria bacterium | reverse complement strand
TGGAAGGAGCGATCCTGTGCACCGCCCTGGGTGGCGCCGGCATCATGCACGCCCCGGCGGTGGCGGCGGTGGCGGCCGGCTGGGTGCTGGGCACGGCCGACGGGGCCTTGGCCGAGGGGTTGGATCCGCGGCGCCCCGAACTCTCGTAAATCGATCCGTAAAACGCCCACCTGCCTGCTGTTTGCCCTTGCCGGCGCAGGGCATTTTGCGTAGAATGCCGCGCCCCGACCGGGCGGACTTCGCGTCCGTTTTCGGCCAGGGAGTAGGCAAGCAACGAAAAGCACAGGCTTTTCACTTCAACACATGCCCCGGCACCGGCCAGAAGCAGCGATGTGCGCTGCGACTCCGGCGCAAGGTTCCGTGCGGAAGGCCCGCCCAGCCATGGGTGACTTTCCGTGCACTGCGGGGCAGAGGTTCAACGGAGCTAGGATATGGAAACGGTTACTGTTCGCGACATGCTCGAAGCCGGCGCCCACTACGGTCACCAGACCCGGCGTTGGAACCCCAAGATGAAGCCGTACATCTACGGCGCCCGCAACGGCATCTACATCATCAACCTGGGTCGCACCGCCAAGCTGCTGAAGGATGCGCAGAACTTCCTGTCGCGCCTGACCGCCCGCGGTGAGCAGGTGCTGTTCGTGGCCACCAAGCGCCAGGCCCGCGACATCGTTCGCGAAGAGGCCGCCCGCGCCAAGATGCCCGTGGTCGCCCACCGCTGGCTCGGCGGCACGCTGACCAACTTCCGCACGCTCAAGACCTCGATCGAGAAGCTGGCGGAAATCGAGCACATGCTGAGCCCCGAGATGGCCGGCCGCCTGCCCAAGAAGGAGCTGAGCAACCTGGGCAAGCAGCGCGACAAGCTGATGCGCAACATCGGCGGTCTGCGCTCCATGCCGTCGATGCCCGGCGCCATCTTCGTGGTCGACCCCAGCGAGGAGCACATCGC
The DNA here is from genome assembly GCA_016218865.1 of Deltaproteobacteria bacterium. Classification (GTDB taxonomy): domain Bacteria; phylum Myxococcota_A; class UBA9042; order UBA9042; family UBA9042; genus SXRM01. Next base: position 3,889 of record JACRCU010000166.1, on the reverse strand, counting down.
CATCGCCGAAGCCCGCCGCAAGGGCATCCCGGTCGTCGCCCTGTGCGACACCAACGCCGATCCGGACGTGTGCGACTTCATCATCCCCGCCAACGACGACGCGATGCGCTCGATCCGCTTGTTCGTCAAGGCGGCTGCCGATGCCTGCATCACCGGCGCGCAGATGTCGCGCGACCAGCTCGGCCGTGACTTCGACGGTGCCACCTCCGCCCCGGCGCTGGACAACGTGGAAGTGATCCGCAAGCCGCGCCACGTCGAGACGGTCGTGGAAGACACCGACGTCGAAGGCGACGAAGAAGAGGCGTAAGCCTTCGACTCCGCTCCAAAACTTACCCCACCCACCATTCCGTTTCAGGAGATTACCATGGCAATTTCCGCAGCCCAGATCAAAGACCTGCGCGAGCGCACCGGCGCGCCGATGGGCGACTGCAAGAGGGCTCTCGAAGAGACCGAGGGCAACACCGACAAGGCCATCGAGTACCTGCAGAAGAAGGCCCTGGCCACCGCCGCCAAGAAGTCGGGCCGCATCGCCGCCGAAGGCCGCGTGGGCGCCTACGTGCACCACGACGGCAAGACCGCGGTGCTGATCGAAGTCAACTCCGAGTCCGACTTCGTCGCCAACACCGACGACTTCAAGGAGCTGGTGTCGAACCTGTGCCTGCAGATCGCCGCCATGTCGCCCCGCTGGGTCCGCCGCGAAGACGTGCCCGCCGGCGAGCTGGCCACCCAGCGCGGCATCTACGAAGCCCAGGTCCGCGAGCTGGGCAAGCCCGAGAACCTGGTCGCCAAGATCGCCGAGGGCAAGCTCAACGCGTGGTACGGCGACGTCTGCCTGCTCGATCAGACCTTCGTCAAGGACGACAAGCTGACCGTGGGCAAGTGGCTGGCCGAGCGCATCGGCAAGTGCGGCGAGAACCTGGTGGTGCGCCGCTTCGTGCGCTACGAGCTGGGCGAAGGCCTGGAGAAGCGCTCGGACGACTTCGCCGCCGAAGTGGCCAAGATGGCCGAGGCGTAAGCTCGCCGAAGGCATAGCGAAACTGTTCTGCAAGCCCGGCTCGGGAGGTCGCTCTGGCGCCACCCGGGTCGGGCTTGCGGCGTTTTGCGGCGCCGGCGGAGCACCTTGCCGGTTGAGTGCAAACGGTGTACACCACTGCCGCTTCCGCAATGGAGGCCGCGGACCCCTCCATGCTCAAGTACAAGCGCATTCTGCTCAAGCTCAGTGGCGAGGCCCTGGCCGGCGACAAAGGCTACGGCATCGACCCGGCCACGCTCGAGATCATCGGTGCCCAGTGCGTCGAGGTGGCCAAGCTGGGCGTAGAGCTGGCGATCGTCATCGGCGGCGGCAACGTGTTCCGCGGCGTGGCCGGCGCTTCGGCGGGCATGGACCGCGCCAGCGCCGACTACATGGGCATGCTGGCCACGGCCATGAACTGCTTGGCCGTACAGGACAAACTGGAAAAGCTGGGCGTGCAGACCCGGGTGCAGTCGGCCATCACCATGGCGCAGATCGCCGAGCCCTACATCCGCCGCCGCGCCATCCGCCACCTGGAGAAGGGGCGCATCGTCATCTTCGCCTGCGGCACCGGCAATCCGTACTTCTCGACCGATACCGCCGCGGCGCTGCGGGCCGCCGAGATCGGTGCGGAAGTCATCTGCAAGGCCACCAAGGTCGACGGAATTTACGACGCCGACCCGCGCAAGGTGCCGGACGCCAAGCGCTTCGATCAGCTCACCCACATGGACGCCCTGCAGCGGCGCCTGGCGGTGATGGACTCCACCGCGCTGTCGCTGTGCATGGACAACAAGCTGCCGATCATCGTGTTCGACCTGAACCAGCAGGGCAACATCCTGCGGGTGGTGCAGGGCGAGAAGGTTGGCACGCTCGTCACGGCTTAGCGCTGGGGATACAGCGTAGTACGTTGAATTTGCCGGAGGTTTGCCATGGAAGAAGAGATTTTTGCTGATCTGCAGCACGGTCTGGACGCCGCCATCGAGCACTTTCGCCACGAGTGCGGCAAGTTGCGCACCGGTCGCGCCAACGCCTCGCTGATGGACGGCGTGCGGGTGGACTACTACGGCAGCGAGTCGCCGCTCAACCAGGTGGCGACGGTCAGCGTGGTCGACGCCCGCCTGCTGCAGATCAAGCCCTGGGAGCGCAACATGTGCGGCCCCATCGAGAAGGCCATCCTGGCGGCCAACCTGGGCCTCACTCCGTCGAACCGCGGCGACGTGGTGCTGGTGCCGATTCCGCCGATGACCGGCGAGCGTCGCAAGGAATTGGTCAAGGTGGTCAAGCATATGGCCGAGGTTGCCAAGACCAGCTGCCGCAACGCCCGCCGCGACGCCATCGACTTCTTGGAAGCGCTGGAAGACTACCCCGAAGACGATCTGACCCGCAGCAAGAAGAAGGTGCAGGACATGATCGACGCCAGCACCAAGCGGATCGATACCATCGAGAAGGAAAAGGAAGCCGAAGTCCTGGAAGTGTAGGGCCTAAGACGCCAATCCGAAACCTCCGAGGCCCCGCGCCACGGAAGTTCGGTCTGACGAAAACTCAATGATGCCGGGTGGGTCGCAAGGGCAGGAAATCCATCGGAGCGGCCGCGACCCGCCGCGACGTCGACCGTTGGATTCGGGTGTCTGATCGGTGCTCCAGTTGCCTATTGGGTGCGCGCTTCGGCCCGCCAGCGCGCCGCTTCGGCCGCCACAAAGGCCCGGTCGTCCATGCCGCAAGCCACGACAAATGCTGCTGAAAACCCGCGCCCGGCCCGCAGTTCGCGGCAAAGGCTGGCATAGGGCCGCGCCCCCTGCTCTTGCCACCACGCCGCAAACAGCTGCGCGGCGACGGCATAGACCACGCCCCCCAGGTCGGCGATGCCCGCGTCGTCGCTGTAGGCGGCGCTTTCTACATGGCCGTCGGCCAGCACGCGCCGGCCACTGGGCGCCGGCATACCCTGCGAGGCCACCACCGCCAGACCCTCGCGAAACCACGTGGGCGCATAGGCCGGCGGCCGGTCGGTCGGGGTCGTGCGCTGAAACCACAGGACATGGGCCAGCTCGTGCAGCACCAGCGTGGTCCACTCGGCGGGATCGGGCGGTTCAGGCCACCGCTCGGGGCGCAGCAGCCACAGTGCGTCGTTCCAGGCCAGGCCGCGCAGGTCCAGCAGCGACGGCACGGGTGCGCGCTGGCGCAATTCGCCCGGCTGGTCGACCAGATGCAGCGCCACCGGGCGGCTGAACCGGCCCCAGGCCGCCAAGCGGGCCACCCGCCGCGGCAGGTCGCGCTGCAGCTGCCGGCAGTACAGCGACTCGTCGGCCAGGTTGGCGTGGAGCTCCAGGGACATGCTCGAAATCGATAGAATCATCGTTGGTTCGAGCCCTATCGCCGATCGGCCGTTGGCCGCGGAGCTTGCCCATGCTAGCATCGGCGACCCGGGTCGGCCAGCACGCTGCCGTGCCGCCGCACCCGCCGCCGCGCGCCCCTCCCCCGGGCGCAGAGAACGCGTATGGTCATGTTGCCTTCCGCGCGGGTGTCGCGCACTTCGATGATCCAGGCCGGCGCCACCCCGCTGCGCATCGGCCTCACGCTCGGCGACCTGGCCGGCATCGGCCCCGAAGTCTCGGTGCAAGCCCTGCTGCAGACCGACCTGCATCGGCGCTGCCTGGTGCGCATTTTCGTCGCTTCCGAGCACCAAGACTGGCTTCGCGCCACCTGCCAGCGCTATGGCCTGCTCGCGGGTACGCTCATTCCGGGCGCCGGGCTGCAGATCGTGCCCGTCGAGTGCGCGGTGCAGAGCGGAGCGCAGCGCCCCGGCGTGACCACCGAGGCGAGCCAAGCCCAGGCCTACGCGGCGCTCGAAGCCATGGCTGATGCCGCTGTGTTGGGCGA
>JACRCU010000165.1 GCA_016218865.1 Deltaproteobacteria bacterium | reverse complement strand
GGCCTGCGGCCAGGCCAGCAGCCCCACCGACAGCAGCAGCACCACCTCCAGTTGTGGCGCGGGCGCCTCGTGACCACTACCGCTGGCAGGCGGCTTGGGCTTCTTCTTGAACAGCCGGCCCGGCAGGCTGCGCACGAAGTCGGACCACAGGAACACCGACGGCAGCACCAGCAGGGTCAGCAGGGTCGAGGTAATCACGCCGCCGATCACCACAATCGCCATCGGCGAGCGGAACTCCGAGCCCGGGCCCTGGTCGATGGCGGTCGGCAACATACCCAGGATCATCGCCGCCGAGGTCATCAGAATCGGCCGCAGGCGCTTGCGCCCCGCCTCGACGATGGCCGCCACCGTCTCCATGCCCTCGCGCTGCAGCTGCAAAGCCGCGTCCACCAGCAGAATGCCGTTCTTGGTCACCAGGCCCATCAGCAGGATCACGCCGATATTGCTGCCCATGCTCATCGAGTTGTCGGTCAGGAACAGGCCCATCCACGCGCCGATCATCGCCAGCGGCAGCGACATCATGATCGTCAGCGGGTGCATGAACGACTCGAACTGGCTCGCCAGAATCAAGAAGATGAACACCACCGCCAACAGGCCGGCGATGCCGAACGACTCGCCCGACTCCTTCATCTGCTTGACCATGCCGTCCAGGCGGTAGTAGTTGCCCTCCTGCATCTTGTACGTGGCCAGCTTGGCCTCCAGCTCGCCCACCACCTCGCCCAGCGAGCGGCCCTTGGGCACCGCGGTCACGGCGATCTGGCGGGCGCGGTCCTGGCGCTCGATGACCTGCGGGCTCGACTCGGGCTCGATGCGGGCGATGTCGCCGAGCGGGATGAAACCGCCAATCTGCATCGGACCTTGCGGGGTCATGATCGTCTTGGGCGGGATCGGAATCTGCAGGCGCACCAGCTGCTCCAGGCTGCTCCGGTCGTTCTGCCGCAGGCGCACGCGGATCTTCACTTCCTTGCTGGTGCCCGACTCTACCCGCAGCTTGCCGGTCTCTTCGCCCTCCAGGGCCGCGCGCAGGGTTCGCGCCACCAGCGCCACCGGAATCCCCATGTCCGACGCCTTCTTGCGATCGATCCGCACCGACTGCTCGGGCTTGCCCGGCGCGTAGGTGACGTTGATGTCCGCCACGCCGGGGATCGCCTTCAGCATACTTTCCACTGCGGCGGCATCGCGCTCCAGCAGCGCCAGATCGGTACCGCGCACCAGCACTTGCAGCGGCGCGCCCGACGGCAGACCCTCGACAAAAGCCGGCGGCACGATCGAGATCTTGGCCCCCTCGACCTTCTCCAGCACCTTGCGGCACTCGTCCTGGATCTGCCACACCGTCTCTTTGCGCTCGGTCTTTTGCACCGCCACGATGCGGATTTGCGCCTTGTTGATCTCGGTGTTCGGCCCGAGCTTGCTGTAAACCGTAACGATCCCCGGGATCTTCTTCATGTCGAGCTCGGCCGGCAGCAGGCGGCGGCGGGTCTCGTCCAGGCTGGTGCCGGGCGGCAGCTCCACGTCGATGATGAACTGACCGCGGTCCTCTTGCGGCACGAAGTCGTTGCCCATCAGCTTGGCCAGCTGCAGCGAGCCGGCAAACGCGGCGATACCGATCAGGACCGTGATGACGCGGTGTTTGACCGACAGGCGCAGCGTGGCCATGTAGGCCTCTTCCATCGCCGAGTGGATGCCCTCGAAGAAGCGCACCACGATGTTCTTTTGCTTGTGGTGGTCGATCTTGACGGCCAGCTTGCTCGACAGCATCGGGTCCAAGGTGAACGCGACGAACAGCGACAGCATCGTCGCCGCCGAGATCGTCAGACCGAACGAGCGGAAGAACTGGCCCACCACGCCCTGCATGAACGCCACCGGCACGAACACCGCCACGATGGCCAGGGTGGTCGCCAGCACCGCCAGGGCAATCTCGCTGGTGCCCTTGCTCGCCGCCACCGCCGGTTCTTCGCCCATCTCCAGATGTCGAAAGATGTTTTCGCGGACCACCACCGCGTCGTCGATGAGCAGACCGATCGCCAGCGACAGCGCGAGCAGCGTCATCATGTTCAGCGTGAAGCCGAGCATGCTCATGATCCAGAACGTGCCGATGACCGAGGTGGGCAGCGCCAGCGCCGAGATGAAGGTCGAGCGCAGGTCCAGCATGAAGAACAGGATCACCAGCACCGCCATGATGCCGCCGTAGACGATCGAGATCTCGACCTCGTGGGTGCTCTCGCGGATGAAGGTCGACTGGTCGAAAATCGTGCCCAGGCGCAGGTCCTTGCTGACCATCGGCAGCACTTCGTCGATCTTCTTCTTGACCGCGTCCGCCACCTGCACGGTGTTGGTGCCCGACTGCTTGATGACCTCGAAGGCCACCGCCGGCTTGCCGTTGCTGCGGATGTCGGTGCGCGCCTCGGCCAGGCCGTCGTAGACCTCGGCCACCTCGTTCAGGCGGATCTGCGTGCCCGAGGGCGTGGTTGCGACCACCACTTGGCCCACGTCGTCGGCGGTCTGGAAGTCGCCGCTCAGGCGCACGCTGATTTCCTGCTTGTCCTGGGCATAGTGGCCGGCCGGCACCGCCAGGTTGTCCAGCTTCAGCTTGTCGACGATTTGCGTCAGCGGCAGGTTCAGCGCATCCAGGCGCTTCCGGTCCACCTCGACCTTGACCTCGCGGTCGGCGCCGCCCGCCACTTCCACCGCCGCCACGCCGGGCACCCGCTCCAGCAAGGGCTTCAGCTTGTCTTCGACCAACTTCTTGACATCCTGATTGGTGGCGCCGTCTTGCGAGGCCACGTACATCAGCACCGGGGTGGCGCCCACGTCGACCCGGCGAATCGTGGGATCCTTGGCGTCGCTGGGCAGCTTCGAGCGAATCGCCGAGATGCGGTCGCGCACGTCCTGCGCCGCCTGGTCCACGTTGGTGCTCATCTTGAAGATGACGAACACCATCGAGAACGACTCGCGCGACGACGAGCGCACCGTGTCTAGGCCGGCGATGCCCGCCACCGCATCTTCGATGGGCTTGGTGACCTCGCTCTCGACTTCGCCAGGCGCCGCGCCGGGATACACCGTGCTGACCATGACGAACGGGAAGCTGACGTCCGGGAACAGGTCGGTTCCCATGTCTTTGATGCTGACCAGGCCCAGCACGATGAGCACCAGCTGCATCACGATGGTGAAAACCGGCCGCTTGATGGCGAGATCGGAAAGGGTCATGGCGCGCTCCAACTGCGGTTGGCGGTCCAGGGGGGATGGTGGGATGGGCGGGGGCGGCGCGGCCGCCAAGACTCGGCGGAAGGGCTACTTGGGCGCGGCGGGAACGGTCTCGCCCTCGCGCCAGGCGACGCCAGGGTTGGCCAGGACGGTGTCGGCGAGCGCCAGACCGGCGCGGACCAGCAGGCGGTCTTTCTGGGTGCGGCCCACGGTGATGTAACGCCGCTCGAGCACACGGTTTTGGTTCAGCACGAGCACCGACGGCTTCTCGCCGGTCAGCAGGCACGACACCGGCACCACCAGGGTCGGCTCGGCGGGCACCTCGATGTGGGCGTCGACCATCGAGCCGGCGAACAGCTTGCCGTCGGCATTGGGCACCGTGGCCTCGATCGGCACGCGCCGGGTCAGCATGTCCACGCTGGGGATCAGGGTGTCCAGCTTGCCCTCGGCCTTCACACCTGCCTCGCTCTCCAGAAACAGCGCCATGCCGGTCTGCACGCGGGCGGCGTCCTTGTCGGTCAGGTGGCCCACGAACTTCAGCGTGCTCAGGCGCTGAATCGTCACAACGGGTTGCGACATCGCGTGCACCACGAAGCCCGGCGCGGTCGGGGCGTTCGTCACCACGCCGTCGATGGGCGACACCATCCGCGTCTCGCCCTGGATCACCTCGATATACCGCTGCGCCGCGCCGGCTTGCTCGATGCTGGCCGAGATGGCGTTGGTCTGGCCACTGGCTTGGAACACCTGCTGCTCGGTCGCCGCGCCGGCCTCGGCCAGCTGCTTGGCGCGCCGCAGGGCATCCGAGGCGATGGCCCGCTGCGCTTCGGCCGCCTTCTTGCCGGCTTGCGCTTGATCGGCCTGGGCCTGCAGGTCGCGGGCATCCAACCGGGCCACGAAGTCGCCCTTCTTGACCACGTCGCCGCGCTTGACGCCGATCTCGACCACCCGCCCGGGCACCTTGAAACCCAGCGAAACTTCGGCCTCGGGCTTCAGCGTGCCGGTCAGGCGCAGCTGCTCGGTGGCCGGCCCCGCTTCGGGATGGACCAGCTTGGGCGCAACTTTCTGGTTCTGGGTCACCTGCTTGGCCTCGGCCTCTTTGGCGAGCGAAGCCATGGTGTCCAGGCGCTTGTTGACCTTGACGTAGAGCAACAAGCCCATCGCGATGGTCGAGAGCACCAGCAAGACATAGACGATCTTTTGCCTCATTTTCCTACCTATTCTGAACTAGTGAGCAGACGGAGCGGCCGCGGGCACCGCGTGGATGGCGGCGCTCGTCCAAAGGGTGTCGAGCTGGTCGGGCGTGAGCAGCGCCCCCAGCATCATGATGCGGCGGAAGTGGTGGACGTCGCGGGTAACGGCCGGCCTCTCGCGGCTCTGCACCAGCTTGCGGGCGTACATGACGATGAGCCCGGTGGCCATGGCAGCCAGGAACTGCGACGTCAGCATGGGTTCCACGCACGAGGCGCAGTGCATGCGCTCGATGCTGGCCAACATCGAATTCTCGATCGCCTCGATGAATTCGTCGCTCAGGTGCGCCAGGGGCGTGCCCGCGGCGCCGGCCAGCACCATCTGCAGGTGCACCCGCCGCTGCCACAGCCAGTCCAGCAGCGCTTCGTCCGCGGTCGCCAACTGGTCCACCACGTGCATGCCCAGGGCCTCGGGCCCGCACAGCAGGCTGCCGTGGCCGGCCAGATGCCCGGTCAAGTCGGCGATGAACTGCCGGCACATCTGCTCGTACAGCGCTTCCTTGGACTCAAAGTGCAGGTAGAAAGCACCCTTGGACACTCCGGCCAGGTCGGTGATGTCGCTCACCTTGGCCGCCAGCAGGCCGCGCTCGGCGAACACCGTGACCGCTGCGTCGAGCAGCTGCCCCTGCAGGTTGGGATTGGCTTGGCGGGCCATGCGTCAGGACCTCGGTGTGTGCGGAAGCCGGCCGGGCGGCTTGATTTTTGACCAGCGAGTCGATGACCAACCGGTCACTGACTGCCCGGTCAGAATAAGTTTCCTCCGCGGCGTGTCAAGGCGAAAAGTTGCAGCCATTTTCTACAACGTGTTTTTGCTGCTTTTTATTGCGTGCAGCCGCCGAAGGCAGCCATTGCCTCGCCCCAGCCCATCCCGCACACTAAGCGGCAGCGCGGGCGCCTGGTGGCGCGGCGCCGGTCCACCCCATGCCACAAGCCCCCGACACGCCATGGAATCCGCCGCAGGTCACTGGTCGGCAGCAGGTGTGGCGGCAGGTCGCGGTGGGCGTGCGCGCGCGGCAGTGGTGGTATTTTCTGGTGCTGCCGGCGGCCGGAATTGCACCGGCCCAGTGGCGGCCGCTGCACTTCGGCACGCTGCTCGACGTGGTCCACGGCGCGGCGGTGGTGGCCGGCTGCCTGGCTTTTGCCTACGGGGTCAACGGCTTGACCGAGCGGCACACCGACTTGGACCCGCGCAAGAACCCGTGGATCGGTCAGACGCCGGCCAAGGGCGCGCTGGAGCTGCTGACCGGAGTGGCGCTCGCGACGCTGGCCATCGCCCTGACCGGCAGCGTCAAGGCCATGCTCGCGGCGGCCGTGAGCCTGGCGGCGGGCGCGGTGTACAGCTTGGGGCCGCGGGCCAAGCGCAAGCGGCTGGTGGGCACCGGCCTGAATGTCCTCATCTTTGCTCCCCTTTTGCTGGTAGCGCCTTCGGCCGTGGCCAGCGCCCGCTCGATCGGCTGGGCCGCGGCGTTCTCAGCGCTGCTGCTGCAGAACCAACTGGTCCACGAGCAGGTCGACGACGCCGAGGATCGCGCGGCCGGCGCCCAGTCCACGGCGGCGTGGCTGGGACCGAAACGCACGGAGATCGCCTTGCTGGCGCTGGGGTTGACGGCTGTCGGCGCGGCCTGGCTGTGGTTCGCAGCGCCGGTGGCCAGCGTCTTGACGGGCACTGCGCTCGCAGCGACCGGGGCCGTGTTGACGGGCCGGGCTCCGCTGCCACGCCGCACCTGGCAACGGGGAATCGCGGCCGTGGGCGGCGGCCTGGCCTTCGCCACCGAGATCCTGACCGCGTCCGCGGGGCCGCTGTGAATGCGTTGGCCGCCCTGGCGCGGCAGGGT
>JACRCU010000163.1 GCA_016218865.1 Deltaproteobacteria bacterium | reverse complement strand
TCTGGGCACTTGTCGTCGCCGTCCTCGATGCCGTCGCCGTCCTTGTCGCCGTCGGGGCAGCCGTCGTCGTCCTTCAGGCCGTTCTTGACTTCGGCCTGATCCGGGCACTTGTCGCTGGCATCGGCCAGACCGTCGGCGTCGTTGTCCGGGTCGGGGCAGCCGTCGTCGTCTTGGAAGCCGTCTTTGTCTTCCTTCTCCAGCGGGCACTTGTCGGTCTTGTCGGGCACGCCGTCGCCGTCGGTGTCGCGGGGCGCCTTGCCAAAGAAGTAGTACAGGCCGAACCAGCCCTCGCCCTCGACCACGTTCTTGGCGCTGCGGCCAGGCACGGTCATGGCAATGGCGTCCAGGCGCAGGCCCAGATCCTCGGTCAGCTCGATGCGGGTGCCCAGGCCGCCCATGAAGTTGGCGGTGTCGGCGTCACTTTTGTCGGCCACTTTGCTCGACGAGGTCGACAGCATCTCCGAGCCCATGCCGACGCGGACGAAGGGGCGGAACATGCCGTCGTTCCAGAAGTTCCACATGGCGTGGGCGCGCAGGCCGATCACGTTGGCGGCGTCGCCCGAGCCCTTGAGCGACGAAAGTACATACTTCGCCTCGCCTTCCAGGCCCAGGTGATCGGTGATGTGGTAGCCCAGGCGCAGGCCAAAGCCGGCGCCGGGCTGGACGATCTGGGTCTTGTCCTTGGAGTTGCCCAATTCGTTGGTGCTGTGCTTGAGGTCGTAGCCGCCAAACAAGCCCAGTTCCACGCTGCCAGCAGGTTCGGCGTGCGCCGGGCGGGCCGCGGTCGCCGAGCCGACCATGACCATCAGAGCTACTGGCAACAACGCTGTAAATTTCTGGCCTTTGCCCATGTTCATCGCACTCTCCTTGCGTTCGCTGTTCCGCCGTTGCGGCCGCTGCGGCCATTGCATCCCCGGCGTAAGGGCGCGCATTGTGCCACTCGGGTGGGCAGATCTCAAACTTCGGCGCTACTTTTCTTCAGCGCGCGCAAGCTGGCTGGTCATCACTCAGGCGATCCAGAGTCGGATGGTCGCCGCACAGGGCACATCCGTGGTCACGGCGCATGGTGATATGGCGGGTGCGACCGGCCAAGGCGTCGTGGATGGCCAGACGTCCGACCAGCGGTTCGCCGATATCTAGAAGAACCTTCAGGACTTCGGTAGCCTGCATCAGCCCCACCAGACCGGGAAGCACGCCCAGGACGCCGTTGTCGGTGCACGAGCCAAATGCCTCGGGCGGCGGCGGCTGCGGAAACAGGCAGCGGTAGCAGGGCCCGCCGCGCGCTGTCCACAACACGGTGCACGATCCCTGGAAGCGGTGGATCGAGCCGTGGATGTTCGGTTTCTTGGCCAGGTGGCATGCGTCGTTCAGCAGGTAGCGCGTGGCAAAGTTGTCGCAGGCATCCACGACCACGTCGTAGCGCGCCACCAGCTCCAGCGCGTTGTCGGCCGTGATCCGGACCGGATGCAGGTCGATCGCCACCTCGGGATTCAGGGCCGTCAGCGCCTGGCGGGCCGACTCGACCTTGCGCTCGCCCAACCGCGCGGTGCTGTGGATCACTTGCCGTTGCAGATTGCTGACATCCACCACATCGCCGTCGCAGAGTCCCAGCGTGCCGACCCCGGCCGCGGCCAGGTACAGCGCCACCGGCGAGCCCAGTCCACCCAAGCCGACGATCAAGACACGGCTTTTCAGAAGGCGCAGGTGGCCGGCCTCGCCCACCTCGGGCAGCAACAAGTGCCGTCCGTAGCGCAGTTTTTGCGCCGCCGTCAGGCCACCCGGAGCCACCAGCGGCAGCCCGGCCGCCTGCCAGGCCTGGACCCCGCCAGCCAGCGACTGCACGTCGCGATAGCCCATGTCGATCAGAGACTTGGCCGCCAGCGCCGAGCGGGCCCCGGCCGCGCAGAACACGACCACGGGAGCGTCGGCGTCGGCCTGCAGCTGCGCCAGCCGCGACTCCAGGAACGGCCGCCCCAAGCAGTGGGCACCCGCGATGGTGCCGCTGTCGGTCTCGGTCGGTTCGCGCACGTCGATCAGCGTCACGTCGCCGCGCAGCAGGCGCTCCGCCAGATCGCTGGGGCTGATCTCGCGAATCGCCGCGCGCACGGCCTGCAAGTGATCGGCAAAGCTCGGCACAGAGCTACCCTTGTGCGTTCAGCACTTGACCCAGTTCGGCCAGGGCCATGTTCCAACCAGTGGTCACCGCCTCGATCAGCACGTCCGGCGCAAACGCCGTCTCGGTGACCAGGAGCGGACTGATAACGGTCACCACGCAACCCGAAGTACCGTCGGGTAATTCGGCCGGGGCGATCGCGATGCGCAGCACCTCGCCGGGCGCCTCGGGGTCGTCGGAGCCCCACTGCAGGATCACCAGACTGGGCACCTCGAGCACGGCCCAGCGGCCGCGGCGCTCCCAGGTCTCGCCGTCCTCGTCCAGCCAGGTGCAGTGGACCTCGCCGTCGACCACCGGCTCACCCACGGCGGTGTTGCAGAACCACTGTTCCAGCCGGTCCGCGGCAGTGAACCACGCAAACGCCTGCTCGGGCGGCACCGGCAGGGGCTGGCGCACGATGACTTGGCGGCGCTCGGCCGCAGCGACCTGGGGCGGCAACATCGGCTACTTTCCTTTGCCTTTCTTGCCTTTCTTGCCCTTGGGCGGGGCCGGGTCGGGCTTCTTGGGCATCAGCTCGGCCACCGACTTGCCCAGGGCGTCGAAGATGCCCATCACGCAAGCGTCTGGCGCACCGAGCGGCGTCAGCAGCTCCATGGCATCCACGACCAGGTCGGCGCGCGCCTTGCCCGAGGGCAGACCCTGGTCGAACTGCTCGAACAAGTGCTCGGCGTTGCCGCCGCGCTTGCACAGCGACTGGGCCAGCTCGACGGCGCAGGCCTGGCCCGCCTTGCTACCCAGCAGGAACCCCGCGATTTCGTTGGATTCGAGCAAGGCCGCCTTCTCGTCCAGGCGCTTGCAGTCCGGCTTGCCGTCCAGGCCGACCAGCTGCGCCGCCGTCCACCGCGCCAGGAACAGGTCGCCCAAGCTCTGGTTGTCGAAGTGGAAAATACCCTGCCCTTCGGTGCCTTCGCGGAACAGCGACGACTGCAACAGGCGCTCGCAGGTCGAGTGCTTGTCGGGCGCATCCGGCAGCGCGTTGGCGGCGATGCATTCCTCCAGCTGGAACTGGAAGTTGCGCTGCCCGCCGTCGGGGTTCTTGGCCGCCACCATCGCGTCCACGGTGGTCATGGCCTCCTGCGGCGTCCACGGCGCGGGCAGGCCCTGCAGGTCGCGGATCAGCTGCGCCGCCACGAAGTAGGTGTAGACCTGGGCGCGGCTGGCCTGAAAGTTCTTGAACTCCGGATTGTTCTTGTCGACCGCCGCGCTGTGCGCCAGGGCCCGCACCACCTGCAAGTCGCGGTAGGTGGCCATGTGCGGGTAGTGGCAGCGGTCGAAGCTGGTCACCTTGCGGTCGATGCCGTAGTGGTGCATGAAATCCTTGACGGACTGCCGCTCCTCGGTGGTGGTCACGTGCTCGGCCAGCCACACGTCGGCCTGGTCGCAGGTCAACTGCGGCAGCTCCAGCCGGCCCTGCACGGTCTTGATGCCGTAGTTGCTGGTGAACACCGGCGGCCGCGTCATCACCAGCAGGTGGCCCTTGGGCGCCAGCTTGGCAGCAAACTCGTCGATCGCACGGGCAATTTCTTCGCGCGACAGCAGCGGTGTCTCGTCCAGCGCGTCCAGGACCACCACCCAGTTCAGATTGCCCATCGCCGCTTGAATCGCCGCCTCGGCGCCCAGCGGCTCCACCTTGGCCATGCGCGACGCCACCGCCACCGCCACCGGGTTCACGCCAGACGGCAGCTTGCCCAGCATCGGCGCCACTTCGCTCGCCAGGTCGACGCGGTAGAACGGAATCTGTCCGCAAACTTGCGCTTCCAGAGACTCGGCGAGCTGCGACTTGCCGGTGCCGCCGCGGGCCATGACCAGCGCCGTCTGCAGGTTCAGCGCGCCGGCGCCCGTCGCCGTCAAGGCGGCAGCCAGGTCCACTTCGCTCATGTACGCGGGCGCACCGCCCGTCTTCTGGCTGGGCCACAGGTGCACGAGCAACTCGACCGGCAAGTAGGCCTTGGACGCCAACGCCGCTTGGTGCTTCTCGAAGCGGGCCTTGCATGCCGCTGCGTACTCGGGACCGGGGCCGGTCGGCGGCGGCGGACCCTTGACCTCGGGCGCGCCGCAGGCGCTCAGCGCCAGACCCGCCGCAAGGGCGCACGTTGCCAAGGTTTTCAGGTTGTGGAGCGCCGCCAGGTGCGGTTTCCTGCCCATGCTCGTTTGCCAGACCATCCGTGTCTCCCTGCCGTGTGTCCCAGCGCCGTTTCCCTGCCGTGTGGAGCGCCCGTGGCGTGCGCCCGTGTCGCTTGACACCGCCGGCCGGCCAACCCCTCTGGGCCGCGCGAACCGACGCAACGCGCAAGCATGGCGCAATGTCTCGGCGGACGCAATTGCCCACCGGCGAGGCCGATTGGCCCGGCGCGGCCAGTGTATGCCTTGATCGGCAACCTGCAAAATACGGTCGACGATCGTGGACTTGCCCCGCCGCGATTGGCACGGCCCGGCGCCGATGCTAGCGTGCGCCCATGATCGCCACACCCCTGTCGCTGACCCAAGCCGAGAACCTGGTCGCCACGCTGCAGCGCGAGCTGGATCTGGCGCCGCCGCAGACCATCTTGCAGGCCGCCTACCAGCACTTCGGCAGCGCGGCCGCCATCGCGTTTTCCGGCGCCGAGGACGTGGCCATCCTGGGCCTGTGCCGCGACTTCGACCTGCCGCTGCGCGCCTTCTTCCTGGACACCGGCCGCCTTGCGCCCGAGACCTTGGAACTGGCCGAAGCGGTTCGCGAAAAGCTCGGCTTCGCCCTGGAAATCTACAGCCCGCAGGCCCAGGCCGTGCAAGAGCTGGTGCGCGCCAAGGGGCTGTTTTCGTTCTACCGCGACGGCCACGGCGAGTGCTGCGGGGTGCGCAAGGTCGAGCCGCTGCGGCGGGCCTTGGCCGGCACCCCCGCCTGGTTGACGGGCCAACGCCGCGACCAGAGCCCGGCGACCCGCGCCGAAGTGCCGATCGTGCAAGTCGATCTCGCGCACTCAACCCCCGATGCGGCGGTGCTGAAGTTCAACCCGCTGGCGCGCTGGACCTCGGCGCAGGTGTGGAAGTACATCCGCGCTGCCGACTTGCCCTTCAATGCCCTGCACTTGCGCGGCTACGTGTCGATCGGCTGCGCGCCCTGCACCCGGCCCGTCCTGCCCGGCCAGCACGAGCGCGAAGGCCGCTGGTGGTGGGAAGACGCCCAGAACAAGGAGTGCGGGCTCCACGCCGCCCACAAGTAGCCGTTTGCGCCTCCGGCTGGCATGCTCGCGGCCCGGCGCCTGGCGCCCACCTGTGGAGCAACCGATGGGGAAATTCCCGCCCACCCACGCCGGCCTGGCCGCCATGCTGCAAGCCAGCGGGATCACGCTGAGTGACGAGCAGTTGGCCCAGCTGTGGCGCTACCACCAGCTGCTGCACGAGCGCACCGACGACGGCGACCTGACCCGGCTGCGCGCGTTCGACACCATGGTTTCGCTGCATTACGTGGACTGCCTGCTGGTGGCGCAGAAGCTGGCCGGGCGGCTGCCGTCGCCCCTGCTCGACATCGGCTCGGGCGCGGGTCTGCCCGGGGTGCCGCTGAAGATCGGCTCGCCCAGTACCACCGTGATCTGCAACGAGATGCGCGCCAAGCGGATCGCCTTCATCGACGAGGCCATCCAGACCTGCGGCCTGCAGGGCATCTCGACCTGGCACGCCACCTTGGGCCACCACTTCGACGACGCGGTGGGCGGCGTCTTCACCCGCGCCTTCGAGAAGATCCCGGTGACCTTGACCCGCGTGCGCCGCATGGTGCAGCCGGGCGGCCTGGCCATCTTCATGAAGGGGCCCAACTGCGACGACGAAATTGCCGAGGCGCAGGCCAGCTTTGCCAGCACCTGGCGGCTGCGCGACGACCTGGCCTACGACATCCCGTTCACCACCCACCGCCGGCGGCTGGTCACCTTCGAGCGCCTGGCCGACCCGACCGAGGTGGGGCGCCGCAAGACCCGACGCATTGAGTCGGGTAGCAACGACGCCATGCGCACCTGGCGCGACCTGCTGACCGGCAAGGGCATCCGCAAGCACGGTCTGGCGCTGGTGGCCGGCTCCAAGCTGGTCCCCGAAGTGCTGCGCGATTTCGAGCACTTGTGTGTCGAGCTGCTGGTGCCGCTGGGAACCGAGCACGTGGTCGCCGAGGCGAGCGCCGATCTGCCGGTGGCGCTGCTGGCGCCCGACCTGTTCCGCGAGCTGGACCAGTTCGGCACCAAGGGCCCGCTGGTGGTGGTGCGCGCGCCGCAGCCGCGGCCGTGGCCCGGAACGCTGCAGGGGGCCACGCTGGCGGTGCCGTTCCAGGATCCGGAAAACGTAGGCGCCGTGCTGCGTTCCGCGGCAGCCCTGGGCGTGCGCGAGGTGGTGCTGACGCGCGAGGCGGCGTCGCCGTTCCATCCCAAGGCCGTGCGCGCCGGTGGCCTGGCCGCTTGGCGGCTGAACCTGTGGAGCGGCGCCAGCTTGGCCGAAGTCGCGGCCGCCCTGCCCGCCGAGCAGCTGGTGGCGCTGTCCGCGGAGGGCACGCCACTGCAAAAGTTCGTGTTTCCCGACGATTTTTTGCTGTTGCCCGGCGTCGAAGGACCGGGGCTGCCCGCCGATCTGCGCGCCCAGTCGGTGGCGATCGGCATGGCCGACGGCAGCGAGTCGCTCAACGGCCCGGTGGCGGTGGCGATCGCGCTGTACCGCTGGGGCAGTCAGTCGGCTGAATAGTTTTGCGGGCTTGCTTGGTGCCGGCCGCAGCCGCCGCCGCTACTTCTCGGCGGGCTTGTCGGCGGGCTTCTCGGCCTTCTTGGGCTCGACGGGCGCGACCTGGCCGAGCGAGGCGATCACAGCGTCGTTCTTCTGGATGCCGTCGACCTTGACCTCGACGCGGGTGCCGCTGACCTTGGCGACCTTGCCGGTGTAGACCTGACCGATCCACGGCACTTCGACCAGCTGACCGGGCTTGAGCGCCGGCTTCAGCGGAATCGCCCGCAGATCCGACACGGCCACCATGCGCACGCGCTGGCTGAACTGGCGGGTGATCCAGTTGTCGCCGGACTGGCCGACCAGCAGCACCAGCTCGTCCTTGCCCTGAGTCCCCTTGGCGAACGCGAAGTTGCCGGGCTGCAGGCCTTCCTTCTGGCGGGTCACCTCGCGGGGCGACAGCACCTTGACCAGCAGGTCGTCCTTCCAGTTGTCGGGCAAGTCCGTGTAACGCACGGTGATCTTCTCACCGTCGATCTTCTGCACCACCCCGTGCTTGAGCTCGCTCGCCCATTCCGCCAGCACCATGTCGCCCACCTTCAGCTCGGCGGCGGTGCTGCCGGCCGGGATGACGAACAGACCGCTGGTCTTGAAGGTGCCGCCAGTCAGCTCTTTGATGACCACCAGACCGCCCTTGACCTCGCCCACGTCGTGGGCAAACAGCCGGTAGGGCTTGTTGGCGTCGTCGTAGGCGCGGTGGGCGCCCTGGGTCAAGACGAACACGCGATCGTCGGCCTTGACCGGCGCGGTGTTGGCCTGCAGGTTCCAGGCGTTCTGGTTGGGATCGCCGTCGCCATCGGCCACCGAAGCCGCCGCTGGCGCAGCCACCGCCGACGCCGCCGCAGGGGCCGCAACCGCCTCGGCAGGCTTGGTTTCGGCGGGCTTGGCTTCGGCCGCCGCCGGTTTGGCCGCCGGAGCTTCTTGCTTCTTGCAGCCCGCGGCCAGGGCAAAAACGGCGGCGCCAAGGGCGAGCCAACGGAGCGAATTCGGGAACATGCGTGCCTCCAGGTCTACAAGCGATCCAATTTCCAGGCGCCGTCTTCTTGCACGACGACGGGACGAATTTCAAGGCCTTCCTGCGACTTCACTGTCGCTTGCAGGCGGCCGTCGGCCTGCGCCTCGATGGTGAACTCGGGGTGAGCACTGCTCAGCACCTTGGTCACTTTGTCGGCGTGGCGCCAAAAGCGCTCTTGATACTGACTTTCGAATTCGGCGAATTGCTTGGCGTAGCGCTCGGTTACAAAGGGCCGCAGCGCCTTGAGGTCGTGGGCCTTCAGCGCCGGCAAGGCGGCCGCCAGGGCCCGCCGCGCGACCACCATCCGCTGATCCGCCGCGGGGGAGCCGCCGTCTACGGGCAGCCGTGGCCCGCGCTGACGCTGGTTCAGGCCGTCCGCCGCAGGCACACCGGCCGAAGGCGCACCTGCCACCGGCACACCGGGCACCAGCGGCACCAGCACCTGCGGAGCGCGCTGCGGCGCGGTGGCCGACTTGACCTGGTAGGCCGGCGGCAGACACCGCGACGGCTCCAGGCTGCAGTCGGTCGGCGCCGTGCAGGCCGTGGCCAGCGTCACGCCAACCAGCGCGGCAAGTTGCAGGACTCTGCGCATCGCATTCCCCCTGAGCGGCCGGGACGGCGCCGCTGCAGCCCAGCGAACCGGACTGCAGCAGCCGCCCTGACAGAATCGCCAAGGCGCCCGGATTGTTCCCCGTCGCTAGCCGCGGACGATGGTGACCTTGTTGATGTGCACCGGCGTGCGCGGCCGATCGCGGGCGTCGACCGGAGTCTTGGCGATCGCGTAGACCACGTCCATGCCGCTCACCACTTCGCCAAAGACGCTGTGGCGGTTGTCCAGGTGCGGGGTAGGCGCGACGGTGATGAAGAACTGGCTGCCGTTGGTGCCGGGGCCGGCGTTGGCCATCGACAGGATGCCGGGCTTGCTGTGGCGCAGCGTGGGGTGGAACTCGTCGCCGAATTGCCAGCCGGGACCGCCGGTTCCCTCGCCCTTGGGGCAGCCGCCCTGCAGCATGAAGCCGTCGATCACGCGGTGGAAGATCAGGCCGTCGTAGTAGGGCCGCTTCTCGTCCTTGCCGGTGAAGGGGTTCTTCCAGGCAACGGTGCCCTCGGCCAACTGAATGAAATTGGTGCAGGTCTGCGGGGCCTTGTCCACAAAGAGCTGGATGCGGAACGTGCCCAGGGTGGTCTCGAAGTCGGCGAAGACCGTGGTGGCCGTCTCGAGCGGGGCGATGGTCTTGAGGGGCTTCTTGCCAAAGAACGACATGATATTGCTCCAAGAAAGCAGGGCCGTAGGGCCGGGTCACGGGGTTTGGCGGGGCCAGTCCTGCGGCAATATTGCGGATCCGGCTCCGGGTAGAGCCCGGCAACGGCCAGGCGAGGGCCGGAATTCTAAAGGAGTTGCGACGCTGCGGCAAGTGCATCCCGGGGCCCTGGCCACCGCGGCCCGTCGGCGCTACCGTGGGGCCCATGCGCGCCCTGCCCCGCCAACCCAGCCTGTGCGACCGCCGCGTCACCGTTGTCGGCGGCGGGGTGGTCGGTCTGGCGGCCGCCGCCCAACTGGCGCAAGCCGGAGCACAGGTACTGGTTTTGGAGCGCGCCGCGGCGCTCGGCTCCCAGACCTCGGCGCGCAACAGCGGCGTGGTGCATGCCGGTCTGTATTACCCCACGGGCTCGACCAAAGCGAGCCTGTGCGTTGC
>JACRCU010000159.1 GCA_016218865.1 Deltaproteobacteria bacterium | reverse complement strand
GTCGACCTGACGCTGCGCTGGGAGATTCCGGTGCTGCCGTCGGCGTTCCTGATCGCGGTGGGGTGGTCGTCGCAGTTCTACGTGCCGCAGAAGCTCGGCGGCAGCGTGATGGCCATCGGCAACTTCGACCGCGGCGCGATCTGGCACGTGGGACAGGTGTTCCTCACGCTACACTGGCGGGTGCCCTACGAGGTCCGGCTGTAGGCTGAGCGCGGCCGGCGCGTCATCGACAATACGCTGTTCTTGTTGGATTTATTGACTTCGTTCGACCCAGGTCGGGCGGGCCGCGACGTTCGGCAGTTTGGCAATGGGAAATACCTGACACCGTCCTAGCGCGAGACCCGGCCGCGCCGCCATGCCAGGGCCAGGATGGTGCCCTGCAGCAGGGCGAACACGAGTCCGAACGGGATGTTGCCGGTCGCCTCGCGACTCCCCACCGCCAAAAGCTCGCGGTACTTGGCCGCGTTGGCCGCCAGGTCCGGCTGCGACAGGGCCTCGTAGACTCGCAACATGCCCAGCTCGGCCCCGGCGATGGCGATCACCGCGGTCATCGCCATCATCACCAGACCAATCGGCAGCAGGTGGTGCTTGCCGGCCGTGCGCCACTCGAGGGCGCCCACCGCCACGCCCAGCACCAGGAACACCGTGGTGATGTACGACGCCGCACCCATTTCGCGAAGCGTGGGCGCCGCCTTCCAGCCGACCAGCGCCAGCAGCAGACACACCACCAGCCCGAACCAGCTCGTGGCCGAAACGAAGCGCTCCAACCCGCGCGCCGGCTGCTGGACCATCGCCGCGGCCATGAAACCCTGCAGACCCTTGACGAATTCACCCGCGTTGGCCGGCCGCGCCGCCGGATCGGTCTGCATGCAGCTCCGCACCAGGTCGCGCAGCAGCGGCGAGGCCTGCGGTGCCAGCTTGTCGATGTCGGGCACCTGACCTTCGCGCGCCTGCGCCAAGACGTCGGTCACCGAGGTCCCTTGGTACGGCGGCCGGCCCGTCAGGATGTGAAACAGCATGGCACCCAAGGCGAACACGTCGCAGCGCTCGTCCAGGGCCGCGATGTCGCCGCGCGCCTGCTCCGGGGCCATGTACGCTGGCGTGCCCAGGACCGAGCCGTGCAGCGTCATGCCCTGGGCGCCGTGGACTGCGCGCTCGGCATCGCCGTCTTTCTCGGTCAGACCGCGGACTTTCGCAATGCCCCAGTCGAGCAGCACCGCCTGCCCGTGGCTGCCCACCACCACGTTGTCGGGCTTGATGTCGCGGTGGATGACGCCTCTTTCGTGCGCGTGGGCCAGCGTCTGCGCCACCGCCGCCAGCACCGGCAGGTACATCAGCCGATCCTCGTAGCGCGCCGCCCGCTTCAGCAGCGCCGACAGCGGCTCGCCCTCGACCAGCCGCATCGTGTACCAGTGCCCGTCGCCGCCGGCACTCCGCTCGTAGACCGTAGGAATCCCAGGGTGATCCAGCTGCGCCGTGACCAGCGCCTCTTGCTCGAAGCGCCGCCGCAAGGTGGCATCGTGCTTGGCGAGCAGGTGCTTGACCGCGACCCTGCGGCCCAGCCAGCGATCCTGGGCCTCGACGACCCGGCCCATGCCGCCACGGCCCAGCTCGCGCATCTCGGCATAGCGCTGGGGGGAATCGGCGGCCAGCGCGCCGGCATCGTCGCCCAGGGCCTGCCGCACCGTGTCGGCAATGCTCCCGGCCCGCGGCGGCACGGTCGGCGCACGGCTGGCGGTGATCGGTCGGGGAGCGCCAGGCGCGGCGGCTAGCGTGTCGGCGTTGGTGTCGTCGGCCGCCAGCGTGTCCGCGTGGACGGCGGTGTCGCCCAGGCTCGGCAGGGTCGACGGCTCGACAGCACCCGATGGGTTGGTGTTCGACGGACGCGGCGCGGGGCTGACCATGGGCCACTCCTGCAGGGGTTTTCGCAACCTTCCTGCCGGTTGTAGCATGGTCGGGGCGGCCTGACCACACGCCGTCTTCGGGCGCGCAACACGGGGCCCCGGTGCCCAAGGTGACAGCGGCCGACGCCGCTATTTCGCCGCGGTGAACACGAGCAAGTGCTGATACGGCAAAAGCTTGTCGTCGCGCGACTGCAGGACGAAGCCGGCTTGCTGCAGCTCGGCCACCATCACCTCGGGCGCCACCCGCATTTCCTTGGGCGGCCCGACCGGGATGTCGTCCATGCGGAAGTCGACGATCGCCACCCGCGCCCCGGGCGCCAGCTGTCCGGCCAACTTGGCGAGCCAGGCCTGGCGGTCGCCCAGGTGGTGGTACACGTCGCACAGCAGCACCAGATCCACCGGCTCGGGCAGGCTCGGGTCGTTTGGCTTGGCCTGCAACGACTTGAGGTTGCCGAGCTTTTCGCGTGCCGCCCGCTCGTTCAGGTACCGCACCATGTCGGGCTCGATGTCCAGGCCGAACACCTTGCCGTCCGGCACCGCCTTGGCCAACCGGACCGAGAAATAGCCCGTCCCCGAGCCAATATCCGCGATCCGCGCGTTCTTGGCCGGCGCCAGCGCCGCGACCACCGCATCGCCGCGCTGCCAGGCGTCGCGCTCGGGCGATTCGAAGACCTTGACCCACTCCTCGGCGTTCTGGAACCGGTGGTGCGCATTGTGGCTTTTGTGGGGGTTCTCGCCCGGCCGCGGATGGTGGTCGGCGTGGTGCTCGCCGTGATGGTCGCCGTGGTGCTCCCCGTGGTGCGGGCAGCCGGCCGCGTGCTCCGCGGGAGCGGAATCCCCGGATACTTGGGGGGACGAACACGCGCACAGGGCCAGGCCGGTTGCGGCCAGACCGACGAATCGGGTCATGAGAACTCCTTGCTTCAACGGAATTTGTGGTCTGACTACAGGCCGAAGGTCGACAGGATGGCCGCCGCGCGCATCGACCCGGACACCCGCTGCGCCTCGCGACCGCCGCGCATCAGCACCATGGTGGGGATGCCAGAAATCTGAAACTTCGCAGCCAGTTGCGGCACTGCGTCGGTGTTCACCTTGGCAACGACCAGGCCGCCGGCCTTCTGCTCGGCAATCTTGTCCAGCTCGGGCGCGACCGTGCGGCACGGCCCGCACCACGGGGCCCAGAAGTCGACCAGCACCGGCACGCTGGAAGCAGCGGTCAACTCTTGGAATTCCTCTGGGCTGCCCACGTGCACCGGCTTGGTCACGGGCAGGATCGGCTCTTTGCAGGTGGCACAGCGCGCGGTCTCGCCCAGCCGGCTGGCGGGCACGCGGTTGGCTTGGTGACACTTGGGGCAGGCGATGATCATGGCGCTCAATCGGACCCGGAACACTGGGCCTCTGCGGCAAGGTAGGAGCCAAACCGGGGCACGCTAGATTCACCGCGCCGCCTTGGGGGCCATTCTCGTCGCCGCCCAGGTTGGGGGGCAATTTCTACTAGGCATTTTCAAAGCGCTTTGGGCGTCCCAGCCCGGCACGCGGAAGGGTGGGGGGCATTTTCTGAAAGGTGGGGGGCAATTTCTGAACGACCTGCGCCGGGCCTTCGCACTGCGGCCGCCGCTCGCAGGAGGGGCGCGCGGCGAGCAGCGCAGCTGGGCTCCCAGAGGTAGCGTGATCCCCCGGCGCCGCCACCCCAAGGGGGCCAGGATTGCGAACGCAAAGCAACAATTCGCAAGACTTTCAATGGGTAGAAATTGCCCCCCAACCGTTTTGGGGAGCGCCGGCCTATGCCTTGGCGGCCATATCGACGTGGGTCACCTCGATGTTGGCGCCGCCGCCGGTCCCGGCCTCGATGACCCGCCGCCAGCC
This sequence comes from Deltaproteobacteria bacterium, assembly GCA_016218865.1. Classification (GTDB taxonomy): domain Bacteria; phylum Myxococcota_A; class UBA9042; order UBA9042; family UBA9042; genus SXRM01. The sequence continues at coordinate 5,905 of JACRCU010000159.1, read as the reverse complement.
GCGAACCAGCGCGCCCACGGCCTGTTGCACGTCGTCCAGGCTGGTCGAGCGACCCAGGCTCAGGCGGACCGTGCCGCTGGCCGCCTCGGCGTCGACGCCCATCGCCACCACCACCGCCGGCGCCGTCACACTGCCGTCGTGGCAGGCCGAGCCGGTCGAAGCGGCCAGCTCGGGCGCCGCTGCCAGCACCGCATGGCCGGTAACCCGCGGAAAACGCACGCTCAAGGTATTGGGCAGGCGCGGGGCCCCTTCGCCGTTGCACACCAGATCCGGGATGCCAGCCTGCAGACTCTGCCACAGCGTGTCGCGCAACCCGCCGATCCGCCCCGCGTATTTGTCCAGCTCTGCCACCGCCAGCTCGATGGCTGCGCCCAGGCCGACGATCGACGCGACGTTCTCGGTGCCGGGGCGCAGACCGCGCTCGTGGCTCGCACCCAGCAGCAGCGGCGCAAGCGGAGTGCCGGTGCGCACATACAAGGCCCCGACGCCCTTGGGCGCGCCCAGCTTGTGGCCGGCGACCGTCAGCAGGTCCACGCGCAAGTCCTCGACCCGCACCGGGATCTTGCCGACCGCCTGGGCCGCGTCGGCGTGCACCACCGCGCTGTGGCGATGGGCCAGCTTGGCGATGTCGAGCAGCGGCTGGATCACGCCGGTTTCGTTGTGCGCGAACAGAATGGTGACCAGCGCGGTATTGGTGTCGACGAATCGGTCCAGCTCGTCCAGGTCGACCAGCCCATCGCCGTCCACTCCCAGGCGATCCACCTTGTAGCCGTTGCGACCCAGATAGTTGCAGGGCTCGGCGGTGGCCGGATGCTCCACCGCGGTCGTGATGACGTGCTTGCGGTATGGCAGCGCCGCGGTCACGCCGCGGATGGCCAGGTTGTTGGCCTCGGTCCCGCCCGAAGTAAACAGGATTTCCTGCGGTTTGCAGCCCAACGCCGCCGCCACCTGCTCGCGGGCGCGGTCCACAGCGTGGCGGGCCCGCTGGCCGTACACGTGCGCGCTGGACGGGTTACCGAAGTGCTGCGTCAGGAACGGCAGCATCGCCTCGACCACCTCCTGGCGCACGGGCGTGGTGGCATTGTGGTCCAGGTAGATGGGATCGCTCACGATTCGCCCCCGATGTCCGCTGCTTCGACCGCTTCGCCGGGCAGGTAGAAGGCGCGCTCGGCGGCAAAGCGCTCTTGCGCCACCGCATAGTCACTCGGGCGGCCGATGTCCAACCAGCGACCGTGGCCCCAATCGAAGGTGCCCACCGGATCGCCCTTGGCCAGCATCGCCAGCACCAGATTGTCGAAGCCGAAGCGCTGGCCGGGCTCGAAGTAGCCGAGCACGCGGCGGTTCATCGCATACACGCCCATCGACACGCGGAAGTCGTAGGTCGGCTTCTCGACGAAGCGGGTCACGCAACCGTCGCCGCCCATCTCTAAAACCCCCAGGTCCACCTTGACTGGCTTGGGGTAGGTCGCCACCGTCAGCGTGCGGCCCGAGGCGCGGTGGTTGGCCAGGAGCGCGCCGAAGTCGATGTCGCTCAGCACGTCGCCGTTCAGCACCAGGAAGTCCTCGGGCAGCCGGTCGGCCAGCAGCGCCAGCGGCCCCACGGTGCCGAGCGGCTGTTCTTCGCGCTGGTACTCGATGCGCAGGCCGAAGCGCTCGCCGTCGCCCAGCACTGCCTGGATGAGGTGGCCCAGATAGCCAATCGAAACGATGACTTTCTCGATGCCCCGGTAGCGCAGCTGGCGCAGCAGGATCTCGGCGATGGCCTCGCGCTCGATGGGCACCAGCGGCTTGGGAATCACCGCGGTCAGCGGCGCCAGGCGCGAGCCCAGACCACCGGCCAGAACGATAGCCGTATTGGGAAGTTGCACCACGTTTCAGCCCTCCGCCTGCGCCACAGTCTGCGCCAGCGAGTGCTTGAGCGCGCGCACCACCAGGTCGATGTCGTCTTCGGTCAAATCGGCGTACAGCGGCAGGGTGAGCAGGCGCTCGGCCACGGAGTCGACCCCGCTCAGCTGCTCGGCCCGCACCAGCTCCGAGTCGCGGTGCAGCGTGAAGGTGTGGATCGGCGGGTAGTGCACAGAGGTCTGGATCCCCTGCTCTTTCATGGCCTGCTGCACCGCCAGCCGCGTCACGCCGACCGGCAGCAGCACCGGCAGGATGTGCGGCGCCACCCGCCCCTCGGGCAGGCGCTAGGCAAACGGCACCTCCAATCCCGGAATCCGCGCCAGCTTTTCGCGATACAGCGCCACGGCCTCGGCGCGGCGGCGGTTGTTGTCGGGCAGGCGCGACAGCTGCGAAAGCCCAAGCGCGGCGCGGATTTCGTCCATCCGGTAGTTGAAGCCCAGGTCGACCACGTCGTAGCTGTAGGCGTGGCCCTTGTGGCGATCCAGGGTCAGGGTGGTCATGCCGTGCGAGCGAAGCAGGCGCAGCTTCTCGGCAATTTCGGGGTGGCGCGTCACCACCATGCCGCCCTCGCCGGTGGTCATGTTCTTGTTCGAGAAGAACGAGAAGCAGCCGATATCGCCAATCGTCCCCAGCGCTTGCGCCGGCTCGTCGTCGTGCACGATGCAGTCGGCCAGCGGCGCGTGGGCCACGTCTTCCACAATCGCGATGCCGCGCTTCTTGCACTCGGCCACCAGCCGGCGCATGTCGCAGGGCTGGCCGGCGTAGTGGACCGGAATGATAGCGCGGGTCTTGGGCGTAATCTTTGCCAAAACGTCGTCGGGGCACAGGGTCAGGTCGCCCGGGCCCACGATGTCGGCCAGCACCACCGTCGCGCCGGTGTAGAGCACGGCGTTGGCGGTCGCCACGAAAGTCAGGCTGGGCACGATGACTTCGTCGCCCGGGCCGATGCCCAGCGCCACCAGCGCCATGTGCAGCGCCACGGTGCAGTTGGCCACGGCGTAGGCGGTCGGCGGCGTCTGCGGGTCCAGAGCGCGCGCGAAAGCCGCCTCGAATTCGGCGGTCTTGGGCCCCATGGTCAGCCAGTTCGACTTCATCACCTCGCTCACGGCGGCGTGGTCGTCGGCGTGCAGGCGCAGGTCGCTCAGGGTCACTTTCCACATGGCAGCCTCTTTCTACTTCTTGGAATTGCTAGATTTATTTGCCGTCACCTGCTCCAACAGACCGACAAAGGTCTGCGCCGCCTCGGCGGCCGTCAAGCCCTGCAGGCTGCGGGCGATGGTGCGGTGGCGACCCTTTTGATGTTCATCAAGCAACCAGGCGGCCATCGCCTCCACGTCTGCCGTTCCGAACTGCGCGCCACCTTGACATTCGTCTAGTATCTTGCCCGACTCCGGGTTGTCGCTGACCGACAGCACCGGCCGGCGCGCGCCCAGGTAGTCGTAGAACTTGCTGGCGATGCGCTGGTCGGCGCCCGGTTCGGCAATGTAGACCAGCACGTCGGCTGCCTGGCAGATGGCGCCGATCTGGTGGTACGGCAACGGCTTTTCGGTCTTGAACAGGTCGGCGACGCCCAGCTCGGCCGCCAGCTGCAGCGCGCCCTGCCCGTAGGCACCCGTAGAGACCACCTGGATCTGCTCGCGCGGCAGACCCAGCTCCAGCGCCCGCGCCACCGCCCGCACCAGCGGATCGGCGATGCGAAAGCGCGAGAAGTTGCCCAGGTGCAGCAGCGTCCAGCGGTCGAAGCCGGGATGGCTGCCGTGGCTCACCAGGTCGCCGTCGAAAAAGTTGCGAATGAGCGACCACTTGCTCGCCGGGATGTCGGGGTAGAAGGCGCGGTAGTCGTCCAGGCTGACCTGGGTGTTGATGACCATGTGGTCGGCGTGGTCGAAGCAGTAGCGCTCCAGCTTGTCTTCCAGCCAGCGCTGCGGAGGCAGGCGGCGCGGCCGGCGCAGCTTGCACGGGGCCCAAATGTCGCGGAAGTCCTGGATCAGCGGCAGCCCCGTGGCTTGGGCCAGCTTGGCACCGACCACCGCCGCGGCGAACGGGTCGGCGTTGACGACGATGGCCTCGATCTTCGGGTGTTCTTTCAGCACCTTCTTGGCGGCGCGGTAGGCCCAGGGCATGTCGGGCCCGTGTTCGGACAGCGGCACCAGCTCGGGGTTCTGCCAGCTCTGCGGAATCAGGCGCTCGTGCAGGGGCTTGCCCTTCTCGACGCGGTGGGCGACCGGTGCGCCGGGCTTTTCCTTCGGCGGCTGGTACAGGTGCAGGTAGGCCTTGGCGGCGCGGTGGCTGAAATCGCGAATGACTTCCACGCTATCGGGCACGAAGCGCTCGAGCTCGGCGTCCATGCCGTCGGTCGGCCACAGGTCGCACAGCACCACCGGCTGCCAGCCCAAGCTGGGCAGTTGGCGCACGAATTTGAGCGGCCGCAGCGCACCCACCTGGGTCTGCGGCGGAAAGTAGGGCGAAATGTACAGAAATTGGCGCATCTTCCGGGTCGCCTGGCGCACCAGGGCCTGCGCGGGGCCGGCGCAGCGGGGCGAAGTGTAAACGTTGCCGGGGGATGGCGCTATAGGGATTCGGGGGGCGGATTGGGTCGCTCGTACAGCACCACGCCGGCCCGCTGGATGTGGTCGACCAGCGCCGGGTTGCGGATGTCGCGCAGCACCGACACGTCGACCAGGTGCGGGATGTCCGAGTCATCCAGGTCGTTCCACCCGTGGCCAAGACCCGTGCTGCCGCCTTGTCCGTGGCCACCGCAGCGGCCCAAACGCCGACTAGAACGCCGCCTCGCCCGTGAGCGCCCGGCCAATCACCAAGGTATGGATCTGCTCCGTCCCCTCGTACGTCAACACACTCTCCAGGTTGTTGGCATGCCGCAACACGTCGTACTCGCCCGTGATGCCGTTGGCGCCCATCAACTCGCGCGCCGTCCGCGCCGCATCCAGGGCCAGGCGGCAGTTGTTGCGCTTGAGCAGGCTGACCTGCACCGGGCTGAGCTTCTTTTCGTCCTTCAAGCGCCCGTAGTGCAAGCTCAAAAGCGCCGCCTGCACGTAGCGGCTCGCCAGGTCGGCAAGCGGCGCCTGCACCAGCTGCTTGCTGGCAATCGGCACACCGAACTGCTCGCGGTCCGTCGTGTATTCAATCGCGCGCTCGATGCAGAAGCGCGTCGCCCCCAGCACGCCCCAGGCCACGCCAAAGCGGGCATTGTCCAGGCAGCCCAGCGGGCCCTTGAGCCCCACGGCCAGCGGCAGGCGGTCGGCCTCGCTCAGCTTGACGTCCTGCAGGCTCAGCGACCCGGTGAACGACGCGCGCATCGACAGCTTGTGCGGGATGTCGTGCGCGGCAAAGCCCGGCGTGCCCTTCTCGACGATGAAGCCGCGGATCGAGTCGGGCCCGCCGCCGGTGTGCGCCCACACGATAGCGACGTCGGCCACTTGCGCGTTGGTGATCCACATCTTGCTGCCGTTCAGGGTCCAGCTGTCGCCGTCCTGCTCGGCGCGGGTCTTCATCGAGCCCGGGTCCGAGCCGTGGTTCGGTTCCGTCAAGCCAAAGCAGCCAATCGCCTTGCCCGCCGCCATCTTGGGGAGCCACTTCTGCTTTTGCGCCTCGCTGCCGTACTTCCAAATCGCGAACATCGCCAGGCTGGTCTGCACCGACACGAACGAGCGCAGGCCCGAGTCGCAGTACTCCACCTCCGCGCAAGCGAGGCCGTACGCCACGTTGCTGATGCCCGCGCAGCCGTAGCCCTGGATCGGCGCACCCAGCACGCCCATTGCCGCCAGCTCGGGAATCCAACCGGTGTGGAAGCGGTGGTGCTCGAAGTCGTCGCGAATCCTGGGCAAACAGGCGCTCGCCACCCACTTGCGCACCGTGTCGCGCACCGTCAGCTCTTCTTCGGTCAGCTGCGGCAGCCAGCCGGTCAGGTCGTCCAGGTTCATCTTGCGGCCCATCTTGACTCTCCTGTGTATTTCCAATCGCGGGGTGAGCCCTCACCCCC
>JACRCU010000007.1 GCA_016218865.1 Deltaproteobacteria bacterium | reverse complement strand
AGGTGCGCGCGCTGCCGGTCGACCCGCACCTTTTGCGCCACCTGCTGGTCGATGCGCGCCGCCCGACCTTCTAGAAAGTCCTCGTAACCGCCCGGATACTCCTGCACGCCCTTCTTGCTGAGCTCGACGATGTGGGTCGGCACCCGGTTCAAGAAGTAGCGGTCGTGGCTCACCGCGACGATGGCGCCGGGGTAGTCCTCCAGAAAATCTTCGAACCAGGCCAGACTCTCCAGGTCCAGGTGGTTGGTCGGCTCGTCCAGCAAGAGCGCATCGGGCCGCAGCACCAGCAGGCGCGCCAGGGCCACGCGCATGCGCCAGCCGCCCGACAGGGTCAGCACGTCGCTGGCGATGGCGGCGCGGTTGAAGCCCAGGCCCGAAAGCACGGTATTGGCCCGGACTTCCAGGTCGTCGCCCCCCAGCTCCTCGTAGGCGTGCATGGCCTTGTCCAGAGCTTCCAGCGCCGCGTCGCTCCCCGCCCAGGCGTGCTCGGCAGCCATCTTGACGTGCAGGTCGTGCAGGCGCTGCTTGGCGCGCAGCCAGTCGGCCGAACCCGCCAGCACCGCCTGCAGCACCGTGCCCGTGCCCACGTCTTACACATCTTGCGGCAGGTAGCCGATGCGCAGCGCCTTGGGCTTTTGCACCGCGCCGCCGTCGGCCTGCAGCTCGCCGCAGACGATGCGGAGCAGGGTGGTCTTGCCGGCGCCATTCGGCCCGACCAGACCGTAGCGGCGGCGCGGCAGAATCTGCCAGTGCACGCCCTCGAACAGCGTCTTGACGCCGTAGCTCTTGGCCAGGTTCTGTATCTGGATCATTGTGTTGTGTCTTGCCCGGGGCTGTGGCTACGGTCGGTTGTGGATCGGATAGCCCACGCACATCGGGCCGGTTTGGCCGGCCAGCGACGGCCAGGTGCACTTCTGCGAGTGCGGCGTGCGCTGCGGGATGCGCACCCAGTCGGTGGAGTTGTTGCCGCCTGGGTTGGTGCCGGTGTCGAAGCCCGCGCCGCAGTGGAAGGCGGGCTTGGTCGGGTCGCCGTAGTCGGACGCCGCGCCGGGCACCAAGCCCCTGCGGCGGATCGCGCCACCTTGGCCGTCGCCGCAAGTCGCGGAAACCTGTGGCTCGGCGGGAGCTTTGCCCTCGGCCTTGGCGGCGGCCGCGGTGCCCCAGGCCACCCGGTCGAATTCGACGTTCTGCATGGTGGCAATCCGGACGACCCCGCCCGCGCTCGGCAAGTTGAAGGGCTTGCTCGATTGGAAGTCCGGCGCCGGCAGGCTAGCGTCGTAATTGAGCGGGGCGATCAGGAAGTAGCTGTGCGGCGGCACCGAGCCGATCAGCGGCTTTCCCGTGGGAATTTGGTCGGTAATCGAGGTCTGTAGCGTATCCGTGGGATTTTGCATCTGCAGGACCATCGCGGTGTCCACGGTCGTCTTGCCGTTGGCCGTGGTGGTCTTGGCCAGGTCGATGGTGCTGGCCGACGGGTTGTACAGCACGATGTACTCGTTCTCGGCCGCCAACATCGGATTGCCCTTCTGGTTGGTGGCTGGCGGGCCTTCGGTGGCCACTTCGGCGATGAGGACCTTCAGATCGCACTCTTGCGTCTTGGGGTTGCAGCCGTAGCCCATCTTGCTCACGCACGCCCCGCCACACAGCGGATCCACACACTTTTCCGCCGCGCCGCCCAGGTAGTTGCACACCAGGCCGTTCGGGCACGTACCGGCGCAGGCCGGCTCGTACACCCCGGCGCCCATGGTCTGCGGCGTGGGGTCGGCGACGATGAAGTCGCTGCTGTCGTTGTTGGTATCCAGCGCGTTGCCCGCCAGGTCTGCGCCGCCGCCGGGGGCCATGCTGGTCACGGTGGCGCCGTTCTTGGCCTTGCGCTCCAGGCTGCTGCCCAGGGCTTCGACCGCCGCGGCCGGCTTGTATTGGGCGCCCACACCGGCGTTGCTGTAGGTCACCGCCGCGCCCCAGCCGAGCAGGTCCAACTCGGTGTCGGAACTGGGGTCGTAGAGCCGCAAGCTGCCGCCCGCCGGGTCCATGGCGCTGGCGGTGGCCGGGATCAGGTCGACCTGCCCGTGGGTCCGCGCCCAGGCCTGCGTGCCGATCAAGAAATAGTGCTTGCCGGCCAGCACGGTATTGGCCGGAATCGCCACCACGTTGACGATCCACGGCTTGAAGGACTCCACGTCGGCGTCCTTCTTCTGCACCAGCCAACCGCTCAGATTCACAGCCTTGCTGCTGGCGTTGTAGAGCTCCAAGTATTGCTCGCCGTCGGTTCCGAAGTACACCTCGCTGATCACCACCGAACCGGCCGGATCGGGGATGCAGACCATGGTGCCGTTGCCGCAGACCTTGCCCGAGCCACAGCCCAGGGCGCCGGTCACGCCAAACGACTCGCACTCGATGTCGTCGATGCACTTTTGACTGACCGACGAGAAGTTGCAGACCTTGCCCAGCGAGCAGGTGCCGCCGCAGGCTGGCTCGAACTTGCCGGCGGCCAGATTTTGCGGCTCGGGCCACAGGCGCACCAAGAAGTCGTCGACGTCTTTGCCGGTGTCGTAGCCGTTGCCGGCCAGCCACTCGGGCCGGTGTGGCGCCATCGACGACGCCTCGGACTGGGCGGACGCGTGGCGTTCGATCGACGTATAGCTCGGCCAACTCAGCGCCGACGAGTCCACCGGCGCCATGCCGATCGGCACCACCGCGGCCTGGCCGTCGTCCCAGCTCACGCGGTCGTGTTCGAGCTCGTGGGCGGTGTCGCGCAACCGGAGCTGCAGGTGACGCAAGCTGTCGACCGTGCAGCCAGCCTTGCCCGGCATGTTCTTGAGCGGCATCGCCAGCTTGAAGGTCGTTGCCGCGGTCACGTCGACCGACACGCCGGCCTGGGCCACGGCCCCGGCGCCGAACAGGACGTAGCGGTGCGGCGGCAGCGTGGTGCTGGCCTTGCCCTTGGCCAGCAAGGTCCAGGGATCCTTGGTATTGGCGTCGAAGGGCCGCGCCTCCAGGGCATAGTCGGCCAGTTGCGCGGTGCCTTCGGTCGGGTTGAAGATCTCGACCCAGTCGTCGCTGGGGTCGGTCGGGTTGCCAACGTAGACCTCGCTGATGACCAGGTGCACGCCGCCCTTGAAGGCGCAGGTGGGCGTGGCGTCGCTGCTGCAGTCGGCAAAGTCGCCGCAGTCGCCGGCCACGGGCTTGTAGGTGCAGCCGGCGCCCGGCACGCAAGCGTCGGTTGTGCAAACGTTTTCGTCGTTGCAGTCGGCGGGCGTGCCCTTGCACACGCCGGTGCTGCAGGCGTCGTTGTCGGTACAGGGATCCTTGTCGTCGCACGTCGCCTGGGTGGCGGTGTGGGTGCAGCCGGTCACCTTGTCGCAGGCATCTTGGGTGCAGGCGTTGTCGTCGTCGCAGGTCATCGCCAAGCCGGACGCGCAGTTGGCGCCCTGGCAGACGTCGCCGTCCGTGCAGGCATTGCCGTCGTTGCAGGCCTTGCCGTCTTGAGGAATCTTGTTCTCGCAGCCCAACTTGCCGCCGCCAGAGGGCAGGGTGGTGGCGGTCGGGTTGCACGGAATCTCGATGCAGGGCTCGCTAGTGGTGCAGATCTTGGGGTCGCCCGACTTGCAGGTGCCGGCACCGTCGCAGTGATCCTGAGCAAAACTGCCGCCTTGTGTGCTGTCGCCGGTGCAGGCGTTTTGATCGTCGCAGGGGGTGGTGTTTTCGGCTGGCGTGTGGGTGCAGCCCACGGCCTTGTCGCAGGTGTCGACGGTGCAGGCATTCTTGTCGTCGCAGCTGATCAGCTCGCCGCTGCACTTGCCGGTCTTGCACAGGTCGCCGCTGGTGCACGCCGAGCCGTCGCTGCACGCCAAGCCGTCCAAGGTGTTGGGGTCGTGCTTGCAGGCGTCGCCCACGGTGACCGTGTCGTCGCAGTTGTCGGCCGTGCACGGCTGGCCGTCGCTGCAAGTGTTCTGGTCGCCGGTGCAGGTGCCGCCGATGCAACGGTCCAGGATGGTGCAGAAGACCTTGTCGTCGCACGGGGTTGCGTCGACCACGTTGGTCGTCTTGCAGGTGCCGCTGCTCGCCTCGCAGGCCACGCTGGCGCAGCCGCTGGCCGCCGCCTCGGCCGTGCAAGTCACGGTCTTCTTGGGATCGTACAGGCAACGCGAGCCGCTGTCGGTCTCGACGCAGGCCCAGCCCGAGAAGCACTTGTCGCTCGCGGCCACCTTGGCCTGGCAGTCCGAATCGGCCGTGCACTCGCACTGGTCGGCGCCGGGCTGGCACTTGCCGGCCTTGCACTTGTCCTTGAGGGTGCACGGGTTGCCGTCGCTGCAAGCGGCCCCGTCCAAGTAGCCGTGGATGCAGCCGAACTTGCCGTCGCAGCTGTCGGACGTGCACGGGTTCTTGTCGTCGCACTCCAGCTTGGTGCCGCCCATGCAGGTGCCCACCGCGCTGCACACGTCGCCGTAGGTGCACTGGCTGCCGTCGCTGCACGGGGTGCCGGCGGGCAGGTTCTGGCCGGCGCACTTGCCGGTAGAGGGATCGCAGGCTTGGGCCACGCACGGGCCGGCGTCGGCACACTGCACGACCGAGGCCAGATCCACGGTACAGGTGCCCTTGCTGCACTTCAGCGTGCCATTGCAGGCGTTGCCGTCTTCGAATTGGGCGCAGTCGGCCCCGGTGGTGCAGCTGCAGCTGGCCTTGACGGTGCCCGTGCAGGCGCCGCCCACGCACGCGTCGGCGGTGGTGCATGGGTTGCCGTCGTCGCACAGCAGGCTGTTGGCCAGGTGTTGGCAGCCCTTGAGCTTGTCGCAACTATCGACTGTGCAAGGGTTCTTGTCGTCGCAGTTGACCGCGCCGGTGCCCTTGCAGGCGCCGTTGATGCACAGGTCCGGGCCGTCGCACGCGTCGCCGTCGCTGCAGACGCTGCCGTAGAGCGCCCACTTGTACACGCAAACGCCGCTCTTGGGGTCGCAAGTATTGGCAATGCAAGCTGTATCCTGGGTCGCGTCGCACGGCTTGGGGATGGTGGCCGAGTCGACCACGCACGCGCCCGACTTGCAGGTCAGGGTGCCGTTGCAGAGGTTGCCGTCTTCGTAAGCCAGGCAGTCCAGCTTGCTCGCACAGGCGCAGGCATTGTCGGCGGTCTGGCTGTCGCACTTGCCGTTGTAGCACGACTCGCCGGCGGTGCAGGGGTTGCCGTCGTTGCAGGCGGTGCCGGTGGCGGCCTTGGTCGCGACGCAGCCCTTCAGGGGGTCGCAGCTGGGCGCGGTGCACACGTCGTCGTCGCTGTCGATGCAGGCGACCGGCGTGCCCAAGCACGCGCCCTTGCCGTCGCACTTGTCCGCCGTGCTGCAGAAGTTCTTGTCGTCGCACTGGGCACCATAGCTCTGCGGCAGGTAGTCGCAGCGGCGGCCGCCACTTACCGTGGGGTCGACCAGGCACTTGATGTCGTAGCACGCCTTGACCGGGCCGATGCAGTCCTTGTCCAGCGTGCACACGGGGATGTCTTCTTTGGGCACCACATTGCCGTCCGGATACAGGTAGGTGCCGTCGCCCTGTTTCACACTGCCGTCGGGCACTTGCAGGATGCCGTCGGGCTTGATGTCGGCGCCGGTGTCCGGGGCAATGTCGGGCACGTCGGCCACGTCCGGCGGCGGCTCGGTGTCCTCGATCTCGCTGTCGAGTTCGTCGGTTCCGTCCTCGAGCGGGATGTCCTCGTCGGTCGTGTCTTCGATCACGTCCAGGGGCGGGTTGGTGTCAACGGTGTCCTTGGCATCGGTGGCATCGGCGGCATCGGGCGCGTCGGGCTTGGCGTCGGGTGCATCGCCACCGGCATCGGGCTGGGTGGTGTCGCCGCTGGCGGTGTCTTTGCATTGGGCGGCCGGGGGTTCCAGCGAGCAGGGGTCGGGGCAGAAGTCCTGGGTCGGGTCGGTCACGCACGGACAGTCATCGCCGTTTTCGTCCACGCCGTAGGGGTCGTCGTCGCATGGGTAGACAGCCACCGCCGCGTCGGCGCTGGGCTTGCTGGTCGGGCAACCAGAGACCAGGGCCGCGAGCAGGCTCAGCGCCCCCACTAGCCCGGCACGGGTGCGGGGCGGGTTGGGTCGGCGCTGGTCGATCGGCGTGGAAGTCATGGCCTTGGTTCCCCTGCAATAGGTACAGCCCCCTTACGTTACCGCTTGCGGCGGGGTTGCGGCAAGTTCCCGGCCGCGGAGCCCCTTTCTGCGCGCGCGGTACCTTGCGGATCGGCAGCGCTCGCCTTACCTTATTTGGCCGCCTGCGCCCGGATGCGCGTCGGCCGCGCGCTCGCACCAAGGACATCGCCTCTATGTTCAAGCAGCTCCTCGCCAAGACGTTCGGCACCAAGAACGAACGTGAAATCAAGAAGATTCGCCCGATTGTTGCCCAGATCAACGACCTGGAGCCGCGCATCAAGGCCCTGGACGACGACGGACTGCGCGCCATGACCGGCACCTTCAAGGAGCGGCTGTCGCGCGGCGCGACTCTGGACGACATCCTGCCCGAAGCCTTTGCCGTGACCCGCGAGGCCGCTTGGCGGCGCCTGGGCCAGCGCCACTACGACGTGCAGATGATCGGCGGCTACGCGCTGCACAAGGGCATGGTCGCCGAGATGCGCACCGGCGAAGGCAAGACCCTGGTGGCGACGCTGCCGGCGTACTT
>JACRCU010000006.1 GCA_016218865.1 Deltaproteobacteria bacterium | reverse complement strand
GCGTGGCTACTGCCCAGCACTAGCAGTACCTATGCGGGCTTCCACAGTGCCAGCGACTTGAGCGCGCGGCGCCGCACCTGGCCCTGCAGCCAGCCGGACCAGCCCATCACCAGGCCGATCGGGCCCAGCGCTTGCCGTGACCAGCGCCAGAACGAAAACACGTCGTGGTGCTCGACGATCACGCCGCGGGACAGGTCCAGGGTCAAGGTGGCCTGGATGACGTTGACCACCGGGCGGCCGGTCGCCGAAAACGTATAGTTGGCGGTCCATTGCGCGCTCACCTGCGCCAAGCCGTCGCGATCGGCGGTGCGCTCGGCGCGGTCGAGCACCACGCGCAAGTCCTTGCCCTGCTGGCACAACATCTGCCACATCCGGCCGGCGTCGACGCCGCTGAGCGTGCCGAAGGCGCCGTCGCTGAACACCGCGTCGGGGGCGTAGAGCGCGGCCATCGCGGCGCCGTCGCGGCGGGCAAAGGCTCCATAGAATTGCTGGACTAGTTGAACGGCCGGGTCCGAAGCGGCGGCCTCGCTGGCGGTCATGGGCAACTCGCAGGCCGCACTGGCGGCGCCCAAGCATAGCAGCCACCGCCCGAGCGCCAACCGCAGCGGCAGATAGGTGGGGCAGCAGGCGGAGTTGCCGTGCTGAGCTAGGCACCGCCGATGCGACGCCGCGAGCGCACAGCAGTGGACAGGCCCGCCCAGCCCGGCGATACTACCGCGCTTTGCTCCGGAGCCGGCCATGACCCGATCGAACCCTCAAGAGTCCCCGCGCCACCCACCCCGTGCGGCCAAACCGCCCAAAAGCGGCGAACGCCTGCAAAAGTTCTTGTCGCGCTGCGGGATTGCCTCGCGCCGCGCCGCCGAGGAGCTGATCGTCCAGGGCCGGGTGGAAATCAACGGCAAGGTGGCCGACCAGCTGGGCGTGCGCGTGGACCCCTTTGCCGACGAGGTGCGGCTGGACGGCGAGCGCCTGAAGATGCCGGCCAAGCGGCTGCTCATCGTGCTGAACAAGCCGGTGGGCTTCTTGTGCGCGGCGAGCGATCCCGAAGGGCGGCCGCTGGTTTACCACCTGGTGCCCAAGGATCAGGCGCTGCGCTCGATCGGCCGCTTGGACTTCAACACCGAGGGTGTGCTGCTGTTCACCAACGACGGCGACTTGGCCGAGCGGCTGGGCCACGCCCGCTATGCGGTGCAGCGCGTCTACGAGGCGCGGGTGCGCGGCATTCCCAGCGAAGAGACCTTGGCGCGGCTGCGGCAGGGGGTGCGCCTGGAAGACGGGCCGGCGCGCGCCGAGCAGGTCGACTTGGTCAAGCAGACCGACAGCAACGCCTGGCTGCGCCTGACCCTGACCGAGGGCCGCAACCGCGAAGTCCGGCGCCTGCTGGAACGGGTGGGCCACCCGGTGGTGCGGCTGCGGCGCGTGTCCTTTGCCGGCGTCACCGCCGCGGGGCTGGCGCTGGGGCAGTGGAAGACCCTGGAAGACAACGAGATCGAGCAGCTGCGCACCCGCGGCCACATCGGCGCCTTCGAGCTGCCGCCGGATCCGCGGCGCAAGGCGGCCAAGGCGCCGGGGCTGTCGACCGGGCCCGGACCCAGCGATGCCCCGCAGCGGCGCGGCGCGGGTCGCGGCCAGGCCGTCAAAAAGGCACTGCCAATCGACAGCTTGCCGCCACCCAAGCGGCCTTCGCGCGGCAAGCGACCCGCGGCGCCGGCCGGCAGGAATGCGCGCGGGCCGAGTTTGCCGCCGCCGAGCAGCCGCGGACGCAAGCGGTAGCGGGAGAGTACCTTGAAACCTACCAAGATCACGTGCGTTGTTGGCGCACGCCCCAACTTCATGAAGGTGGCGCCGGTGTATCTGGCGCTGCGCGCGCGCGGCCTGGACGTGCGGCTGGTTCACACCGGCCAGCACTACGACGCCAAGATGTCGCAGATCTTCTTTGACGACCTGGGGATGCCGCGGCCCGACGCCTTCTTGGGCGTGGGTTCGGGCAGCCACGCCGAGCAGACCGCCAAGATCCTGACCCTGTTCGAGCAGGACTGCCTGGCCTTCCAGCCCGAGCTGGTGCTGGTGGCCGGCGACGTCAACTCGACCATCGCCTGCGCGCTGGTGGCGAGCAAGCTGGGCGCGGCGGTCGGGCACATCGAGGCCGGCCTGCGCTCGCGCGACTGGGCGATGCCCGAAGAGATCAACCGCGTCTTGACCGACCACGCCTCGGACCTGCTGCTGACGCCCAGCCCGGACGGCGACGCCAACCTGAAGGCCGAGGGCATTGCCGACTGGCGCATCCGCTTTGTGGGCAATTGCATGATCGACAGCCTGCGCACCCACTTGGAGCGCGCGCTGGCGCTGCAGCCGTGGTTGGAGCTGGGACTGGCGCCCAAGGGCTATGCGGTGGCGACGCTGCATCGGCCGTCGAACGTGGACGATCCGGCGCAATTGGCCAAGCTGGTGGCGGGCTTGGGCGAGATGTCGGCGCAGCTGCCGGTGCTGTTTCCCATCCACCCGCGCACACAAAAGCGCATGGAAGACGCGGGATTGGCCGTGCCGCGCGGCGTCAAGCTGGTCGAGCCGATGGGCTACCTGCAGTTTTTGGGCACCATGGCGCAGGCCAAGCTGGTGGTCACGGACTCGGGCGGAATCCAAGAGGAAACCACCGCTTTGGGCGTGCCGTGCCTGACCTTGCGGGCCAACACCGAGCGGCCGATCACCATCAGCGAGGGCACCAACACGCTGCTGGGCGTGGACCCGGCCAAGCTGGGCCCGGCGGTGGCCGAGATCCTCGCGACCGGCGGCAAGGCCGGCCGCGTGCCCGACAAGTGGGACGGCCGCGCCGCCGAGCGCATCGCCGACGTGGTCCAAGCTGGGTTCGGCACGCTGCTCGAGGCCTCCGCCCCATGACGCGCACGGTCCGCTGGCTGCTGGGCGGCGCGGGGCTGGCACTGCTGGCGCTGCTGGCCTGGTGGCTGCTCGGCGATGCCGCGCGGCGCTCGCCGTGGCAGGCGGCCGCCTGGCTGCCCAAGGACGCGGAAGTGCAGGTGTGGACGGCGCCTTTGGGCGAGGTGTCCAGCGGGGCGCGGGCCCTGGCCGGCCGGGTGCAGGGCCTGGGCGGCGTGGTCGACGCGGTGAAGCTGGCCAGCGGCGTCGACTTCTCGGATGCCGAGGCCGTGGAGCGGGCCGGCCTGCGCGCCGACGCTGGGGTAGCGCTGACCTTGTGGCAGGGCGCGGTCTGGACGGCGATGCCCGTGACCGGGCAGGCGGGCGTGGACCACCTGCTGGAGCAGCTGCGGCGGCGCGGCTACGGCGTCAGCGCGGCCGAGGGCGATGCGCACGGTCGCCACTGGGCGGTGGCCGACCGGCTTGGCCAACGTCAGGACTTCCTTCGGGTCTGGTACGTCGACGGCGCGGCCCTGCTGCGGCTGCCGCTGGATCCCACCCCCACCCAGACCGCCGATGCCGCCCTGGATGCCTACCTGGCCGCCGCCAAGTTGACGCCGGCCGAGCTGGGGGAGCGCCCCGGAAGTGTACACGCGCGCTGGCTCTTGGCTGGAAGCGGCGGCCATGCCGCGCAGGCCAAGTCGCTGGGGCACGCGGCGCTCGGGCCGGTGGACCTGATCTTCGGCGGCGTCATCGAGCGCACCCAGACCGCCACCTTGGACGTCAGCGCCGACGCCGCCGGGGTGCGCGCGACGCTGCGCCTGGAGGCCGGCGCCGACAAGCTAAAGGACATGGCGGACTACCACGTGGGTTTTGTGCCCGCGGGCGCCGAGCTGGCGGTGGGCGACCTTCTGCCCGACGAGACGCCACTGCTGCTGCGGCTGCGGGTCAACCCGGCGCTGTGGTCGATGCTGCCCGGCCCGGTGCAGAACGCGGTGTTGCCCAGTACGGCGCTGCAAGCGCTGCATCCGGCGCTGACCGGCGTGGATGCCCGGCAGATGCTTGGCGATTTCGACGGGCAGCTCGCCATCGGCCTGCTTGCGGTGGCCGACAGCGTGCCGTTGGACCCGGCGATCTGGCCGCGCTTGGACTGGCACACGGCGCTGCGGCCGTTCGTGATTGCCTCGTTCAAAAGCGACACCGCCGCCAAGGGGTGGCTGGACAGGCTGCGTTCGGCGGTCCAGGCCAGTGCGCAGCAGGGCGGCGGCGAGCAGGTGCTGGCGCATACCCAAGGCAGCTGGGGTGGTTTCGCGGCCAGCGGTCCGGGCGCGCCGTGGTGGCTGCTGCAGCGCGGGCGGGCCTTGGCATGGCTGGCGGGTCAGGGCACCGGCGACGACCTGCGCCGGCTGGCCGAGGGCAAGTTCCCCACCCTGGACAAGGCCGCGGCGCTCGACAGCGAAAAGCAGCTGGTGGCGGGCACGCAGCACGGCGACGGACTGCTGGTGGCCACGCCGCGGCTGGTGCGATCGCTGCGGCGGCGCGGAGTTCCCGAGTATGCGACCGGGCTCATCGGCGCGATCGCCAGCGTGGCGGTCACGGTGGAGCTGCTGAACGACGCGCTGGTGGTGCAGGCGATCCTGCGGCCCAGCGACGGCGACGCCGAAGCCAGCCCCGACGTGCACGGCGCAGGGGAGGCCCCATGAGCGGCCCCACCTTGGCCATCGACGCCCGCCAGCTGGTGCGCACTTTTGCGGTGGAAGGCCGGCAGATCCGCGCGCTGGACGGCGTGGATCTGCAGGTGAAACGAGGCGAATTCGTCGCGGTGGTCGGCCGCTCGGGCGCCGGCAAGTCGACCTTGCTGAACCTCATCGGCGCGCTGGACCGCGGCTACACCGGCCACTTGCAGGTGCTGGGCCAGTCCCTGCGCGAGCTGCCGGATCGGGCGCTGTCGCAGTTCCGCAACCAGCAAATCGGTTTCGTTTTCCAGGCTTTCAACCTGCTGCCGGGGCTGAGCGTGGGCGACAACGTGATGCTGCCGGCGAGTTTCGGCGCCAAGCTGAGCCCGGCGGACGTGCGGCGCCGCGCCGAAAACCTGCTGCAAGAACTAGGTCTTGGCGACCGCTTTGGCCAGCTGCCCAGCCAGATGTCGGGCGGCGAGCGGCAGCGGGTGGCGATCGCTCGGGCGCTGCTGCTGGAGCCGCCGCTGCTGGTCTGCGACGAGCCGACCGGCAGCCTGGACGGGCAGACCACCAAGCAGATCCTGGGGATTTTGAACGACAGCCGCGAGCGCCACGGCACCGCGCTGGTGATCGTCACCCACGACCCGGCAGTGGCGGCCACTGCGGACCGGACGGTAGTGCTGGATCGCGGCCGCATCCTGCGCGAAGAGCAGAGCGTGCCCGCAGTTGCCGAATCTGGCGCTGCGACCCCTGCCGGAGGTGCGCCATGAGGCTGCGCCGCCTGCTGAGCCTGATCGGCCACAACCTGCGCGCCTCGTGGGTCCGCACGGCGCTGGCGATGGTCGGCATCGTGGTCGGCACCGGCCTGCTGACGTTCTTCGTCGGGCTGGGCCAGGGCCTGCGCGAGAAGGTGTTGGAGAAGATCTTTCCAGTCAACCAGTTGGAGATCGAGGCCCGCACCGTACAGCTCTTTGGCGTAGAGCAGGTGGTGGGCCAGGAGCCGCTGGACGACGCGCGCGTGGCGCAGGTCGCCAAGCTGCCGGGGGTGGTGGCGGCCTTTGGCAAGCAGAAGTCGGCGTTTCCGGCGCGGCTGTGGGGCGGCAAGGAGCTGCTGGGCTACAACCTGTTCACCGAGGCGTTTTTCGACGGCATTCCCGCCGCCACCGTGCGCAGTGAATTGGAGACGTTCGAAGACGTGGCCAGCAAGAAGCGCCACTCGGCCCGGGCCAAGCCGGCGCGCTGCGAGGTCGACCTGGACTGCCGCTCGGGCCAGGGCTGCCGCGACGGTGCCTGCGAGCCGATCATCTGGGCCGACCGCTTCGTCGAGATGCCCGCCATCGCCCTGCCGTGCAGCCAGGCATCGCAGTGCCCGAGCGGACTTGCGTGCACCGACGGCTTCTGCCAAGGCGCCGAGGCCCTGCCGCGCTGTCTGCTGCCCGCCGCCCCTGGCAGCGGCCGCGACCTGCAATTCGACAGCGAGGTCGGGGTGTTGGCCAAGGCGTGCCCGACCGGCCTCTGCCCCAGCGAGGGCACGACCTGCCCCAGCGGCACCTACTGCGCCAGCGACGACCCGGACAGCCGCGCCGGCCACTGCGAGGTACCGCTACCCGCCGTGATCAATCCGCTTTTGCTCGAGGTCTTCAACTCCGACATGGCCCGCAGCCTGGGCGCGGCGCCAATCGGCTCGCTGGCGGTGCTGTTCGGTGTGCGCATTCACGTCATCCTGGGCGACTCCTACTTCAGCAAGGACGCGGCGCGCAGCCGGCAACAGATCAAGCAGGCGCAGATCATCGGCTTTTCGCGCAAGGCGCCCGAGCTGGGGGTGGCGCTGCCCCTGTCGGTGGTCCGCCACTTCAACGCCCACTTCAAAGACGTGCAGACCGCGCAGGTCTACGACGCCATCCTGCTGGACACCGCGAGCAACGAGGCCGTGCCCACGGTCATCGTCGCCGCCGAGCGCCTGGGGCTGCAGCTGTCGCGCAAGTCGCGGGCGGCGCGCACTTTTGGCACCGTGGTGATGGTCACTTCGCTGGCACTCATCCTGCTGGCGGCGCTGGTGCTGGCGGTGGCGGCCATCCAGATCGCCCAGACCTTTGCCATGCTGGTCCACGAACGGCGCAGAGAGATCGCGGTGTTGCGGGCCATCGGCGCGGCGCGGGCCGACGTGGCGGTGCTGGTACTGGGCGAGGCCGCGGCCATCGGCGTGCTGGGCGGGCTGTGCGGCGCGGGGCTGGCGTTTGCCGCGGCCGAGCTGGTGGACCGCCTGGCGGCGCGCTTCCTGGTCGATGTACCCTTGGTTCCGCACGGTTTCTTCAGCTTCCCGGGTTGGGCGCTGCCGGTGGCGGTGCTGGTGGCGGTGGCCTGC
>JACRCU010000161.1 GCA_016218865.1 Deltaproteobacteria bacterium | reverse complement strand
GCGTCGATGGCCCGAAAGTCGGCTTGTCCACTCTGCAATTGCTGGAGCGGCACGTGCTGGTCGCCGGTCTGGGAGTCGTGGAGACCCGCGTGGCGGTGGCTGAAGGTTCCGCGCCCCGAGTCCTGGCCCGAGAGCCGTACGCCGTGCCCCTCGACCAAAAGCGTAGCCCAGGCCAGGGCTTCGGCCGCACCCCAGTCGAGGAGCTTCTTGCCGGCAGCCATGTCGCGGCGCGACTCGATGACGCTTTTCATCAGCTTGGGGTGGACGGCAAAGCCCGGCGGCAGCTCGGTCTGGCGCTGCAGCAGCTCGGCCAGGCGCGCCCGCGGCACCTGGGTGTCCACTTCGGGGTTTGCGCGGTCCGGACCGCCCACATACGCCCGCCACTGCGAGGCCAGGCGGCGCGGCGGCGTGAACGTGTCGGCCCGCGCCCGCGAAAGCTCTTCTTCCAGCCGCTGTTGCGCGCGAAAGACGATTTCGCGGCCCTCGGTCGCGGTCAGCACGCCCAGGGCCTGCAGGTTGTCCAGGTAGCCTTCGACCACCGACTTCCGCGCGCGAATCGATTGATACATGCGCGGTTGCGTGAAGGTCGGGTCGTCGCCCTCGTTGTGGCCGTGGCGGCGGTAGCAGTACATGTCCACGATGACGTCGCGGTGGAACTTGGCGCGGAACTCCATCGCGAGCTCGATGACCTGCGTGACGCCTTCGGGGTGCTCGCCGTTCACATGGAACACGGGCACCTGCAGCATCCTGGCCACGTCGGTGCAGTACCGCGACGAGCGCGACGACTCGGGCGGCGTGGTGAAGCCGATCTGGTTGTTCACGATCACGTGCACGGTGCCGCCGACGCGATACCCATGCAACTCGCTCAGATTCAGCGTCTCTTGCACGATGCCTTGGCCGGCGAACGCCGCATCGCCGTGGATGACGATCGGCATGACCCGCTTGTGGCCGCGATCTCCCCCGCGATCCTGACGCGCGCGCGTGCGCCCCACCGCCACCGGCCCGACGATCTCGAGGTGCGACGGGTTGAAGCACAGGTTCAGCCAGACCTTGTCGCCCGACAGCGTTTGGTACTCCGAGGTGTGCCCCAGGTGGTACTTCACGTCGCCCGAGCCCAAGGCCATCTCGGGATCCAGGTTGCCCTCGAATTCGCCGAATACCTGCGCCATGGTCTTGCCGACCAGGTTCGCGAGCACGTTCAGCCGGCCGCGGTGGGCCATGCCGATGACGATTTCTTCCACGCCCGTCTTGGCCGCCGCGTCGATGGCCTGGTCCAGAAGCGGAATCAGCGACTCACCGCCCTCGAGCGAAAAGCGCTTGGCGCCCACGAACTTCTTCTGCAGGAATGTCTCGAAGACTTCGGCTTGCGCGAGCTTGGCAAAGATCTGCCGCTGCCGGTCGCGATCCAGGGCGACCTGATTCTCACTCGACTCCATGCGGCCTTGCAGCCAGAGGCGGGCGTCGTTGTCGTCGATGTGCATGAACTGCACGCCGATCGGCCCACAGTAGGTGCGCCGCAGCTTCGCCAGGATCTCGCGCAGGGTGGCGGTCGGCCGGCCCGACAGCGTCCGCGCCGAAAACGCGGTGTCCAGGTCCGCCTCGCTCAGCTCGTACTCCGCCAGTTCCAGCTCGGGATGCGACTCGCGCTCCTCGGACAGCGGGTCCAGGTGGGCCGCTACATGGCCGCGCACACGGTAGCCGCGGACCAGCCGGTCGACGCGCTCCTGCTTGGCGGTCACGTGCAAAAGCTGCTGACTGACATGGCAATTGGCGCAGTCCTCGGCCGAAACCGGTGCGCTGCGGACCGGGGCCTGGAGTTCGCTGGCGAAGAAAGACTGCCAGTCGGCGCTCACGCTTGCGGGGTTGGCCAGCCACCGCTCGAAAAGCTCCTCGGCGAGCTCCAGGTTGCCGCGTTCCAGGGATACAGACATGGATGCACATGCCGGTCGCCGCCGGCCCAGGGGCCGTCAAGATAGGCAGCGGCCCGCCAATGTCGAGCGCGGCGCGCGCAGTTGCACGAGGTTGCTCGGTTTGTCGCCCAGCCGTCGCCCCCGTCGCCGCCGGTCCATTGCGGCGGAAGGTAAAAATGCGAAGGGCCCGAAACCTTTCGATTTCGAGCCCTTGCGTTTGCTTGACTGGCCCGCCGTCCTCTGTCTCCCAGGCGTACGGCGGTGTCGGGTGGAGATGACGGGGATCGAACCCGTGACCCCCTGAATGCCATTCAGGTACTCTCCCAGCTGAGCTACATCCCCGATGCGTTCCCCTTGCGGCCCGTAACAAACCCAGGTGCGGCTCGTTGCGACCCCAGGGGTGCTTGCCAGCGAACCAGAGCGCGTCCGGTTCAGCGCGGGGCAGTCTAGCGGCATTCGCGGAGGTGCGCAAGACCCTCCGGCGGCCCTGCGTGTCTTTTTTCCGCCCGCCGCAGTGAACCCGGGTCCCGGCCGGGGCCTCGCTGGACCCCGCCAAAGAAGGTCAATAAATACGCCGAGTAGAAAATGGGTGCCAGTGGGCAAGTCACAGATAAACGGGACAGATAAGCGGTCGCCAAGTTTTCGTGCGAATTATTTGACGACTTTTCGGCCGGCGCCATGCTCGCTGCCAGGCCCGTCTGGCTTGGGTCGTGCGCATTTATCGGGAGGTCGCCATGGATACGTCGGTTTTGGGCAAGCGCGGGGTACCCTGGGTATTGCTCGCGTGCTCGGTCATCTTGAACATCGTCCTGTTGGTGGCGCGCGCGCCCAAGTCGGAACCGAAGCCCGAGGCGGCAGCGGCCAAGCCGGCGGCGGCCCAGGCCAGCGCGCCGGCACCGGCTGCGCCAGCGGGACCGCAGATCGAGTGGCAGCAGGCGAACTTGCAGGTCAGCGGCACCTTCGAGCGCACCTTCACGCAGCTCCTGGGTTCCAGCCTGGGACCGCAGGTGAGCCAGACCGTGGCCCGCCTGTTCGTCTGGGACGTGAACATGCGCACCGAGCTGTCGCCGAACGACGCCGTGGACGTGATCTACCGCGAGCTCGGCAACAATGAGATCGACGTCGCCGCCGCGCGGCTGGTGGCGGCCAAAAAGGGCAAGACCTTCCGCGTGTACAAGTGGCAGGCCCCCGGCGACAAATTCGCCTCGTGGTGGAACGAACAGGGCGTGGAAGTGCCGATGCAGCTCAAGAACACGCCGATCAAGGACTACCAGCAGGTCACCAGCCTGGTCGGCGACGGCCGCGGCCACGCCGGCATGGACTTCAAGACGCCGGTCGGCACCGAGGTCGTCACGCCCTTCGCCGGCAAGGTGCTGCGCGCCAACTGGAATTGGAAGTACAACGGCAACTGCGTGGAAGTGCAGTACGCCGACGGCACCCTGGCCAAGTTCTTGCACATGTCCGAGAACAAGGTCAAAGAGGGCGACATGCTGGCCGCGGGTCAGGTCGTGGGCCTCAGCGGCAACACGGGCCACTCCACGGCGCCGCACCTGCACTACCAGCTGAATCAGGGCGAAAAGGTCCTGGACCCGGTCGCTTACCACGGCACCACCCGCCGCGAGCTCGACACTGCGGCCAAGGCCCAGTTCAAGCCGGTGGTCGACGCGCTCGACAGCCAGCTGGCTCCGAAGACCGCCGGTCTGTAGGCCGCGCGGGGTCGATTTGATCCCGGACGGCTCCGGCGTACACCAAGCCAGAGGGTAGCGACCAAGAAAACGTGCGGCCTGGCTCCTCGCAGACACTCTGAGGATCCAGGCCGCGGCGTTTTTTGGCGGATCGTCCCTTACTTTGGCGCCGGTTCGTGCACCATCAACTGCAGCAAGCCCGAGGCGACGTTCTTCTGGTAGCCGCGCTGCTGCAGCGCGTCCAAGTCCCACTGGCGGTCCACAAAGGTCACGACGAAGCGCGGCGGGTGGTCGGTCCACAGGCGCTGGTCGTGATCGGCCTGCCAGCGCTCGCGGTGCTCCGTGGCCAACGTGCCGTCCTCCAAAGGCAACTCCGACACGAACCGAGCTGGCGTGCTGAGGCCGGTCAGGGCGTAGATCGGCAGCTCGAAGCCGCGCACATGCAGGCCGTCGCCGGGCTTCTTCAGCGCGTTGATGGCCTTGGCGATGCGGTAGTGGTTGGCGAAGTCGTAATTGGCGATCTCGCGGAAGTGCCCGAACCACGTGGGTGCGTCGATGCGGTGGGCCATCCACTTGGGCCACGCTCCCACGGCCAGGCGCGGTGCGCTCACCCGATCGTCATAGGGCCAGTGTGCGGCAGTGGCCCATGCACCCAGCGAAAGGACAAGGGAAAGCCCCGCCAGCAGCTTGGCGCCGCCGGCGCGGTCCGCGAGTCGCCCCAGCGCCGACGTCGCGGCACCGGCCACGACCGGCAGCATCGCCACGAAGTGGTAGGTGAAGTACTTGCCCTGCACTGCCACCGCGGCAAAGCTCAGCGCCAGCAGCCCGATCGCCGCCGCCAAACTCAGCAGGGCCGGGCCGGCGGTGCTAGCGTACCAAAGCAGCGCCAAGTCCAGCAGCAGCGACGCGCCGAGCAGGACAGGCCACAGGTGGAACTGGCGGTCCCAGACCAGCGCCAACCGCGGCAGAGCCTCGCCGTGACCAAGCGGCACCTTGGCGTAGGCGCGCTGGTAGTCCCACAGTTCGCCCAGGGCCGGCCCGGCGCCGCGGTAGTACAGCCACGCGAACACGCCGCCGAACACCGCCGCGGCCGCCACCGCCGCCACGGCCGAGCCGACCACGGCGCGCGAGACTCCCTTGGCCTGACGCGGACTTGCGACGAAGTTGCCCAACAACCACGGCGCCATGACCAGCGCGGTCGGCTTGAACAGCATCGCCCCGCCCAGCAGCCCCCCGGCCACGGCCGCCGCCCACAAGCCCGGCAGCCAGCGCGCCGCAGCGGCACCTGCAACACAGCCAAGCACTTGCCACGTCTCGGTCTGGGCCGTATCCCAGAAATCGAACACGGCGAAGTAGCCGGCCACAGCGATCAGAGCGCCCGCCGCCATCAGCGGCCCCGTTGGTCGGCGGTCGGCGCGGCCGGGCCAGGCCCACGGCAGCAGCGCCCCGATGGCGAGCCACGCCAGCGCGTCGGCAGCCCGCACGGTCCACATCGCATCGCCGGCGAGCGCGCTCGTCAGGCGGTAAAGACCGAATATGCCGGGTGGTTTCACATCGAAGGCGTCGCGGTACGGCAGCAGCCCGGCGCCCCACTGGCGGCCAATGTAGTGAAAGATCGCTTGGTCGCGGCCAAACGGCCAGGAAAGCGTCGGCGCGATCAACGCGGCCGCGGCAGCCAGGAGGACGGCAGCGGCGCCCCCACCGCCCGGCGACGGCTTGGCAGCAGGGCGAGACTGCGAGGAACCCTTTGACTTGCCGGGAACTTCGGCCATGGCGGCGCTCGGAGCGGCGGACGACCGCCGGCGTGACGATACGACCACCCGTCGCCAGCGGCAACCTTGCGCCGGGCCCTGCTTGTGCCCAGCGGCGTCCTAACTTGTGGACATGGGGCAGGGAGGACATCATGAAGACCAAAGTTCAACGCCAACAAGTAGCCATCGCGCAAGCCATTGAGTCGCGTGGCGTCGACGGCGTGCACGTCACCGTGATCGCCAACGACGGCACATACCTGGATGGCGAAGTTCACAACGCCGAAGAGGAGGCTATCGCCGTCGACGCGGCGATCCATGCCGGCGCCGAGAAGGTCATCGACGGACTGCACTACCCAGGCGTAGAAGAGACGGTTGGCCACCTGGACGAACGCCACCGCGGCACGCCCAGCGTGACTCCGCAGCACCAAAACGCCGACGATCCGGGTCTGCGCATTCTGAAGGCCGCGCACCTGGACGAACGGATCTTCTCGGCCTCGAGCAGCAGCAGCCCGGTGCAGACCGGCACGCCGATCGACTGACCTGTGGCGCGGCGCCACCCGGCGCAAGTTGTGTCGGACCCCGGCAAGGGCTAGGCTTGGCGCATCCTTGCTGAGCCCGCCCGCCGCACGCGGCCCATGGGCACCGGGAGTTGCCGATGAACCAGACCAGGAAGCTTCTTGCCGTGCTGCTGCTCGCGACGACGCCAGCCTGCGGTGTGCCGATTCGTTACGCCGTGCCGGCCCAAGAACTGGTGGGCAAGCAAGTGTTTTCTGGCCCAGTGCGCCTCGTCGACGACGGCGATGTCGAGACTTGCCGGATCTTGGCCGTGGACCCGGCCGAGAATGTGGCGCCAGTGGAGTCGACCACGCCGGAGGCGGAGCGGGTGCTGCAGGCCTCGCTGCCCAAGCATCCCGGCGCTGAGGCGATCCTGACCACCGACGACGTGCGCACCTGGCCGTCGGTCCTGTGCGCCATTGCGCTCGGCCAGGTCGGCGCACTCGTCGGCACCGGTGTGCAAGGGTCGGACAGCAGCAGCAACAACGCGGCCACCACCATCGGCATGGGAACAGCGATCGGCGTATTTGCCGGCATTGCCCTGGGTTCGCTGCTGTCGGGCCGCGTCAAGTCCGGCCACTTTGCCGGCGTCGTGGCGCCGCGAGGCGTCGACGCGCCGGTTCCGCCGCCGCCTGCGCCGGTTCCGCCCCCGCGCGCCGAGCCGCTTGCGCCGCCCGCGCCTGCACCCATTCCGGCTCCTCCGCCGGCCGAAGCCACTCCAGCGTCTGGTGGCGCCACTCCGTAGCGCTGTGCGACGAGGCAGATCGATGCACAAACCCACGACTACGATGCGAAATGGGCTGGTTGCCCTTGCGGTCGGGTGGTCGACCGCCGCCGCGCTGCTGACGGCGATGCTGGCCAGCCCGGCGGTCCATGCCGCTCAGCCGGCCGAAGATGCCAAGGCGATTGCTGAGTTAGCTAAGCGGCGCTACCAAGAGGGCCAGTACGACATCGCTGCCCGCTTGTACCTCAAGGCATTCGAGCTGGCCAAGCGGCCGCCGCTGCTGTTCAACGCCGGGCGCGCCCGCGAGGCGGCGGGGCAGAAGGCCGAGGCGATCGAACTGTACCGGCAGTACATCGCGATCGAGAAGGACGTTGCCGGTCGCGAGGAAGCGCGGGCCCGCATCGAGGCTCTGGGTGCCGACGCCGATGTTCCGGCCGATGCTGCGCCCGCCAAGAAGGAAGACGAGCGGC
>JACRCU010000162.1 GCA_016218865.1 Deltaproteobacteria bacterium | reverse complement strand
GCGCCCTCCGGGACCCCAGCCTACATGGCGCCAGAGCAGGTGCGCGGCGGCGACATCACGCCGGCAACCGATGTCTTCGCTCTCGGCACCATGCTGTACGAACTGTTCGCTGGCCTCCTGCCGTGGGACGCCAAGTCCGGCTACGAGTTGGCGCTCGCCCGCGTGATTCATCCACCGCGGCCAATCTCCGCGCTCGCGGCCCATTTGCCAGCCCATCTTGCGAGCATCGTCATGCGCTGCATCGAGCGCGAGCCCTCAGCACGCTTCGCTTCTGCGCGGGCGCTGCGCGATGCCCTATCGCACGCGACTGGCGAGCACGCGGTGACAGAGCTTGCGTCGCTTGCCATTGCGCCGCCACCTGCGCCGCGAATCGCCCGATTGCCGCGGCTCGCCGTCCTGCCCTTTCAAGGCCGCGGTGGTGACGATGCCGAGCTTGAAAGCGGCCTGGCCGAGGACCTCGCCCTGGCGCTAGCATCGCAGCGCGGCCTGCATGTTCTGTCGCAGCGAGCCATTACCCCATTGCTCGGCCGCGACTTGGATGCGATTGACCTGTGCCGCGAGCTGGACGCGACGTACCTCGTCGAGGGTTCGGTTCGGCGCACCGGCACCAACTTCAGGATCGGCGTACGTCTGCTGTCTCGCGAAGCCGGAGACACTATTTGGACGGGCCGCTTTGACCGCGCCCCAGGGGCTCTCCTTGAAGTCGGCGACGAGGCGGCGGCCGCAATTCTTGGCGCGCTCGGCCTCTCCTCAAAGCCGCAGGCACCCATGCCTTCCCGCGACCCGCGGGCGATAGAGCTGTATCTGCGCGCGCGACCGGCTATTCGCAGCCTGCGCGTCGAGCGCCTGGACCAAGCGGTCGGTTGGCTTGAGGAAGCACGTGCGCTTAGTCCGAACGACCCGAGCATCGACGCCTCGCTGGCACTCGCGCTGTGTCGGCGCTGGATGATGCAGATGGCGCCCGCTGCGGAGGACCTCGCGCGTGCGGGTAGCCTTGCGGACGCGGCGATTGCGCGCGGCACGGATCACGGCGAGGCCCATTTTGCCCGCGCCCTTGTCCAGCTCAATTGCGGCGAACCGATTGTCGCCGCTCGTGCGCTGCGGCGGGCTATCGCACACGCGCCAAGTCTCGGCGAAGCGCACGAGCAACTTGGCATTCTGCTGCTTGAAGCCGGACACATCGCAGGCGCGCAGCAACGGCTGCAGGTCGCCGCGGCCCTCGACCCCACACTGCTTGCTCCAGCCTGGTCCGGGGCGCTGCAGCTGGCCTATGCAGGTGATTGGGCGGCGCACGATGCCGCATTTGCGGTTGCTGGTGTCGGCGACGGAGATGCCGGACTGCGCTGGTGGTGGCGTGCGAGGATGGCGCTGTGGCGCAACGACGCCGACCATGCCGCGGCGCTGTACGCAGAGCTCGTTCAGGCCACGGACATCGCTGAACATCCTGTTGTGACATGGGCCAAAGCTACGCTCGACGCCCTGCGCCTGCGGAACCCGGCCGATAATTCGTTAGCAATTCTCGATGCCTGGTCCGCCGGCCCCCAAGCAGGAGCGCGACGTGCCATGGGTCTTGGGACCTTGCGTGCCGAGGTCATGGCGTACTCGGGCGATCTGGTCGGAGCGCTCGGAGCCGTCGCCTCCGCGGTGGAGTTCGGTCTCTTCGATACCCCGTGGCTCTCGCGCTGTCCCTTACTTGCGCCGCTGCGCACCAATCCAGAGTGGGGCCCTTTGGCGGCGAAAGTTGAAGCCCGGGCCGCTGAGGTTCTTGACGCACTGCGCGGCGACGGGTCGGAGCCCGGCAAGTAGCGCGGCCTGCAGTCGTTCATAACATTCGCCGAAAGGTTTGCGGCCCATTCCGGCACAAACTCGACCACAACCGCCCGCCGAACGACGAATTCGGCGGGCGGATGGGGTCGATTGCAGGCTGGTGTGGCCGATGTGAAGTGGTCCTGCGTCACCACATGAGGTTCGGCAGAATGGAACACGGCCTTTGCCGTCGAGTCCATGCCAGCCAGATCCTCGGCGCGGGTCGTCCCGCGACGTGCCTAGATGGCAGCCAGCGCGCTGTGCAGGTGCGAGGTGGTACCGCCCATCTTGCCGGACTCGCCAAAGTCCTGCGGCGTCGGGACCCAGCCGGTCGGATCTGGTTCGCTCGGGTCGCTCGCGAGGTAGACCACGATGCTCGAGCGCTGCGACTCGTACTGCGAGAAGTACGGCACGTAGATCGTTGCGTCGTGGGCAAGGGAGAGGCCGTCTGGTCCAATGCCGTACGACCGGCTGACCATGGTCATGCCGCGCAGCGACGGTGCCGTGATCGGGGCCGCGATGGTGATGGTCGTGTTCTGAGTAAGGGCGTTCTGCGGGATGATCAGCTTGAACCCGTCTTCACCCACGATGGTTGCGCCGGCGGTGCCGACGACAACGCTGATCGGATAACTATAGGGCATGAATTCTCCTGTGGCCCGGACCTATTGGTCGCGGGGTAGTTGCAGGCGCGCTGCGTGTTTCATCAGCTCGAATGCGCGGACATGATCGCCTTGGTGTGCGGCTGTCTCTGCCAGCACACCAAAGCACGTCACCGCTGCCGCTGGCCGGGCGGGGGGATCGCCATTGCAGGCCAAAGAGGCATCAGCGGATTGCGTTGCCTGCAGATGCTGCCCCAAAGCGAGCTTCGCTTCAACCAGCGTGCAGTGAGCAAAAATACTGTGAATATCGAGGCCAAGACCCTTGGCGATGACGAGGCGATGATGATCGCCCGCTCCGGGGGTGCAAGAGCATCGCTTGGCCTACCTGAAACAACTCGCAAATCTGCGAGGTTGTTTGGCGTTTGCGCGAATCCACGCAGGTCGCTCGGCGTTTCGCTTCGCTCATGTACGTGTGGAACGAGGCCACGGCGGCGGGGCTCTGAGCTGGCGTTGCGGCGGGGGCGAAAGTCGTAAAGGCCCTTCCGGACGAGTGCCGGCTACGTGGCACGATCA
The DNA here is from genome assembly GCA_016218865.1 of Deltaproteobacteria bacterium. Taxonomy (GTDB): domain Bacteria; phylum Myxococcota_A; class UBA9042; order UBA9042; family UBA9042; genus SXRM01. The sequence goes on along the minus strand of JACRCU010000162.1, from coordinate 654 downwards.
GCGTCGAAGGTGCGCGACTTCGGTCAGTCGCACTGGTCCGTCCCGTCGGCCTGCATGCCCATATACCGGTACAGCGTAGACCTGCTAATTCCAAGACGTTTGGCTGCCCTGACACGGTTTCCCGATTCGGCTACGATCGCGCGCTGGACCAATTCCACCGAAAGTGCTGAGGCCGACTCGGAAGTGCGCGACTGGGCAAATCCCGGTGAGACGTGGGTGCTGGTCAGGTCCGGAACAAGCGCATGGGGCGGCAGGTCGAGGCCGCTCGCATCGAGCACTGCCCGCGTCAGCAGGTTGCGAAGCTCTCGGACATTGCCAGGCCAGTGGTACGCCTGCCACAGCCGGGCCACGGGCTCAGGCACTGGCGCATACGTTCGGCCGGCGTCTCGGCTAAGCTGGCCGAGAATATGCGCTGTAATGGCTAGAAGGTCTTCTGGGTGCTCGCGAAGCGCTGGTGCGCGCACAACACAGACTGCCAAGCGGTGGTACAGGTCCTCGCGAAACCATCCGTCGGCCACGCCCCGGGCCAGGTCCTTGTGGGTTGCCGCGATCATGCGCACATCGACACGGTGAACGTGGTCGCTGCCGACCGGCCTTATCTCGCCGGATTCAAGTGTACGCAGCAACTTGGCCTGCACAGGCAAGGCGAGGTCG
>JACRCU010000164.1 GCA_016218865.1 Deltaproteobacteria bacterium | reverse complement strand
GGCAAAGGCCAGGAAACCACTGGAAAGAATCAAGTCGCGGGGCATCGTCAGGGGCGCCTTGCGGCCGGTGGCTGGCCGCGGGGTGGGCAGGGTGCCATGGAACGGCCTGGGTGGCCAAGGGATGGCGGAGGGACACTGCAGAAGATCAGGCTTGGTCGCTGCGCTTGGGGACAGGTGGTCGGTACTCAATATGTCTAAGTAGTTACATAGTGTTGCGCTTCGCCGTGACCGCCGCGTGACAGCCAAGCCCACCTGTCTAAGAATCTTCTTGCAAATGCACGGCGACTCTGCCACGGTTTACAGGTCGGCGTGTGGCCGGCTCGGACTGCTCGCGATGCTCCAACGCTCCCGCCATCTGTGGACGGCCCTGGTCATGCTGGTCATGGCCCTGGCGCAGTTCACCGGGCTGGAGCACCTGTGTCTGTGCGGTTCGTGCGCGGTCAGCAAGATTCTGACCGGTGCCGAGCCCGAGCACGCCTGCTGCGCTCAGCTGCGCCAGGCCGCCGGTTGGCACGACGAAAGCTCGTGCGACTGCGGCGATCACAGCGCCCGCCACCTGGACGCCGAGCTGCGCAGCGACCACAGCGGTCCGGCCGTCGCGGCCCTGATCACCGAGCTGCCGCAGCCCGTGGCCCAGACCTGGGGGCCGCTCACCGGGCAACAGCAGCTGCTGCGCGCCCGCGCCCCGCCCGATCCGGGCACACCCACGTACCTGCTGACCCTGAGTTTGCGGATTTAGGCCCGCGCGATCGCTTTTCGATCGTCGGCCGCCGGTCATTTTTGCCGCGGCCCTGGCCCCAAGTTCGCCACTCAGGAGTTTCCTATGCTTTTCCAGCGTATCGCCGCCCTATTCGCGGCCGTGACCGTGCTGCTACTGGCCGGTCAGGCCCAGGCCATCCCCGCCTTTGCCCGCCGCTACGAGACCAGCTGCCAGACCTGCCACGTCGCCTATCCCAAGCTGACGCCCTTTGGCGAGGCCTTCCGCCGCAACGCCTACCGCTTCCCGGGCGGCGGTGACGCTACGGCCGAGAAGGAAGAGCCGCTGGCCCTGGGCAACGATGCCATGAAAGACCGCTTCCCGGCTGCGGTTTGGCCCGGTCAGATCGCCCGTCAGCTGCCGCTGTCGATGCTGATCGACGGCAAGTTGACCTATGGCCCCAGCCCGGAAGGTCACGTCGACGGCGCGGCCATGGCCGGCATGACTGAGGATGCGCACGGCGGCGGCCACGCCGAGAGCGCGCTGGCGCTGGGCGGCCTGGGCGGGCAGATCGGCCTGCGCGCCGGCGGAACCCTTGGCGACATCGGTGGTTACTTTGGTTCTGTCAACATCGGCGGCCACGAGCCGATCGCCGTCGAGCGCGCCTTTGCGGTGCTGACCCCGGCCGGGCCCACGGCGCTGCACATGCGGGTGGGCCGCTTCGAGCCCGAGCTGCACGGCGTGTCGGTCCACCGCGGCATCTTCAACCACCAGCTGCGTCTGACCACCAACACTGTGCAACTCAACGGATTTTCGCCCGAGATGAGCTCGACCGGCCTGGAGCTGTCGGGCGTGGCCCTGGGACGTGCCGCCTGGGCCTTGGGCGTGGTCGAGACCGTGCCGGCTGGCACCAGCGTGCGCAAGAACTTCTACGGCCGCCTGGAGTACAAGCTGGGCGGCATGCGGCTCGACGGTATCGATGCCAGCGCTGGGGCGGCGGCCTGGAGCGAGCGCAGCCTGCAGCTGGGTTTCTCGGCCTGGTCGGGCCGCAGCGGTCTGCTGGCCGCCAACGGCATGCCGATCCACGACGACGACTTCCTGCGCATTGGCGTGGACTTGCACGGCACCTTCGACGACCTGATGCTGGACGTGGTGGGTGTGCGCCAGAGCCACAGCCAGCCGACGGCCACCGCCGGCACGAAGATGACGATGGACATGCTGTTTGCCGAGCTGACTTACATGGTCAACGCGGTGGTGGTGCCGACCATCCGCTTCGAGGGCACCAGCCTGGACTACGGCGAGGGCAAGCCCGACCAGCGCTACCTGACCTCGCTGCAGGGCACCTGGATCCTGCGGCCCAACGTGCTGCTCCGCGCCGATGTGGGCGTGGGCGCCGATCCGGGCTCGCACGCCGAATTCCGCGCGGTCTCGGCTGGTTTTTCGGCCGCGTTCTAACACCCCTATGCTGTTTTGGAGGACGCCATGATGGCTCGCCTGTTGACCCTGTTTGCCCTGATTTCTTCTACCCTTTTGCTCGGACCCGCCGCCCTGGCCGACACCGGTTCCGTCACCGGCACCGTGGCCGCACCGATCCCCAAGCACCGCGCCGGCGCGATCGTCTACGTCAAGCAAGGCCCCGCGGCGCCGCTGGGGCAAAAGACCGTGAGCCTGGACCAACGCGGCATGGTCTTCCTGCCGCGCATCCTGCCGATTGCCAAGGGCTGGACGGTGGACTTCTTGAACTCGGACCCGGTCGCCCACAACGTCTACACCATCGACGGCGACAAGTACGACCTGGGCACCTGGCCGCAAGGGCAGAAGAAGACGCACACCTTTGCCAAGTCGGGCGTGTACCGCCAGCTGTGCAAGGTGCACGACGACATGATCGCCTACGTGGTGGTGCTGGACACGGCGCAGTTCGCCGTCAGCGACAAAGAGGGCAAGTTCACCCTCGGCGGCCTGGCCCCGGGCAACTACACCCTGGGCGTGTGGCACGAAAAGCTCGGCTCGGCCGACATCCCCGTCACCGTCGCCGCCGGCGCGCCCGCCGCGGTGGCCGTCACCCTCAAAGCCAAGTAGGCCCCAGCAGAAGGTCGAGCACCATGGAAGAGCAAAACACCAGTCGTCGCAAGTTCTTGGGCCAGATCGGCGGCGCAGCCTTGGTGGCGCTCAGCGCCGAGGCCGCCTGGGCCAGTCTGCGGTTCGCCCGGGCTCCGGTCAGCTACGGGCCGTCGCAGCGCCGCAACTTGGGTCAGGTCGGGCGCTTTGCCGGCAATCGCGTCTACGTGGACGACGCCGGGCTGTTCGTCCACCGCGACGCCAAGGGCCTGTCGGCAATGTCGTCGACCTGCACCCACCTGGGCTGCACGGTGCGCGAGGCGGTGGAGGGCGGCTTCGTCTGCCCGTGCCACGGCAGCACCTACGACGAACAGGGCCACGTGACCGGCGGGCCGGCGCCGCGCGACCTGAGCTTTGTGCGCTTGGTCCGCGACGCCCGCGGCAACGTCATCGCCGATCTGGCGCAGACGGTGGCCGGCGACGCGCGCCTGCAGGTGGGGTAGCTCATGGGCAAGTGGTTGCAGGGAATCTGGAAGTCGGTGTGGCGCATCGGCTGGCCGCAGGACGAGCGCTCGGCCGTCAAGGCCATGCTGTCGTCGCTGGTGCTGCACGTGCACGCGCCCAAGATCCGGCCCGAGAGCTTGAAGTTCCGCGCCAGCTGGGCCGCCGGCCTCATCTCGCTGGTGCTGGCCTTGCAGCTGACGGCGACCGGCATCTACTTGATGTTCTACTACATTCCCCACCCGGATGCGGCATGGCGGTCGATGAAGGACCTGGCCTTCGTGGTACCGCTGGGCACGCTGACCCGCAACGCCCACCGCTGGGCCGCCCACGCCATGGTGGCGATGGTCACGGTGCACATGGTCCGCGTCTACATGGTCAGCGGCTACAAGGGCACCCGCCAGGCCAACTGGGTGGCGGGCGTGGGCCTGTGGTTCCTGACCCTGGCGCTCAGCTTTACGGGCTACCTGCTGCCTTGGGATCAGCTCGCCTATTGGGCAGTTACGGTGGGCTCCAACATGGCCGCCGCCATCCCATTCATCGGCGACGACTTCCGCCAGCTGATCTTGGGCGACCGCAGCGTGGGCGAGTCCGCGCTGCTGCGGTTCTACGTGCTGCACTGCGTGGCGCTGCCGGCGATTCTGTTTCTGATCGTGGGTTTTCACCTGTTCCGCGTGCGCAAGGACGGCGGGCTGGTAGTCAGCGAGCACGCGCCGGGCGGCGGCCGCGGCGAAGAGGGCCACAAGCTGGTGCCGGCCTGGCCGCACTTGGTGTACCGCGAGCTGATCGTGGCGCTGGTGGCCACTGCAGCGCTCTTGGCGCTGGCGGTGTGGCTGCAGGCGCCGCTGGAGCCCGAGGCCGACCCCTCGCGCACTCCCAATCCAGCCAAGGCGCCGTGGTATTTCTTGGGTGTACAGGAACTTGCGCACTACTCGGCGTTCTGGGGCGG
>JACRCU010000160.1 GCA_016218865.1 Deltaproteobacteria bacterium | reverse complement strand
ATCCAGAAGAACCTGCTCGTCGCCTGGAAGACCCCTGGGCTGGAGATCCTGCGGCCCACCAGCTGGACCGGCGACCACGGGCTCACCCTGCTGGAGCGGGCCCCGTTCGGGGTCATCGGGTCGATCACCCCCACCACCAACCCCACCGAAACCATCCTCAACAACGCGCTGGGGATGATCGCCGGCGGCAACTCGGTGGTGTTCAACGTGCACCCCAGCGCCAAGCGGACCCTGGCTTGGTACGTGCAGATGCTGAACCAGGCCTGCGTGGAAGCCGGCGCGCCCGACAACATGATGACGATGGTGACCGAGCCGTCGATCGAGAGCGCCAACCAGGTGATGAAACACCCCGGAATTCGGCTGATCGCCGTCACGGGCGGCGGGCCGGTGGTCAAGGCGGCGCTGAACTCGGGCAAGCGCGCGGTATGCGCCGGGCCGGGCAATCCGCCGGCAGTGGTCGACGAGACCGCGGACCTGCGTCAGGCGGCCAAGAACATCATCGCGGGCGCCTCGCTGGACAACAACATCGTCTGCATCGTGGAAAAAGAGATCATCGCGGTCGCCAAGATCGCCGATGAGCTGAAGCGCGAGATGAACCAGAACGGCGCCTACGAGGTCAAGGACCGCGAGCTGCAGGCGCTGGAGAAATTGCTCATCGAAGACGGCCACATCAACCGCAAGTTCGTGGGCAAGAACGCCAACGTGATCCTGCGCGAGATCGGCGTCAACGTCAGCGAGGACACCCGCATCGCCTACGCCGAGGTGGAAGAGTCACATCCTTTCGTACAGTTGGAAGGCCTGCTGCCGGTGCTGGGCTTCTTCCGCGTGCCCGACTGGGAAGCGGCGATCGAGGCGGCGGTGCGCTGCGAGCACGGCTTCTTGCACACCGCGACGATGCACTCGATGGCGATCGACCGCCTGGACCGCATGGCCAAGGCCGTCAACACCTCGATCTTCGTCAAGAATGCCCCGTCGTACGCCGGCCTGGGCTTGGGCGGCGAGGGCTACACGGCCTGGACCATTGCCGGCACCACCGGCGAGGGCCTGACCAACGCCCGCACCTGGACCAAGCAGCGCCGCTGCACGCTGCACGGCTACTTCCGCATCGTCTGACCTGGGATAACGCAAGGAAAACCTTTGCCTTTTGCGACTGAACACGACACGCTGGCCGCCATCGAGCTCATCTCGGTGCCGGCGGGTCTGTGCGCGCTGGACGCGCTGGTCAAAGAGGCACCGGTCCACGTAATTTTCGCCGGCGACATCGACCCGGGCCGCTTCCTGGTGGTCTTCGGCGGCGACGTGGCCAGCTGCGAGGCGTCGCTGCAGCGCGGGGCCGCGGAAGTGCCCGGCGAAGTGACCGAGACGCTGCTGCTCCCCTTTGCCCATGAACGGCTGCGGGCGGCGCTGCACGGGCACCTGTTGACCAGCGCCGAGGCGCAAACTCGTCAGGATGCCTTGGGAATTCTGCAGTGCCACACGCCGATCGCGATCCTGGCCGCCGTTGACCGCGCGCTCAAGGCCGCCGAGACCCAACTGCTGCGCCTGCGCTTTGCCACCGAGCTGGGCGGGCAGGGCCATGCGGTGCTCGCTGGCGATCAGCACGACATCGAAGCCGCGTTGATCGCAGCGGAAACGGGCGCTCCGGCGGGTACCGTAGTCCAGACGCGGCGCCTGGCCCGGCCGGCTGTCGAGACTTGCGACGCCGCCGCCCAGCGCCTTGGCGGAGCGCGCGCCCTGTCGCCGCTCGAGCCGTAGCCCCTCCCGCTGTCCCATCCTAGGAGTCCCCCCGCGATGCAAACCGCGCCAGCCCCCGATCCTGCCTTGCTGCGGATTGCGCCCATTGAACAGGCCATCGCCGACATCGCCGTCGGCCGCATGGTGATCCTGGTCGACGACGAGGATCGCGAAAACGAAGGCGATCTGGTCATCGCCGCCGAGCGCGTGACCCCCGAGGCGATCGCGTTCATGGCCGAGCACGGCCGGGGCCTGGTGTGCCTGGCGATGCAGGGCGCGCTGGTCGACCGCCTGGAGTTGCCGCCGATGGCGCCGCAGAACGAGGCCCGCCTGGGCACCGCCTTCACCGTCAGCATGGACTCCGTCGACGTCCAGGGCTCGGGCGTGTCGGCCAAGGCGCGCGCCCACACCATCCTGCGGGCGATCGCGCCAGATGCCACGGCCAAGGACTTCCGGATTCCTGGGCACATCTACCCCCTGCGCGCTCGCCAGGGCGGGGTGCTGGTGCGCGCCGGCCAGACCGAAGGCTCGGTGGATCTCGCGCGCCTGGCTGGTCTGGTCCCGGCGGGCGTGATCTGCGAAGTGATGGCGCCCGACGGCAGCATGAGTCGCCTGCCGGCGCTGCTGGAATTCGGTGCACTGCACGGCATCCGGGTGGTGTCGGTGGCCGACCTGATCGAGTACCGCCTGCAGAAAGAGCCGCTGGTGGTGCGCGAGGCCGAGAGCAAATTGGCCACCGAGTACGGCGAGTTTCGAATTGCCATCTACCGCTCGCTGGTGGGCACGGCGACCCACGCGGCGCTGATCTATGGCAATGTGGCCACGGGCGAGCCGGTGCTGGTGCGCGTGCACCGCAGCAACCCGCTGGCCGACGCGTTCGGCTTCGTGCTGTCGTCCGCGCAGCGCAACCTGGCGGCGGCGATGAAGCGGATTGCCGAGGCCGGGTCCGGTGTTCTGCTGTACCTGGACGTGGACCGCGACGCCGACGCCTTGGGCCAGGCGTTGCAGACTTACTCGGAGCGCGCCGCGGGCGCCCAACGGCCCAGCGACGACCCCGCGGCCAAGATGGACTTCCAGGAATTCGGAATCGGGGCCCAAATCTTGCGCGACCTGGGGCTGCGCAAGCTGCGGGTCATGACCAATCAGCCGCGGCGACTGCGGGCCGTATCGGGCTATGGGCTCGACATCGTCGAATGGTTGCCCGTGGGCGAGGCCAGCGCGCCACCAGTCGAGGAGCCATGATGCAGGTGCGATGGGTGTTGACGCTGTCGATCGCGGTGATCGGCCTGGGCGCATGCAAGGGCCCGTGCGAGGAAGTGGCCGAGCGGGCCTGCAGCCGAACCGGCGAGCGCGACGGACTTTGTATGCAACTTCGCCAGGTTGCGGCATCGCCGACCGACCGCGACGCGGAGCAGTGTCGCGCCGGCAAGGTCTTCCTCGATCAACTGGAAAAGAACTGATCTACATCATGTTTTGCGGTTGACGTCTGCTCCAGTGGGCGATTCGTGCGAATTGCCGCCAGCGAGGGTGCGCGGCAGTTGCCAGCAGGGCGTCAGGTATAGGATGCTCTGCCCTGTGTCGCCGCGCCGGTGGTCTGCCGTCGCGCACCGGTGGCGCACGGCGAGGTGATTTTGGGGACGATGTTCGGCCGCTATGAGCTGCTAGACCGCATCGGCTTGGGCGGTATGGCCGAAGTCTGGCGCGCCAAGGTCGGCGGCGTCGGCGGCTTCGAGAAGATCGTCGTCATCAAGAAGATCCTGCCGTCGTTCGCCTCGAACAAGACCTTCATCGACATGCTGCTGGCCGAGGCGCGCCTGTGCGCGGTCCTGCAGCACGCCAACATCGTCCAAACCTACGAAAACGGCGAGATCGACGGCATTTTCTACATCGCCATGGAGTACGTGCGCGGCCACGACCTGTTCAAGGTCCTGTCGCGGGCGACCCAGACGCAGATGCGCATCCCGCCCGAGCTCTGCCTGTACATCGCCGCCGAGACAGCAAAAGGCTTGCACTACGCGCACTTTGCCAAGGATCACTACGGGCGGCCGTTGAACATCATCCACCGCGACGTGTCGCCGTCGAACATCCTGCTGGCCGAGGGCGGCGAGGTCAAAGTCATGGACTTCGGCGTGGCCAAGGCCTCGTCGGGCGACCGCGACAACGCCACCCGCTCGGGTGTGCTCAAGGGCAAGCTGGGCTACATGAGCCCCGAGCAAGTCACCGGCCGGGCGTTCGATCACCGCAGCGACATCTTCTCGCTCGGCATCATCCTGTACGAATCGCTGACCCTGAAGCGCCTGTTCCTGGCCAAGACCGACCTGGAGACGCTGGTCAACATCCGCGACGCCCGCATCGAGCATAAGTTCAAGAAACACAGCTACATCGACGAGGACATCCGCAACATCCTGCGGCGAGCCTTGGCGCGCGATCCCAACGAGCGCTACGCCACCGCCATGGCCATGCACGACGACATCATGAAAGTGATGTTCGAGCGGCGGCAGCACGTGGCGACCGGCCAGATGGCCACCTACCTAGAGGCCCTGTTCACCGGCGACGAGCATTCCGTTCCGGTGCTCACCCGCGACTCGGCCCCGGCCCCGGCCGGCGACGAGCCCCCGCCGATTCCCGACGAAGAGCCGCCCAAGCGCACACCGGCCCAAGCACGCGCCCGCTCGTCTGGGCACCCGCAGCCCGGCACCCCCGCCGCGCCGACCGCGGTGGCTTCCCTGTCGTTCTCGCCCGAAGAAATGCAGCGGATCCGCGCCCGCATCGCCGAGACCCGCGCCCAGAGCGGCCTGCCGCCGTTGCCCGTCGACTCGGGCGAGCTGGCCAGGCCCACCGTGCCGCAGGTGGCGCACGCCGAGGCGCCCCGCCGCGAAGCTGCATCGGACTCAACGCCGGTCGACGGCACCGCCGTGGCCAATTCGGCGCGCGACACGGCTGCGCAGGACAGCGGGGCCCACGAAGCGGTGTCGGCTCCTTCGGCAAGCGGCGCGGCCATCCGCCACGGAACCACGCCGTCGCGCTCGCGCTTGCGCAGCCTGGACGACCGCGCCATGCGCGCCAACACCGGCGAACTGTCGGTGGCCGCTATGCCGGAAGGGTCGACGGGCCAGCGGCGCGCCGTGGACATCGCCATTGCCGCGCCACCCGCTACCAATCCGCAGGCCCGCTCGCTGGCCGCGCGCGCCATGCGCCCCGAATTCCAGACGGCGCCGTTCCCGCTGGTGGACGAGGGCGAGCAAGCGGGCAACAAGTCGGGCACCGTTTCGGTAGCCAGCGAGCTCAGTTCTCCGGTGTCCTCGACCGAGGGCACGCTGAGCGCCACGCCCGAGCCCGCGCCGAGCCCGGAGCAGCTGTCGCCCGCGGATATTCCAGTCTTTCAACCGGTTTCGGCCAGTGCCTACGAGATCGTGCCCGACTTCGTCAAGCAGCGCCTGGGCGCGGAGCCCGTGCGCACGACCGCCGAGGTGCCCCAGATGGTCGCCGCCGATGCGGCCGGTGCGCCCAGCAGCACGGCGCGCAGCACGCACGCGACCCATAGCCTCCAACGGTCGCAGTCCACGGACAATGCGACGGACACCGTGCGCGCCTCGACGCCCGTCACGCCGTACTACCGCCTGAAGCTGGCCAACGGCACCGAAATGTCGGGCCTGACCCTGCCGACCCTAGAGGCCATGCTGCGCGCCAAGACCGCCACGGCCGACGACGTGGTGGCCCACGGCAACGGGCCGTTCCTGCCGATTCGCTCGCTCACGTCGCTGAGCACAGTGGCCGAAAACAGCAGCGAACCGCCCAAGGCGCCGACGCTGTCCGGGCCCCTGTCGCAGTGGGTGTTCGTGCGCCTGCTGTACAAGATGTTCGCGGACCGGGCCACTGGTTGCCTGGAAATGCACCGCGGCGACGCGGCCAAGTCGATCTACTTCCGCCGCGGCCGCACCCAATACATCACCAGCAACCAGCACCAGGAGTTGCTGGGGCCGTTCATGGTCGCCAACGGCTACATCAGCCAGGCCGACGTGGACCTGGCCATTGCGCGCTCGCTGGCCACCGGCACCAAACTGGGCGACCTGCTGTTGGGCATGAACCTTATCAAGCCCTTCCAGCTCTACCAGGTTCTTGAGCGCCAGACCCAGGCGCGCTTCATCGACGCCTTTGGCTGGGACTCGGGCACGTATGCGTTTTACGACGGCGTCGAGCCACCGAGCGACATCGTGCCGCTCGATTTCGATCCGATCGCCGTCCTGGCCGAGGGCGTGCGCGAGCGCGTGTCGCTGGCGGCCCTGGATCCGCTGTTCCAGGACAAGCTGGATCGGCCGCTGTATCAACGGCATAACTCGTTGATATCGCTATCAGATCTGAAGTTGCAGGCGCGCGAATCCAAGGCAGTGACCATGCTGCTGGCGGGCAAGGCGCCGCGGCAAGCCTACGAGGAATGCTACGGCAACCGCCCGCAGCGACTGGCGCTCTTGCACGTGCTGTTCTTGATGCTCCAGACCGAGCTCGTGACCTTCGACGCCGATCGCGCGGGGTAGCGGGCTGCCGCCGAATCCAACAGGACCAAGATGGTGTGGGTGATCGGCCACCGCGGGGCCCGCCAGCTCGCAGTCGAAAACAGCATGGCTGCGCTCCAGGTTGCCCTGAGCGAAGGCGCCGACGGCGTGGAGTGCGATGTGCAGCTCAGCGCGGACGGCGAGCCGGTACTGTTTCACGACGACGACTTGCGCCGTTTGACCGGCGACCGGCGCCGTTTGGCCCAGGTCAGCTGGCGCGAGTTGCGCGGCCTGCGGCAGCGGGTGTCCGGGCTGCAGCCACAGCCGCTGGCGCACCTGGACGAGCTGCTGGAGTGGGCCGCCTTGCGCCCGCTGCGCCTCAATGTGGAGCTGAAGGTGGCGGCCAAGGTGCCGGCGCGGCCGCTCGTCGAGACGCTGCTGCGCCGGATCGGGGAATGTGCGCCGGACGGCTGGGTGTTTTCTTCGTTCGATCGCGGCGCGCTGGACCTGCTGGGCCAGGGGGCCCCGCTCTGGCGGCGCGGCGCACTGGTCGCGGGCGAGCGCGACTTGCGGGCCATCGGCGATCTGGGCGAAATTGGCCAGGTGCACCCCGGCGCCGGGCTGCTCAGCGCCGGACGGCTGCAGGAGTGGCAGGCCCAGGGCTGGCCGGTGTGGCCGTGGACGCTGAACGGGCCGGAAGCCTGGCAGCGCGCGTTGGAATTGGCCGGCCCGCCGGCGATCGAGGCGATCATCACCGACGACCCCAGCGGGTTGCGGCGGTTCGTCGAGCAACATGGACTGGCGCAGCGGCGATCGCCGCCGGGTGCCGCGGAGTCGACCTGAGATGAAGAAGTTCTGCCCCAATTGTGACAAGTTGGTCGATGTCGCCGGCGAGAGCGACAGCCGCTGCCCTTCGTGCATGCAGGGGCTGGCCGCGCCGCCGAGCGAGCAGGCGGCCGGCGGATCGCGCAAATGGCTGATGATCGGTGTGGGCGTGGCGGTGGTGGCCGGCGTCGCCACCGGCGTGTGCCACTTCAAGCCCGAGGCCGGCAAGCTGGCCGGCGACCCCGTCGCCCAGGCCGGGCAACCGCAGGATCTGGCGGCCAAGGTCCGCGCCGCCGGGCTGCCGATCGAACGCGCCGCGCTGCCTGGTCAGGCCGACGCCGCCATGCAGGCCTTTGCCAAGGCTGCGACGTCGACGGCGGATCTGGCAAGTAAGATCAAGGCCTTGCGTGGTCCAGGCAAGCTGCAGCCGTTGCGCTACGAGGTGCGGCGCCAGGGCCAGGCCATGGACACGCCGGCGCTGTATGCCGCGGTGCAAGCCGGCACGGCCCTGCCGGTCCACCCCATCGAAGCGGCGTTCCTGGCGCGGGCACTGCTGCAAGCTCGCGGCGAGACGACCGAATTCGTCACCGAGAGCGCCGGGGTGCTCACGCCGCTGACGTTGACCCGCTACCGGCTGGGCGTCCGCCTGAAGGACGGCACGGTGGTCGAGCCACTGGGCGACGCGGCGATGACCAAGGCCCAGGTGGTGCCCGAGGCCCAGGCGGTGGCGCTGTGGCTGGTGGTGCGCGCCAACGCCGAGCGCGCCCGCAGCGGTTTCAAGCAGGCGGCCGAGGACCTGTTGGCCGCCGAAGCACTGGTGCCGGGCCTGCCGGCCATCCAGTTTGCCCGCGGCGTCGGCCAGTTGGACCAGCGCATGGAGGAGCAAGGCGTGGCGTCGTGCGAAGCGGCCCTGCAGAAGGCCCCGGATCCGCTGGCCAAGCTGTTCATGGCCCAGGTGGCGCAGTCGCAGCAGCAGCCTGTCAAAGCCCTGCAACGCTGCGAAGAGGCGCTGCAGATCGCGCCCGGCCTGCCCGAAGCCTTGACGGCCAAGGCGATGCTGCAGCTGGCGCGCGTGCCCACACTGCCGGCCGACCAGAAAGACAAGGCCTTGGCCGAGGTGGGCAGCCTGCTCGACCAGGCGCTCAAGGCCGATCCGCCGCCGCCCGGCGCCCGCGCCGCCAAAGGGCAGTGGCTGCTCGCCAAACACGAGGACCAGCAGGCCGAGATGCTGCTGGGCCAGGCGGTGCGCGAGCACAAGGACTTGGAAGCCGGCATGTTGCTTGCGCAAGTGCTGCAGGGCCAGCGCAAGCATGAAGAGGCGGCCAAGCTCTTCGACACGCTGGCGCCGCCGTACGAGGACGAGCGCGCGGTGCTGGCCTGGACCGGCGCGCTGATGGCCGCCAAGCAGGTCGACAAGGCGCTGGAGATTGCCGAGAAGGCATTTGCCGCGCTGCCCGACAGCCACAACATCGCCTTGCTGCGCGCCGACTTGCTGCGGCAGAACGGCCGGGTGCCCGAGGCGATTGCCGCGCTGGAGCCGCTCAAGAACGCCCCCGACGGCGACCGCATGGCGCTGCTGCAGGCGCAGCTGTACCTGCAGAATCGTCAGCCGAACATGGCGTTGCCGATCATCGAGGCCGTCCGCAAGAAGGCTCCGACCGACCGCGACGCGGCGATGCTGCACGTGGTCACCCTGGCCATGACAGGCTCGTCCGAGCGGGCCGACCAGGAGGCCCAGAAGGCGGTGGCCGACAAGCTGCTGAAGCCCTTGGAGGTCGTGGAAGTCTGGCTGCAGGCTGGCGATCTGCCGCGCGCGCAGAAGATCCTGGAGAGCGAGGT
>JACRCU010000155.1 GCA_016218865.1 Deltaproteobacteria bacterium | reverse complement strand
GCTCAAAGATGCCGATGCGCGCGTGCTGATCGACCGCACCGCCCTGGGCGGGCCGCTGCAGACGCTGCTGGACGCCGTGGCGGGGCGGCTGCAGCAGGTGGCGTCCGAGGACTTGACCCGGCGAATTCAAGGCTTGAGCGTGCCTACGCCGGACGCGCTGGCGCCGGTGCAGGCGAGCATCCGCAAGCCGATCGATCTGGGTCAGGCCGGCTGCCTCAAGCTGCGGCCGCAGCAGGCGTGGTTGGCGCAACCCGGCATCGATCCCACGGCCTTGCGCATCGGCGCCGCGGTGCAGGCCCTGCCCACGGTCGAGCGTCCGTGTACGGCGCAAGAGGCGCTGGGCCAGGGGCGGCTGGCCATCGGCGTGGTGCCGCACCTGGAGCAACCCAAGACCGCGCTGTGGCTGCCGATGGCGACCGGCATCGAGGTCATCGAAGCGCAGGTCCAGAGCGCGGTGAGCGCCATGGGCCGCATCGACACCCCGCAGGGCTGGCTGCAGGTGGGCAAGGTCAAGCTGAGCACCAGCCGCGGCAACCTGCTGGTGCGCGCCGCCATCGACGGGCAAGTACGCGACTCGTTTCTGTTCATTCCCATCGAGCGGCGCGTGCGCGGCGAAGTGCTGCTGTGGGGCGTGCCCAAGGTCGACGCGACCGGCGTGCGCATGGACGACCTGCAGCTGGACCTGCAGAGCGACGACGCGCTGGTCGACTGGGTCGCGAGCCTGAAGCGGTCGGACCTGGTCAGGACCGTGGCCAGCAAGCTGTCGATCAAGAAAGAGAAGATCGATGCCGACGCGCAGCGGGCGCTGGCCTCGCTGGGCCAGGGTGTACAGGTGGGCGGCGTGCGCCTGCCGGTGCGCGTCGAGACGGACCTGCTGGAGCTGCAGCAGGTGAGCGCGGTGGGGCAGCGCCTGGAAGTGTTGGTGCACTTCGTGGGGCAAGTGGTGGTGGGCGACACCAGCGCGCGCTGACGGCGGGCGCCAACAAGAAAGCGGACTTATTCAGTCCGCTATTGACAGAGCGGTGGCCGCGCCTAGGATGGGCTACGGGCGGTCGACCGCCAATGGGGTTTCGGATGCAGATCACCAGCGCCGCCGTGCGCAAAGTGCGCGAAATGGGCGACAAGCAGCAGCCGGCCGGCTACGGGCTGCGGGTCATCGTCGATGTGGGCGGGCCCGACGGCTTCTTCTACGACCTCGACTTCGAGACCGAGAAACGCGACGACGACGAGACGCTGGTGGCCGACGGCCTGACCGTGTACATCGACCAGAAGTCCATGGAGCGCTTCCGCGAGGGCACCATCGACTACGTCGAGACCGCCGATTTCTCGGGCTTCCACTTCGACAACCCCAACGCCACCGGTCCCAGCGCCGACGCGCCGCTCCACGATCGGGTGCAGTGGGTCATCGACACCGAGATCAACCCCGGCTTGGCCGGCCACGGTGGCGTGTGCGAGCTGGTCGAGACCGTCGACACCAACGTGCACTTGCGCTTCGGCGGCGGCTGCCACGGCTGCTCGGCCAGCTCGGCGACGCTGAAGTTCGGCATCGAGACCAAGCTGCGCGAGAAGTTCCCCGACATCGGCGAGATCATCGACGTCACCGACCACAGCACCGGCGCGAACCCCTTCTACTCGTAGTTCGCCAGCTCGTCGAGCCACGGCGCCGTCATTCGCCCCAAAAGCGTGGTGTGGCGGTGGGCGCCCAGCCAGGCCAGGTCCGGGCGCTTGCCGATGCGCCGCGCCAACACCGAATCGTACAGGTGAGCCACGACTGCGCGCGGATGCGGCGTAGCACCAAGCTTTTGCTGCGGATCGGCGTGGATGTAGTCGGCGCACACTTCCGGCGCCAGCGGATAGCAGACCTCGGGCGGCAGCACCTGCCAGTCCGGACCGCTGGCGTTGCCGGTGGCCGCCTCCAGCAGGCGCGGCCCCAGCTCGTACAAGCGCTGGGCTCGGCTGTCGTCCATCGCGGCGATGCGCCGCAGCAGCTCGGCGACGAAGGGATGCCGCGGCCGCGCCCCCAGCACGGCGTTGTTGCACGCCAGGGCAAAGTGCTGCTCCAGCTTGGCAAAGCGCTCGCCAGCGCCGGCGCTCTGGGCCACCGCATGGCGGGCTGCGAGCAGCGCCCCGGCTTTGGCCCAGCGCAGCGGATTCTTGCTCTGGTACAGGTCGGCGGGCAGTGCGACCCGCTCCAGGCCACAAAACCCGGGATGAACTCTCAGCAAATCCAGGTTGGCCAGGGTCAGCGCATCCGCATCCAGGTACAGCCCGCCGTGGCCCCACAGCAGCCGTAGCCGCGCCAGATCCGCCCGCGCCGCCGGTAGTTGCAGAATGCTGTCCAGGCGCAGCAGCCGCGCCCTCGTGCCGGCACCCGTCGCCGCATCCAGCTGGTCGTCGCCAGGCTCGCTCAGGTCACCCAGCTCGACCTTGCCGGTGTCCAGCAGGGCCTCTACCCGGCGGTCGCGGCGCAGCTGACCCGGCAGGCTCCACAGCACCACCCGCGGCAACTGCCCAACGTCCAAGGCCATCTTGACCGCCAGCCAGGCCAGATCGGGCAGCCGGCCGGCGAGCCAGACCACGTGGCCCAGCGGCGGGATGGGCAGGTTGGGCATGCGCGCATCCTCGGTCGAATTCTACGAATTCGGCTTGGTGGCCCCGGGTGAAGCGCCGTCGGGCATGGCGTCGATGCGGAAGTGGCGGGGCACCTGATAGCTGTCGCCGCCGCGAAACGCCCCCACCGAGCACAGCGCCGAGTGCTGCCACAGCCACGGCCACACGTGGTTGCTGTAGAGCTTCCAGTTGTCGCCAATGCCCTGGCTGGACCGCGGCTTGGGCGGGTGGGCCGCCAGGTGGTCGATGGCGCTCTGGTAGGCGGCCTCGTACTGCGCATACACCACGTCGGGCGCCACCCGGGTACGGGCCCGCGCGGCGGCATTGCGGCTGAATTCGCCGCGCAGGCTGTCGTTGCTCAGCAGCTCATTGATCTTGCTGCCCAGTGCCGGAATCTCGCCCGCGCCGGGCGCCACCAGGAAGCTGTCGTGGCCGGTCTGGCACTGGAAGGCGACGCCCATCGCGTCGTCGATCGCCACCACCGGCGCACCGCACCACAGCGCCTCGCTGATGACCTGGCCGTAGGTCTCGCTGAGGCTGGCGTAGGCAAACACGTCGGCGTGGCCGTAGAAGTCGCGCAGATCCTTGTGCGGGCGCTCGCCGACGAAGTCGCAGCGGTGGGCAATCCCCAGCGAGTCCGCCAAGTTCTGCAGTGCCTTGTGCTCCTGACCGTCGCCGACCAGCGTGAGCGAGGCCTCGGGATGGGCGGGCAGCACGTGCTGGGCAAACGCCTTGAGCACCTTGTCGATGTCTTTCTCGCGGGCGTGGCGGCCGACGGTGATGAGGCGCTTGCCGCGCGGGAAGTTGGGCTTGTACGGATCCGCGCCCAGCGTCCGGTCGAACATCACCACATCGATCGGCCGCGGGATGACGTGCAGCGGCACCGTGAGGGTCCCTTTGCTTTGCCAGTAGTTGGCCAGGGCCAGGCACTGGACGATCAGGCCGTCGCCCGCGTTGTAACAGTTGGCGAATTTGCGCTCGATGCCGTCCGACAGGCCCGACCACACCGAGCGGACCGTCTCGATGGCGTAGAGCTTGTTGGGCAGCAGATGCTGAGCAAACGCCGGCAGATAGATGGTGTTGGTGCCCACACAGGGTACGCCGTGCAGCTGCCGCATCATCGGCGCCCAGTGCATCAGCAGGCTGTTGCTGTGCGAGTGAATCACATCGAATTTCGGCGAGTTGTCAAAGGCCGACAGCGGCCAGGGGAACGGAATCTGCACGCCGGGGTGGGCGCGGAAGCGCACCGAACCGAGCAGGACCGAGCCGGGCTGCGCCGCCGGATCGTCGGGTCCGGGCTGTGGGCCGACGATGGTGACCTTGTGACCGCGCCCTTCCAGGTAGCGCTTGAGCGCCTGGGTCGCCAGCGCGGGACCGTTGGCAAAAGTGGCGACGGGATAGTCTGTCAGGATGCCGATGTGCATGGCCAAATCTCGCGCAGGGTCACAGGGGGGTGGTGAACCAGCCAGCGGTCGAGCACGCCGTCCAGGGCGGCCACCAAAGGTTGATGAGCATAGTCGCCAGGATGCACGGCCAGCCGCACCGTGCGCAGGGCCGGCAACAGCGCCGATCCCAGGCTCGCGGTGGCCACCGAACCCAGCCGGCGCACGGGGTCGCGCGACGCCATGCTCAGCGCCGGCGCCAGGATTTGCTGACCGCTTTGAACGTCGCAGACCAACAGGTGATCTTCGCACCACTGCAGCCCGGCGGCGCGCACTGCCCGCACCACGGCATCGTTCTGCAGCCAGGCCGGGGCGACGAAGCCCTGTGGCCGAAGATCGAGCGTTTCTTCAATGACGTGCAGCCCCTGCTGGATGCGCTGCAAGGCCGCAGGGTAGTCCAGGGCCTGGAACTCGCCCTCGCCCGCGGTGAGCGTCGCCGCCGCCAGCTTGGCTGCTGCCGTGGCAGGCGCGCGATCGGCCAAGTGGTAGAAACCGTGCAGCGCCACCTCGTCGCGCGGCCCCAGCGCGCGCTTGAGCCGCTTGCAGAAGTCGCGGTGGTGGCGCAGGTCGGCGCGCATGTGGTAGTCCGGCACCACCAGCAGCGTCAGCGCGTCGACGCCCTTGCTGCGCAGGTGCTCGATCGAGCGGAACACCACCTCGTCGTGGGCGGGCGACACGTCGTGCAGGCTGACCAGGGTCTGCCGCTCGGGCCAGCGCGGACCGCGCGCCACCTGCTGTGCGGCCCGGCCAAACCCGTCGAGCCAACGGGCGGGGGCAGGCATGTCGGTCGAGGTCTGCGGCATGGGCGGTCGGGTCCGGCGCGTGCGCCACGGCACGGCAAGGCGCGGGAGTCTAGCCGTTCTGAGCTTCGCATGCCAGGACTTGCAGGCAGTCTGGCGTCACCGATCCGCAGGGCGGCCCCGGCGCGCGCCCAACAAAAGGGCCAGAACCAGGCCAAAACCAATCCAGTGTTGCGGGTCGGCGGTGGCGCGGGCGGCGTAGTGACCGATGACCAAGAGGGCGCCGACATACACCAGCCGATGCAGCTTCTTCCAGCGCGCGGCCCCCAGGCGCTTGACGGCCGCGGCCGGCGAGGTGGCGGCCAGCACCAGCAAAGTCAGCAACGCCAAGGAACCCAGCATCAGCCACGGTGTTTCGGCGATCTTGCCCAGACCGGCCGGCAGGTTCAGGCCGTGCTCGCCGATCTGCCAGGTGGCCACATGGACCACCGCCAGCCCGGCCGCCGTGAGGCCCAGGGTGCGCCGCCAGCGCGACGGCCAGGTTGCCCCGAGCCACAGCCGCGCCGGAGTGCAGGCGAGCGTCGCCAGCAGCCAAATGAGCGCCCAGAATCCCAAGTAGTTCGCGGCCCAAACCGCAGGGCTGGCCAGCGGTCGCTCGCCGATCGGCTGCGGCCCCTGGGCGACGGCGTAGCCCACGTGGGCGATCGTCGCGGCCAGACCTGCCGCGTAGATCCACTTTTCGCGTGACTGGTCCTGCACAGTGTTGTCCCGGGCGCCAACGCCGCCGCGCGGCAGAATAGCGATGCCGCCGGCCGGCCGCCAGGGCTCCGGCGCAGGACGCCCCCGGCGCTGGCGGTAGGCGGCCGGGGCCTGCGGTGCACACTTCGATTGCGCAGCGCCGTCAAACACAGCAGAATCGCAGTCCGGCCCAGCCGCGGGCCCCAACAGAAGCCGTCATGCAGCAAGGACTTGTGCGCATCGCGTTGGCGGCGGCCACGGCCGCCCTTTTGGGCCATTGCAGCAGTGAGTCGGCGCCAGCCAAGACCGCAGCTGCCGATGCCGCCGCCGAAACCAGCCAGGACAGCCAGGTTGCCGGGCTAGCCGACACCGCCTCGGCCACCGGCGCGCCGGCCGATGCTACCGCCGCAGACGAGGCAGCGGCGGCGGACGACAGCACGGCCGCACCGGACGCGCCGGTCGACACGTTCGGCGTGTATCCAAAGCAGGTTGCAGAAGCCCTGCCCACGGTGCCGCCGCGCTTCGCCATCCCGACCTCGGCTCCGGCGGCCGAGTGGAAGGGCGCGCCGCCCGGACAGAAAGTCTACGTGCTGCCGAACGGCCGCTGGCTCACGCCGGCCGGCGAGGAGATTTTCCTGGGCGACTTTCCGCAAGGTCTGACTCTGCACCCGAGCGGCAAGGTGGCCTACGTGGCAAACGGCGGCCACGCCAAAGCCATCCAAGTGGTCGATCTCGCCAGCAAGAAGATCATTCAGACGGTCAAGAAGCCGTTCATCTATCGCTGGTTGTCGATCTCGGCCGACGGCAAGTTCCTTTACGCCTCGGGCGGCCCGCGGCAGTCGGCATGGCGGATGGAGATCGACGCGGACGGCAAGCTGGGCAAGGACTTCGAGTACACGACCGACCGGGGCTTCTTTGGCATCGCGGCCTCGCCCGACGGCAAGTACCTGTACGGTCTTGTGGACTTGGCCAAGGGCAGCGACGACAAGCTGCACCCGCAGCTGTGGCGCATGAACACGGCCACCGGCGAGCACGACGCCACCGCCCAGCTGGGCGACGCGCCCTACGATCTGGTGGTGGCGCCCGACGGCAAGACCGCGTTTTCTGTGGGTTGGCGCGGCGGGCGGGTGCAGCGCATCGACCTGGGCAGCATGGCGGCGCCCGGCGACGAGCAGACCGTCAAGCTCGGCTGGAACGGCCAGGGCATCGCCTTGAGCCCCAACGGCCAGACCGTGTACGCCACCGCCGTCGAGGGCGATCTGCTGGTGGCCATCGACGCCAAGACCCTGGCCAAGGTCGCAGAAATTCCGCTCAACTTCGCCAAGGTGGCCGGCATGGCGCCGCAAGGGCGCGACCCTGGCTTTGTGCGGGTTTCGCCCGACGGCAAGCGCATCTACGTGGTGTGCGCGATGAGCAACGAAGTCATCGTGGTCGACGCCGCCAGCAAGGCCGTGGTCGGCACCATCCCCACGGGCTGGTACCCGTCGGCGCTGGCGATCTCGGCAGACAACAAGACCCTGTACGTGGTCAACGCCAAGGGCAACGGCTATCCGCCGGGCCCGTGGACCAAGAGCGGCGCGACCGACGGCTACATGGGCACT
>JACRCU010000020.1 GCA_016218865.1 Deltaproteobacteria bacterium | reverse complement strand
GCGGCATTCTGCGCGGGGCGGGGCCGCGGGGCGTCACTCGATTGTCATGTAGGTCAGTAGAGAAATCCCACCACCGCGGCGCGGTTACGCGCTTGGCTTGCCCGCCGCACCGCGAGCTTGTAGAGTCCCTGCGCCCTGGTCGCATCCGGCGCGACCGGCAGCCAACGCCCATCCGTGCCTGCGCGCGCCGCCGGCAAAAGGCTCGACCAACGACCGCACACTCGTTCAGCCCTTGGAGTCCTTTCAAGTCTCTCTTTGCCAGGTGGGGCGCAAGCGAGCGCCGACAGCGACTCGCCGCGCCGAACTCGGGGTCGGAAAGGCCGCAAAAGTGCCACGCTGATCGAGTCCTTATGGAGTGCCATCGATGTCCAAGAATCCGAATCAACCCCAGCTCGCCAAAGAGGAATTGCTGTTCCTGGAGCGGTCGCTGGCAGGCCTGCCCACCAGCAAGTCCTCTGGCGCCGGCACCGGCGATGCCGACGGTCTGCTCAAGTTCAGCTACCACCAGAATCCGTACTTGCGCACCTATGCCAAGGTGCTGTGGAGCGGCTACGCGATCGCCCGCGGCCAGCTCATCGACGGCCACCAGCGGTTTTCGCAGGCGCGCCGCGACGCCACCGTCAGCGCGGTCGACGCCCTGACCACCAAGGCCCTGGACGACGCCCACACCGCCCTGGAAAACGCCATGGCGCCCGACGGCACCATCGCCGGCTTCCTGCAGGTCCTGCGCGAAAAGACCCTGCAGCGCCTGTGGTCGCGGGTGTGCGAGACCACCGGGCTGCCGCCGCCCCGCTTCCACGTGCTGTTCGGCAAGGTGCCCGCCGTGACCCGCGAGGAGCTAGAGGCCGAGGAAATGGCTGAACTCAACGCGTTGCGCAAGCAGCCCGATCCGCCGCCACCCAGCGCGGCCGACGACGACGACGACGAGGGCGACGGCGACGACGAGTGCGACGACGACGAAGACGACGGCCCGTCCGAAGGTGAGCCCGCCAAGTTGAGCGTGGCCCTGAACCGCCGCGGCGGCGCCGAGACCGCGGCCGAGCTGATCCTGGCGCTGGCGGCCGACGCGCTCCGCGAGCTGCGCACCAAGAAGGCGACCGGCGCGCTGACCATCACGCTGACCGTCCAGGGCGAGACCATCGCCGGACCCAGCGGTGGTGGCGACCGCAAGCGCAGCCGCCGCCGCCGCAAACGCAACAACGGCTGAGTCGCACCCCGCGCCGTGCGCCGGGACCGAGCGCCAATCCCGCCAAAACTTGCTTGGATGGGCCCTGTTGCTACGCTATGGCGTTGGCGGGGCGCGCTGCAATTTGCGCCCCGAGCGAGGCAGCTTTGGGCTGGCGTGACCGAATTCACAGTACTTACAGTGCGATGCCCTCCCTGGTCCTTGCCGCGGCGACTTGGCTGCTGCTGGCCGGCGTCGCGGCATGTTCGCCCGTGTCGGCCACCTCGGCGTGCACCGCCAAAGCGGACTGCCCGGCCGGTTACGACTGCATCCAGGGCAAGTGCGTGCCGCAGAACGCCTACGCCTGCACCGCCGCCAGCGAATGCCAAGACGCGCTGAAGAACGGCAACTGGAAGCCCGGCGAGGTGGGCGCGTGCCAGGCCGCCGACTGCGTGGCCAAGACCTGCAAACTCGTCAACAAGGCCGCGGGCGACAGTTGCGACGACGGCGACGCCCTGGACTGCCAGCACGGCGCGTGCACCGCCGACGGCAAGTGCGAGGCCGCCAAGGTCATCGACAGCGACAAGTGCTTGATTGGCGGCGCCTGCAAGAAGTCCGGCGACCCCAACGACAGCGACGCGGCCGACGGCGCCTGCCAAGTCTGCGACCCCAAAGCCAGCCAAACCGACTGGTCCGCCGCCAGCGACGGCGCCCCGTGCGCAGACGACAAGGTCAGCTGCACCGTCGACGCGTGCAAGGGCAAGACCTGCAACCACGACGCCATCGCCAAGGACGAGTGCCGCATCGGCGGGGCGTGCCAGGCGAGCGGCGAGGCCAGCGCCGGCAACCCCTGCCAGGTCTGCAACCCCGCGACAAGTCAGAGCCAATGGTCGGACGCGCCCAAGGACACCACCTGCACCGCCGACGACAAGGACTGCACCGACGACCTGTGCAGCGGCAAGACCTGCCAAGCCGTTCCCAACGACAAAGGCTGCCTGATTGCCAGCGCTTGCGTGGCCCCCGGCACCGCCAAGCCCGACAACCCCTGCCTGGTCTGCGACCCCGCCGCCAGCAAGACCGACTGGTCGCCCGCCAAGGCCGGCACCGCGTGCCAGGACGACCTGGACTGCACCGTGGATTCCTGCGACGGCAAGGGCGGTTGCGACTCTTCCGCCCTCAAGGCCGACGCCTGCCTGGTCCAAGACGGCGGCAAGCCGCGCTGCATGGCCGCCGGCGAGCCCAAGACCGCCGAGCTCACCTGCCAAGTCTGCGATCCCGGCAAGGATCCCAAGCAGTTCACCGAACTCGGCGACGGTGCCGCCTGCAGCCCAGGCAAGCCCTGCCTGCTGGGCCAGTGCAAGGCCGGCACCTGCGAGAACAAGGGCGCCAACCCCAACTCGTGCCTCATCGCCGCGGACGACGCCTGCGTGGCCGCCAAGGATCTGAACCCCAAGAACCCCTGCCAGGCCTGCGAGCCGTCGCTCAGCCAGACCGCCTGGAGCGACCTGCCCGCCGCGGCTACCTGCCCCACCGACGGCGTCGACTGCACCAGCGACCACTGCGACGGCAGCGGCACCTGCCTGCACGAGCTACAGAATTCCGCCTGCACCGGCAAAGACGGCCCGTGTACCACCGGCGTGTGCGACGCGGCCCAGGGCTGCGTGGCGGTGCCCAAAGACGTCACCGTGGTCTGCGAGGGCGACGGCGTGGCCTGCACCGTGGAAGTCTGCGACGGCAAAAGCAATTGCAGCACCACCGGCAAGCCGACCGACACCCTGTGCGACGACCAAGTGAAGTGCACCCTGGACACCTGCGACCCGCAGAAGGGCTGCCAGCACACCGCTCAAGACACGGCCTGCCCCGACGGCAACGCCTGCACCGCCGATCTCTGCGACGCCAAGGCCGGCTGCAGCAATCCGCCGATGAGCGACGGCGCGCCCTGCAAGCTCGACGACCTCGCCTGCACCGCCGACGCCTGCAGCAAGGGTGCCTGCGTCGCCCCCATCACCGGCGGCAACTGCTTGATCGACAACACCTGCCACAGCGACGGCGAGACCACGCAGGGCGGCTGCTCCTGGTGCAACTCCGCGCTCACGCAGGAAAAGTGGACGCTCTTGGCCGACAACGCGCCCTGCGCCACCGACAACCAGGTCTGCACCGACGACAAGTGCGCCGCCGGCAAGTGCCAGCACACCGCCAACACCCAGCCCTGCGCGACCGACAACGTCGCCTGCACGCTGGACATTTGTGCCGGCGGCGGCTGCCAGCACCAGCCCCAAGTCAGCCAGTGCGACGACGGCCTGCCCTGCACCGACAACCAGTGCGACCTCACCAAGGGCTGCCTGTACGTCGACAACTGCGCATACGGACACGCCTGCGACGCCACGGCCAAGGCCTGTTTGACCGAGAAGGGCCAGGCCTTCGAGCTGGTCAAGACCTCGCTGGCCGACCCGAACCCGACCAACGCGGCCCTGGGCCGGCACGACTTGGATGCGACCGGCACGACACAGCGCACCTGGCTGGCGTGGCAGAGCCAGAGCTGCGCGACCGTGGTCGGCGGGGCGTGGAACATCACCCAGGGCTCGCAACTGCGGGCAATGGCGCTGGATCCGCAGGTCAAGGCCGCGGGCAGCAAGGACCCGCCGACCACGGTGAACCTGCCGCAGGCGAGCCTGTGGAACGGCAGTGCGACGGTGTGTCAGGCGTTTCCGACGATAGCACCGGATCCGAAATCAAAGACGCGATGGTGGCTCTCCTGGCTCGAGAGCGACCCTGCACAACCAACAGCGCCGAAGCAGTGTTTGCTTGGTGCCGGAGAAGGAGGCGTCTGGCGCATTGCACGGTTGGACGGAGCATCGGCGCAGGGCTCGGTGACGGCTGCCGGTGAAATATGCGGAATGCAAGACGGCTTCGGCCCGCTCTTTCTGACTTCTGGCGTTGCGCCCCTCGACGGAACCGGGCAGGCCAGCAGCGACCCCGCAGTGCGCAGCTTCCTCTCGTTGCGGACCGAAGGGTCAAGTCTGAAGGCATGGACGAAATCGATCTTTCTGAACGTGGGCACGGGGTCAAGCATGCCAAACGCCTCGTCATTTGGCCCTGGCGTTGCGATTCCAAATGTGGCGCCTGTGTTGGTGGACTTCGGCACTACTGTTGCTGACGCCAGCAAGAGGTACCTCGCGCTTGCCGTCACCGAGGATGGAACAAAGCGTGGTCTTTGGGGATACTTCGCCGCGTCCGACGGTAGCAAGGCCGCTGCAGATGGCTGGGCAACTTCGGACGCGACAGTGACAGCAGTGTTCAACGGTGCCACCGCCGTCTGCAGCCTCGACGCCGCCGTGGATGATGCGGGCACTTTGGCTGTCGTGCTGGTTACGCGGAAGAACACGCAAGGCCGTGTCGACCTTGTCACCCGAACGGCAGCTGGGGTGACCTCGTCCATTAACGTGGAGACTGTGTCGTTCTCGTCCGATTGTCGCTTCGGCCTGACCGCCGCCCGCGTGGCCCCAACAGCCAGCGGCTGGCTGGTCACGGACCTGAACTACTCGACTACGGCAGGAACAGACAGCAACTTGAACGCTTGGCGGGTCGAGGGTGGAAAGTTGAACGCTGCGTCGTTCTTGGTGGACAACCATGCCAGCACCACGGACGCCGCAGAGGGATCCGCGCCCTCAACCGCACTCGCGTGGCGCGGCCTCACCACGCCGACTCGGTCATTGGACGGGGCTTGGTCGGCGGCTTTCGAGTACAGGCTGAACGACACCTCTAGTCGCTCGGTCAAGATTCGGACCTGGAAGCCCTGACCGACCCACGCCACTTTGCGGCGGTCCGGGACTCTTTGCCCGTTCACGACAAGATATCAACGCAATGACCAAGATCCGTAGGTTGGGGTCTCGTGCCCCGCCGTGGATCCCGGTCGAAAACCACCTCTGATTTCCCCCGAATCCCCGCTGCAGCCTGCAGGTCGCAGGTTCTCTTCGCCTTCGCCAAGTAGACAGGGGCCCGCTATCTGCTAAAAGGAAATCCCCGACACCACGGAACTCCATGCGCCTCAGCGACCTCGCCGCCAACCTCACCTTCTGGTCCGCCAGCCCAGCCCTGGCCTGGTACCTCGCGCGCCACCGCGGCTGGTCGTGGTTCGCCGCCCTGCCCGCCGGCTTGCTGACCGCGACAGTGCTCGCACTTGTGGTGGCAGCCGCGATCGGCGCGATCTCGAATAACCGCAGCAGCAACTAGACTTGGCGCTAGCGGGTAATGGGAAATACCTGACACCAGCCCGCCGCCCGCCCGCCCCCAACTTGCACGGCCCTGCGGTGACTTGTATCGTTCGCCCGCTGCGCCAATCCCCGGCGCGCCCAAAGCTTCCCCATGCACGCCTGGCACGACATCTACATCGACGAAACCGTAATCGAAACCGCCTTCCCCGTGGTCATCGAAGTGCCCAAGGGCAGCTCGAACAAGTACGAGATCGACAAGGAGACCGGCTTTTTGCGCCTGGACCGCCTGCTGCACAGCGCGGTGTACTACCCGTCGAACTACGGCTTCATTCCGCGCACGTTCTGCGACGACGGCGACGCGCTCGACGTGCTCGTGCTTGGCCAGGAGCCCGTGTACCCGCTGACCATCGTGATGGCGCGGGCGATCGGCGTGATGCGGATGCGCGACGACAAGGGCATCGACGACAAGATCATCGCCGTCAGCGTCCACGACCCGGCCTTCGTCGACTACACCGACCACGGCCAGCTGCCGGGTCACACGCTGCGGCAAATCAAGCGGTTTTTCGAGGACTACAAGGTCCTGGAGAACAAGCAGGTCGTCGTCGAGAACTTCTTGGGCCCCGCCGACGCGCTGAACATCCTGCGCGAGTCGCTGGACATGTACCGCCAGCTGCGCCGCGGCGAGATCAGCAAAAAATAGGCGAAGCTACGGCGCACCGCGGCAGCGATTCCCCGGCTGCTGCAGGCGCTCGCGGGCCTTGCCGAAGTCACCGAAGATCACTTCCTCGCGCGCGTCGTGGCAGCCCAGACAGCGGCCGACCTCCACAACCGATTGTATTTCCTTGGCATTCAGCGAGCGCGCCCCCGGCTGCGAGCTGCGCCCCGGCTCGGCATCGCTCAGGGCCGTCCAACCGTCCGAAGCGCGCCCCGCGGCGCCCGGCTGCGCAACGAGCGGCGTGAATTTCGGCGGTTGCGCGTCGACGTCCAGCTGCCCCTGGCCCAGGCCCAGCGCCCGCGGCTGGCGGTGACAGTCGCCGCACGTGCGCGAAGCCTTGCGGGTGGCGTGCGGATCCAGCGTCGAGAACAGGTGCAACGCCACCGTGCGGCCATCCGCGGCCTGGAGTTGCGCCAACATCCCGGGAATCGCTGGCAGAATTCGCCCGTCGGGCCCCACACCTAGCGCCGGCGGCTGCAGGCCTT
>JACRCU010000156.1 GCA_016218865.1 Deltaproteobacteria bacterium | reverse complement strand
GACACCGACTACGTGGCGCGGGCCGGTACCTGGCAGAGCCTGGACGGCCCGTCCGGTCAGATCTCCGGCGCCGACTTGAGCCCGCCCGTGCACTTCCGCACGGCGCCCCCGCCGGGTGCGTCGACGCCCATGCACTTCGTGCTCGCTGGCGACAGCCGCAGCGGACTGCCGAGCATCGCGGCCAACATGCCGTACTTCAGCAAGATTCCCGCGCTGGCGTGGTTCTTCAACGGCGACATGAACCCCAGCGGCACCCAAGACGAGTGGAACGACTGGTTCAGCACCATGCAGCCGATCCTGTACGATCGCCCCCTGATGCCCGTCCAGGGAAATCACGAGATTTTCTCGGACTACTACTACGCGCAGTTTGCCCTGCCGGTGATGCCAGGCCTGCCCGCGGCCTACCACGAGCACGCCTGGGCGCTGACCATCGGCAACGCCCATTGCGTCGGCCTGGATGCGAACAGCGACCAAGCCGTGGCCGACCAAGTCCCCTGGCTCGAGGCCGACCTGCAGGCCGCGTCGACCAATCCGGGCGTCGAGTGGATCGTGGCGACCATGCACCACTCGGCCTACAGCGCCTGCCCGGTGCACGGCTCCACGGCCCGGCTGCAGCAGTACTGGGTGCCAGTGTTCGAGAAGTATGGAGTCGACTTGGTGTTTTCCGGCCACGACCACGACTACGAACGCACCGTGCCGATCCTGGGCAACAAGCCGGCGGCGCCCGGCCAAGGGGTGCAGTACGTGGTGGTGGGGGCCTTTTTTGCGCCGCCCTACGCCGCCGGCACCGATTGGTGGACGGTGGTGTCGCTGTCCGGCACCGAGGGCAACCTGGCCACGCTGACGATTACCGGCAAACTAGCGACGATCAAAGCGTTTACAGGCGACGGCAGCAAGCTCATCGACGAGTTCTCGCTGCAGCACTGATCGACCGGGCGGCGCGCCACTACTGAATCGGAAAGCCGAGTTCCGACAGCGTCGCCCGCAGCTGGTGCACGTCCAGGCGCTCGGGCGCGTTGGCGCTGGTGAAGGTGAAGCCCGTGGGCACGCGCTGGCCGGCGTGCGGGTTGGCGCCCCACCAC
Organism: Deltaproteobacteria bacterium; assembly: GCA_016218865.1. Classification (GTDB taxonomy): domain Bacteria; phylum Myxococcota_A; class UBA9042; order UBA9042; family UBA9042; genus SXRM01. The sequence goes on along the minus strand of JACRCU010000156.1, from coordinate 1,608 downwards.
GGGAAGGTCGGCTCGATCACGAAATAGCGTCCACAGTCCATTACTTGCGGCGACTCGTCGGCATGGATCAGCGCCTCGTGCAGCTTCTCGCCGGGGCGGGTCCCCAGGACCTTGTGGTGGGCCTTCTCGGCCATGGCCGTGGCCAGGGTCGCCAGATCCGCCGCCGGGATCTTGGGGATGAACACTTCGCCGCCCACGCCCGCCTGCAGTGCCAGCAGCACCAGATCCACGGCTTCGGTCAAGGTGATCCAGAAGCGGGTCATCGCGGGGTCGGTCAGGGTCAGCTCGCCCTTCTTGGCCTGCTCGACCCACAGCGGTACCACCGAGCCCTTGCTGCCCACCACGTTGCCGTAGCGCACCACCGAGAAAGTGGTCGGGTGCTTGCCGCGGTAACTATTAGCCGCGATGAGCAGTTTCTCCATGCACAGCTTGGTCGCGCCGTACAGATTCACGGGCGCCACCGCCTTGTCGGTCGACAGGGCCACCACCTGCTGCACGTTGCGCTCCAGGGCCGCATCGATGAGGTTGACTGCGCCGTCGATGTTGGTGCGAATCGCCTCCAGTGGATTGTATTCCGCCAGAGGCACGTGCTTCATCGCCGCGGCGTGCAGCACGATGTCCACCGACTCGAAGGCCCGCATCAGGCGGTCGCGGTCGCGAATGTCGCCCACAAAGAAGCGCAGGCGGCCGTCCTTGACCTCTTGCTGCATCTGGTAGTGCTTCTGCTCGTCGCGCGAAAACACGATGACTTTCTTGGGGTTGAAGTCGCTGAGCAGGCGACTGACCATGGCCCGGCCAAACGTGCCCGTGCCACCGGTGATCAGGATCACCTTGCCGTCCAGGTTCGGGGCCGGGTTGCCAAAGGCCAGGGGGCGCGAAGTTGCACGCGAAGTTGCTGGGGTCATGTCGGTTCCTAATCTCGGCAGGCGAAGGGAGGAAATTGCAGCGCTTCTTCAGTCCGTGGTCGCGCACGGGCGCGATAGTATGCGCCAAGTTGCTGGAGATTGCGAACAGCCAAGGCTAACGCGGCGGCAGGGCCATCTCGGCCAAAAACCTTACGAATTCCTGGGGAATCTCGGACGTCGTGCGCACGGGCTTTTGCGTCACGGGGTGCACGAAGCCCAAGGTCAGGGCGTGGAGCGCCAGCCGGTTGGCGGGCCCGCGCGGGTGGCGAGCCAGCTCGCTGCGGTAGCGCACGTCGCCCAGGATTGGATGGCCAACTTCAGAAAAGTGCACGCGAATCTGGTTGCGGCGCCCGGTTTCTAGCCGCACCCTCACACAGGTCGCCCCGCGCAGGCGCTGGCGCACTTCGTAGTGGGTGATCGCCAGCTTGCCCTCGCCGGGTGTGTCGGTCGAGTACTGGTCCAGGTCGTCGCCGGTGGTCAGGTAGCTGCGAAAAGTGCCGCGGTCGTCGGGCAAAGCACCTGCCAGAATCGCCACATACTCGCGCTCCGGCTTGTGGTCGGCAAACTGGTCCTTCAGCGCCGCGGCGATCTCGGCGGTGCGGGCGAAGACCAGCAGCCCGGACGTGTCGCGGTCCAGCCGATGGACGATGTGCGCGCGCTGGGTGATGCGGTCGCTGCCGCTCCAATAGCGCGCCACTTGGTG
>JACRCU010000158.1 GCA_016218865.1 Deltaproteobacteria bacterium | reverse complement strand
GGCTTCAGCGGCGACGGCAAAACCTGCACCGACATCAACGAGTGCGCTACCAACAACGGCGGCTGCAGCGCCAACGCCACCTGCGCCAACACCGCGGGATCGTTCACCTGCACCTGCAAGGCCGGCTACAGCGGCGACGGCAAAACCTGCGCGGACATCAACGAGTGCGCTACCAACAACGGCGGCTGCTCGGCCAACGCCACCTGCGCCAACACCGCGGGGTCGTTCACCTGCACCTGCAAGGCCGGCTTCAGCGGCGACGGCAAGACCTGCACCGACATCAACGAGTGCGCCACCAACAACGGCGGCTGCTCGGCCAACGCCACCTGCGCCAACTCGGCGGGTTCGTTCACCTGCACCTGCAAGACGGGCTACAGCGGCGACGGCAAGACCTGCGCCGACGTCAACGAGTGCGCCACCAACAACGGCGGCTGCAGCGCCAACGCGACCTGCAGCAACTCGGCGGGATCGTTCAGCTGCGCCTGCAAGACCGGCTTCAGCGGCGACGGCAAGACCTGCACCGACATCAACGAGTGCGCCACCAACAACGGCGGCTGCGACGCCAACGCCACTTGCACCAACACGGCGGGCTCGTTCAGCTGCGCGTGCAAGGCCGGCTTGAGCGGCGACGGCAAGACCTGCAAACCCGAGGGCTGCGCCGATGGCACCCGCGAAGGCTACGTCGCTGCCGCCACCTACCCCAACATCGCCGGTTGCTCGGGCGGCTGGAGTGTGGCCGGTCTGCTGTCGACCACCGCCCCCAAGTGCAGCCTGGCCGGCGGCAACAGCGGCAGCAACCCGAACGGCACCGGCTGCAGCGCGGCCGACCTTTGCCAGACCGGCTGGCACATCTGCGCTTCGGCCGTGCAGGTGAAGAATGCCTCGCCCACCGGTACTTGCACGGGCGCCACCACTTCGGGCTCGGCGTCCTTGTTCTTCGCGACGCTGCAGAGCGGCCCCGGCGGCGGGGCATGCGGCAGCGGAACCAACGACTTGTTCGGCTGCGGCAACCTGGGCTCGGCGCCGGACGCCACCACCTGCGCACCGCTGAATGTCTTCAGCCACAACGTCTGCAGTGCCCTTGGTGCGCCATGGTCGTGTCCGACCAACAACGGCGGCCTGGACGAGGCCATCAACGTCGTCAAGTCGGGACCGCTGCTGGGCGGCGTTCTCTGCTGCCGAAATTAGGCTAAAATACACTGGGCGAGTCGGAAGACGAGGCGGCTCGGCCGCGGTCCTGGCACGTCCGACGGCGGAACTGCTCGGCCACGGCATCCGCCCACGAGGCAACATGCACACGCAACTACGGTTCGGGGCGGCGATTCTTGTCCTGGCTACAGCACAGGCGGGGTACGCCGACGAAGGCATGTGGACCTTCGACAACTTCCCCAAGGAACGCGTCAAAAAGGCCTACGGCTTCGAGCCGAGTGGCGCTTGGCTGGACCAGGTGCGCCTGGGCTCGGCGCGCATTGCCGGCGGTTGTTCGGCCAGCTTCGTCTCTGCCGCCGGCTTGGTGATGACCAACCACCACTGCGCCCACTCGTGCATCCAGCAGCTGTCGACCAAGGACAAAGACATTGTCAAAGCCGGCTTCTACGCGGCCACGCCGGAGGCCGAGGTGCGCTGCCCCGAGCTGGAGATCAACCAGCTGGTCGCGATGGCCGATGTGACGGCGCAGGTCAACGCGGCCACCAAGGGCAAGGAAGGCGCCGCTTATGCCGAGGCGCAGAAGGCCGCCACGGCGCGGATCGAAAAGGAGTGTCAGGCCAGCGATGCCCTGCGCTGCGATGTGGTCAGCCTGTACGGCGGCGGCCAATACCACCTGTATCGTTACCAGCGCTACCAAGACGTGCGGTTGGTCTTTGCTCCGGAGCTGGCGATTGCCTTCTTTGGCGGCGATCCGGACAACTTCATGTTTCCGCGCTACGACCTGGACGTGTCGTTCCTGCGGGTCTACCAGGGCGACAAGCCCGCGAAACTGGAGCACTACTTCAAGTGGTCGGCGGCCGGCGCCAAAGAGGGCGAGCTGACCTTCGTCTCGGGCCACCCCGGCGGCACCGACCGGCAGCTGACCGCGGCCGAGCTGGAGTACGAGCGCGACGTGGCCTTGCCCGAGCGGCTACTGACGTTGGCGCAATTGCGGGGCCTGCTGACCCAGTTCCAGGAGCGCGGCGCCGAGGAACGCCGCATCGCCACCCACGATCTGTTCGGCGTGGAGAACGGGTACAAGGCCTTGCGCGGGCGCTGGTCGGCGCTGTTGGACAAGGCCTTCTTTGCCAGCAAGCTGGCCGAGGACAACGCCCTGCGCAGCCAGGTGGCCAAGGATCCGGCGCGCCAGCAGAAGTACGGCGCGGCCTGGGAGCAACTGGCCAAGGCAGTGGCCGAGCAGAAGAAGTACCGGCTGCAGCTGCGCTATGTTGCGTCGGGCGCTGGGTTTTCGAGCAAGCTGTTCGCCCACGCCCGCACGCTGGTCCAGGGCACCGAAGAGCTGACCCGGCCCAACGACAAGCGCTTCGAGGAATACCGCGACACCGACCTGCCGCAGCTGCAGCAGCGCCTGTTCAGCAAGGCGCCCATCTACCCGGGCCTTGAGGTCGAAAAGCTGACCTTTAGCCTGACCAAGCTGCGCGAAGAGCTGGGGGCCGACGACGCCTTTGTCAAGAAGGTCTTGGGCGCCGAGTCGCCGCGCGAGCTGGCCACGCGGCTGGTACAGGGCAGCAAGCTGGCCGATCCCGAGCTGCGCAAGAAGCTGTGGCAGGGCGGCAAAGCGGCCGTGGTCGCCGACAAGGATCCGATGCTCGAATTGGCGCGTCTGGTCGACGCGGACAGCCGCCTGTGGCGCAAGAAGTGGGAGGAAGAGATCGAGCCGGTGCAGAAGAAGGCCGCGGAGCAAATCGCCAAGGCCCGCTTCGAGGTGCTGGGCACCAGCCACTACCCCGACGCCACCTCGACCTTGCGCCTGTCGTACGGTGCGGTGGTGGGTTACGAGGAAAACGGAAAGAAGATCAAGCCATTTACGACCTTCGCTGGCGCGTTCGAGCGCGAGACCGGCCGCGACCCCTTTGCCCTGCCAGCCAGCTGGCTCAAAGCCAAGCCCAACCTGGACCTGGGCACGCCGTTCAACTTTTGCAGCAGCAACGACATCATTGGCGGCAACTCGGGCTCGCCGGTCATCAACAAGAACGCTGAAATCGTTGGTCTCATCTTCGACGGCAACCTGCAGTCCTTGGGCGGCGAGTACGGCTTCGATGCCAGCGTCAATCGCGCGGTGGCCGTGCACAGTCAGGCGCTGCTGCTGGCGCTGGACAAGATCTACGGGGCCCAGCGGCTGGTGACCGAGCTGAGGCCGGGCAAGTAGCGAAAACTCCATACCGATCTCGGCAGTGGGCGACTGCGCTTGCTGGGGCGGCGGACGCGGGAGTAGCATCCCCCGGCTGGACAGCCGCGGTGGCCGGCCCGGCAGCCCGAACTTTGACCCCGGGAATGGCCCATGAAGTCTTTGCGAAGCGCGGCCGGCCGGCTCGCGCAGCCCCAACTGGTCGTGGCCACCTTGCTCCTGGTGCCGATGCTGGCGTGCCAGCCGCGCCCGCCCAGCGAGCCGCCCAAGCCTGAGCCCAGTGCCGCCGAGGGTGCGCAACCTGCTGACAATGCAGAGTCGTCTACTCCGGCGGCAGCTCGCGCCGGGGCCGGACTGCCCCACGAGCCGACGCCGATTGCCACGCCTGTGCCGCCGCCACCGCCCCCGCCGCCGCCACCGCCCAAGCCGGTGAAACCCAAGATGGTGGTACTGGTGAGCGAAGCGGCCCCGGAGTCGGGCGGCCGGCAGCTGCTCGCCGGCTACGAGCGCCTGGGCAAGCCCAAGAACCGCGAGTCCATCGAGGTCAACACCGACCGCAATGCTGTGGAATTCCCCAGTTCGCTCACCTTGGCCAAGATCCGCGGCGCCAAGGTGGCCAAGGGCGAAGGGGCCGGCCCGGCGCGCGCGCTGGAACTCGACTTCACCATGGTCGACCAGCACGCGACCTTTGCCGGCTGCAGCACCAAGACCGCCTGTGGTTGCGAGGACATCAAGCCCTACGCCTACATCAGTCTGTCGCACGCCCTGCCGGCCGAAGCCCACGCCAGCGACTTCAAGTGGCTGTCGCTGTGGGCGCGCAGCCAGGAGCCGTACGACCTGCACCTGATCCTGAGCTGCTTCGTCGAGCCGCGGCCGCTGGACACCGTGCCACCGAACAACGGCTACCTGGATGCGGCGCACAAGCAAATGGACCCGTGCTGGCACTCGCCGCGGGTAGAGCTGCCGCTTTCGGATCCGATCGCCATTCGCGGCGACAGCCAATGGCACCGCTACCAGGTGCGCATCGCCGACCTGCCGCCCCGCGAACCGGTGACCCTGACGGGCGGCGCGCAGATGGTGTGCACCCTGGACAAGGTGACCCACGTGGTCTACGTGCTGAAGAAGAATCACCCGCCGCTGCCTGGCGAGTACCCCAAGGACCAGGGGGCGGTATTCTTCGACAATCTAGAAGGCTTGATCGAGTAGTGTCCGCGCGCCGGACCAGGACCACCATGAGCACCGCCCACGCCACCCCCGCCTACACCTTGGTGATGGGCAACAAGAACTACTCCTCGTGGAGTCTGCGCCCCTGGTTCCTGCTGCGGCAGGCCGGCCTGCCCTTCAGCGAGCGGGTCGTCGCCCTCTACGAGTCGGGCTACGAACAGGCCATCCGCGACGTGTCGCCGTCGGGCAAGGTGCCCGTGCTCTTGCACCGCACGGCCGCGGGCGAAGTCCGGGTGTGGGACTCGCTCGCCATCTGCGAGTACCTGGCCGAGCTGCATCCGGGCTTGTGGCCGGCCGATCCGGTGGCGCGCGCGATGGCCCGCTCGATCAGCGCCGAGATGCACTCGAGTTTCGCGGCGTTGCGCAACCAGTTCACCTGCAACGTGCGCCGTTCGACGCCGATGGCGCCCTCGCCGGCCACCCGCGGCGACATCGACCGCATCGTGGCGCTGTGGACCGAGTGTCGCGAGCGCTACGGGGCACAAGGGCCGTTTCTCTTTGGGCAATTGTCCGTGGCCGATGCGATGTACGCGCCGATCTGCCTGCGTTTCCGCACCTATGGCGTGGACCTGAGCGGCACCGCCGGCAACTACCAGCAGATGATGCTGGCGACTCCGGCGCTGCGGCAGCTGATCCGCGATGCCGAGGCCGAGCCGTGGATCATCGCCCGCTACGAGGCCAATTGACCGCCGCCCCATGACCTGCGGGTGACGCAGCCGGACCGCCGGCAACCGTGGCGGCGGAGCGCCCATGCTACCTTGTGGGGCAGTGCCACCCGCGGTCCAGTTCGCCCTGGGGCTGCGGGCTGCGCGGCGGAGCGGGCATGGCGACTGCGGAAGTGGGTCCGCGCCAGTGGCAAGCGAGTCTGTACGCGCGGGCTGCGCTGTTCTTGGCCCTGGGCGCCGCCAGTTTCGTCGGTGCGATTGCGGTGTTGTCGACCGCCACCGTCGAGGAGAGCGTCGACCGGCTGCTGAGCGAGCGACTGGAGCTGGCTCGCACGGTCGGTGCCTTTGTCGAGGCGCGGCTGATGCGCGACCTGGACCGGTTGAGCGCGCTGGCCTCGGCCCAGGGCACCTTGCCGGCTACTCTGGCAGCGGCGCTGGCCTCGGAGCGGACCGCCGGAAGCTACAACCAGGGCGCGGTGTTGCTCGACGCGCGCGGTGAACCGGTCGCCGACCTGCCGCTGCCGACGGGTGTGCCGCTCCGCGACTTCCGGCTGCGCATGCTGGCGTCCCGCGCCAACCACCAGGCCCACGGGCTGGCGGTGTCGAGCGTGCTGCACGTGGGCGAACCGCCCCGGCCCGCGTTGGCGGTGGTGCACAAGCTGGATGCGCCCGCGGGGTCGGTCCACTTTGTGGCGGGGCTGCTGGCCCTGGACCGCGGCGACGTTATGGGACCGCTGCTGCGCGCCCACGCCAAGGCCGACGCCGTTATCGATCTGGTGGACGCCCGCGGGGTTGTGGCCGCGAGTACGGCGCCGAATCGCTTGGCGCTGCCCGGGGATCACGGCGAAGTGCTCGCCCAGGCCATCGCCGAACAGCGCGGCCTGCGCGGTCGCTGCCACGGCTGCCACGGCGACTCGCGGGCGGTGACCCAGGCGCGTGTGCAAAATGTGCTGGCGTTTTCTGCGCTTCCTACCCTGTCGCTGGGAATCGCCGTGCTGCAGCCCGAGCGCGACGCCCTGGCGCCCGCCTTTGCCCTGCAGCGGCGGCTGATGGGGCTGGGGGTGTCGTTCGTTGGATTGTTTCTGATCTTCGCTGGTTTGTCGGTCCGCAGCGTGGTCGATCCGGTCAAGCGGCTGACGCGGGCGGTCCGGCAACTGGACGCGAACGGAGTCCACGCCCGCCTGCCCGAGCTGGGTCGCGACGAGGTGGGCGAACTGGC
>JACRCU010000157.1 GCA_016218865.1 Deltaproteobacteria bacterium | reverse complement strand
TGCTCGCCCGGAGCGGCGGCCTCGGCGACAGTGGGCGTAGCCGCCGGGGCAATCGGTGCGGTGGGCGCCACTGCGAGCGCCGGGTCAGGCAAAACCGGTGGGAGCGAGCTAGGTTCCGCAGTGCTCGCCGCGGTCAGACCGCTCAGCCAGGTCGGCTGCCAGCCGTTGCGCCCGGCCACCCAGCCGCCGACAAAGGCCGCCGCCGCCAGACCCACGACCAGCACCGCCACCTGCACCACGTGCCGCACCTCGATGCGCAGCACCATCCGCTCGCGCACCTTGTCGAAGTCGCGCAGCCGCGACAGCGACGACGGCTCGCTCGGCGTGGGGGTGGGCAGGCCGGGGTCCTTGTCGCTCACCTCAGGCCTCCAGTTCGGCCATGCGCTCCGGCGCGGCAACGCCCAGCAGCCCCAAACCGGCCGCAATCACTCCCTTGATGGCCGCCACCAGCGCCAGCCGGCTCTGGGTCGCCTGCTCGTCGTCGCTGATCACCCGGGCGTCGTGCTTGTGCTGGCTGTAGTAGGCGTGGAAGGCGCGGCACACTTCCATCAGGTAGAACGCCAGCTGGTGCGGCTCGCGACCGCGGGCAGCGCGCGCCACCACCTCGGGGAACTCGGCAAGAATCAAGCAAAGATCGCGCTCATCGTCCAGCGTCAGGCCGTCCAAGCTGGCGTCGGGGCGCAGCGCCTTGCCCTCGGCCGCCGCCCGCGCCAAGGTCGACGCCAGCCGCGCGTGGCCGTACTGCACGTAGTAGACCGGGTTGTCCATCGACGAGCGGCGCACCACTTCGAGATCGAAGTCGAGCTGGGCGTCGGCCTTGCGGGTCAGGAACACGAAGCGCACCGCGTCGCGCCCGCTGGTCGGGTTGCCGGGCGTGGTCACTTCGTCGATGACGTCGCGCAGGGTCACGAACTCGCCGGAGCGCTTGCCCATCGGCACCGGCTTGCCATCGCGGAGCAGCGCAACCATCTGGACAAGCAGCACTTCCAGGCGATCGCCGCTCCAGCGGTCGGCCTTGGGATCGCCCTCGCGGCGGCGCAGATCGCCCAGCGCGTGGATCACGCCCTTCAGGCGCGGCACGTAGCCGTGGTGATCGGCGCCCAGGATGTTGATCATGTGGTCGAAACCGCGGGCCAGCTTGTCGTCGTGGTAGGCGATATCCGCGGCAAAGTAGGTCGGCCGGCCGTCGCCGCGCAGGATCACGCGGTCCTTGGTGTCGCGGAACGGCTTGGGCACGTCCTCGCGGGTCCCGCGGAAAAACACAGCCTTGCCGGTTGCTTCGGCGGGTGCCGCCCCTTCGTCGTCGTCGGCGGCCACCGTGCCCGCGTCCTCGAAGGCCCAGTCGGCCGCGGTCAGACGCTTGGCGCAGTCGGCCACGGCGTTCTGGCTGTCGGGATCCAGGCCGTGCAGCTGGCGTTCGCTGAACCAGCGGTCGAAGCGGATGTCTAGCGCGCTCAGGTCGTCTTGGATGCGCACCAGCATTTGCTGCCAGGCCGCCACGGTGATGCCGCGGTTGTCCATGCGGCCGGTGGGGTTGCGAGGCTCGGCCGCGCCCCAGCTGGCCTGATCGGTCCAGTCGCTCTGGCTCTGGCACACCGTCCGCAGCGTGTCGTTCTGCGCCAGTTGCTCCGCTGCCTGGGCGATGTAGGCGCCGCGATAGCCATCTTCTGGGAAACCCAGGGGAAATCCGTCTGGGAACGGCACTGGCTCGCCCTTGCCCCAGGTGGCCAACGCCGCAGCGCGCTTGGCCTCGTCGCGCAGCCAGTGCCAGACGCTCTCGCCCAGCTTGCCGACCTGGTTGCCCACGTTATTGATGTAATATTCCGTAGATACGGTATAACCGGCCGCCCGCAGGATCCGCGCCAGGGCGTCGCCCAGTACCGCGCCGCGGCCGTGGCCCACGTGCATCGGCCCGGTGGGATTGGCACTGACGAATTCCAAGAGCACGCGCTCGCCGCGGCCGGTGTCGCTGTGACCGTAGCGCTCGCCGGCGACCAACACGTCGCGGGCCGCGCTGCGCCAACCCTCGGGCGCGAGGCGCAGGTTCACAAAGCCGGGGCCGGCCACTTCCAGGCTGGCCAGCAGGCCGGTTGCGTCGGCCTCGCGCACCAGCGGCAGCATCTGCTCGGCGAGGGCGCGCGGATTGCTGCGGGCGGTCTTGGCCAGGCCAAAGAACAAGTTGGTGGCCAGGTCGCCGTGGGCCGCTTGCTTGGGCCGGTCCAGCGCCACCTCCGCCGGTTCCACCGCCGCCGGTAGCAGCCCGCGCTGGGCGGCGAGCGCCGTCGCGTCGGCAAAAACCTGCCGCACGCGCTGATAAAGGGTGGTCATCGGCGGGATCGGGGCGGTGGTGGTGGGGGACCGGAGATCATTGGACATGGGTAGGTTCAGGTGGTGCCAGGATCGCGGCAACAGGGCGCCACGGTATCGTTTTTCAGCGATCTGTCAACCGAGTGCTGCGGCCCAGCTAGCCGTCGCGCTCGCCGCGCGGCCACTTGGACGGCCGGCCGATCCAGCCAAAATGCCGGAAGGCCAACAACATCCCACCCGCCACCAACACCATCAGGCCGATAGCGAACGGGTAGCCATAGGCCCACTTGAGCTCTGGCATGTTCCACGGCGACGCACTGGGGTCAAAGTTCATGCCGTAGACGCCAGCGATGAACGACAGGGGCAGGAAGATGGTCGAGATGATGGTCAGCACCTTCACCACCTCGTTCATCCGGTTGTTGACCGACGACAAATACACGTCCATCAAGCTCGCGGCGAATTCGCGGTAGGTCTCGATCATGTCGACCACTTGCACCACGTGGTCGTACACGTCGCGCAAGTAGACCCGGGTTGTGGGTCCGACCAGCGAAGTGCTCTCGTCGTCGTCGTCCAGGTCGCGCATGAGCGCCGACAGCGCCTCGCGCTCGGGCCAGATGCCGCGGCGGAGCAGCAGCAAAGTCCGCTTCAGCGCGTGGATTTGCCGGCCGGTCTGCGGCACCGGGCGCTCCAGGGTCTGGATCTCCAGCTCCTCTAGGTACACGCCCAGACCCTCCAGGGCCGGATAGTAGCCGTCGACCACCGCGTCCAACAGTGCGTACGCCAGGTAGTCGGCCGGTGAATGCCGAATCTTGCCGCGGCCTTGGCGAATGCGCTGCCGCACCGGCTCCAGCACGTCGCCGTCTACCGCCGACTCTTGGAACGTGACTACCCAGCCGCGCCCGACCACCAGCCCTACCTGCTCCATGGTCAGCTCGGGCTCGCCGGCCGGACCCGCGCCCAGCTGGGCCATGTGGGCAATCATCAGCAAGTGGCTGCCATAGCTCTCGGTCTTGGGCCGCTGCGGGGCATTGACCACATCGGCCGAGGCCAGCGGGTGGATCTCGAAAAACCGGGTAATCGACTGCAGAATGCGCTCGTCCTTGAGCCCGCGCACGTCCAGCCAGGTGACACAGCCGACCTGGCTGGCCGCGCCGAGTTCCCCCACGTCGGTGATCTGCCGCTCTTCGAGCACGTCGGGCCCGTAGCGCAGCAGCTGCATGCGCGTGGCCTCGGCGTCGGGCGGCACGAAGTAGGTGCCGGGTGTCGAACCGGGCTCATTGCGTCGGGTCGGCAGGCGTTGGGTGGACTGAGAGAGATAGTCGGCCGGCAGCATGGCAACAGACTGACAGGTCGGCGGTTTCCGTCAAATAATCGTTCCGTCACCGCGGCCCGCTGCGGCCTTGCGCCCCGCGGACGGCAGTGCGATCCTTTTGCCCGCTCGCACCGCGCGGCCATGCGCGCCGTACTGCAGCGAGCCTAACGAAGTCAAGACGTTTTGGGCTCGCACCGGGCCGGAGGAGGCAGCGATGATCGACATGGACATGGGTGCAACCCGCGTGTCGGCGGCCATACTCGATGGTAAGGCGATGGCCGCCCTGTTGCGCGCCGAAGCCCAGCGCGATGCCAAGGATCTGATAAGCAAAGGGATTACCCCCGGGTTGGCCGTGGCTTTGGTTGGCGACGACCCGGCCTCGGCGGTCTACGTGCGCAACAAGGTCAAGGCTTGCGAGGAGTTGGGCATCGCGTCGACCATGCAGACCCTGCCCGCCACCACCAGCGAGGCCGAGCTGCTGGCGCTGGTCGACCGCTGGAACGCGGACCCGGCCATCGACGGCATCCTGGTGCAACTGCCGGTGCCCAAACAGATCCGCACCAATGCTTTGATCGACCGCATCGATCCGGCCAAAGACGTCGACGGTTTCCACCCGCACAACCTGGGCCTGCTGGCCGCCGGGCGCACCGGCCTGGTCGCCTGCACCCCGGCCGGCATCATGAAAATGCTCGCTATCTATGGCAAAGCCAACGGCTGGACGCCGGCGGGCAAGCGCGCGGTCGTGCTGGGCCGCTCGATCACCGTGGGCAAGCCGATGGCGATGCTGCTGACCAATGCCGACGCCACCGTGACCATCTGCCACTCGCGCACGCCGGACCTGGCCGGGCACGTCGCGCAGGCCGACTTGCTGATTGCTGCCGTGGGCCAGCGCCACCTGGTGCAGGGCGGCTGGGTCAAGCCCGGCGCCGTGGTGATCGACGTGGGCATCCACCGCGGCGACGACGGCAAGCTGACGGGCGACGTGGACTTCGACGCGGCGCGCTGGCGGGCGGCGGCCATCTCGCCGGTGCCGGGCGGGGTCGGGCCGATGACCATCGCGCAATTGATGCGGAATACCGTGGATGCTTGCCTCAAGCGCCGCGGCAACGTGGCCCAAGCGTAGCGGACCTGCCGGCGACCCTGCCAGTGGCCGCCGGAGCGTGACAAACGCCTGACCCAAGCCCTGCCGGCCAATTGACAACCCCGGCGAACCCTGCGACACCCCCTTTGCCAGTGCCGTGGTACAGCGGC
>JACRCU010000001.1 GCA_016218865.1 Deltaproteobacteria bacterium | reverse complement strand
GACGACCGGGCCGGCGTCGGGCGGAGTGCCGGTGACGGGCGATCCCGACAAAGGTCAGGCCGAGGCCGCGCCAGCGCGCTGGACGGTCAGCACCGCCAGCTACGTGCTGCCCTGCCGCGGCGAGACGGCGACCGGCGATCGCGCGGTGGTGCGCCGCTTTGGGCAAGATGCCGTGATGGCAGTGCTTTTTGACGCGGCGGGTCACGGACACCAGGCTTCGCGCCGCGCCGACGAGCTCGTGGGCACCCTGCAGCATCTGGCCGACGACTCGCCGCAGGCGTGGCTGCAGCACCTGCACATGCAACTGGCCGGGACGTTTGGCGCGGTGGGCGCGGCGCTGCGCGTCGACTTGCGCACGGGTATGCTCGATGCGGTCTGCATCGGCGACGTCGTGTGGGTGGTCCAGTACCCAGAATTTCAACGTATTCCCAGTGTTTCTGGTCTGCTCGGCGTGGCGCTGCCGGCGCTGCCGCGCTCGCCCATCCGTTTGCGCAGTGCGATGCGCATCGTGGGGCTGACCGACGGGATTCGCTCGGCGGCCCTGCAGGAGCTGATGCGCCCCAGCCGCGCCAGTGCCGCCGATCTCGCCGAGCAGATCGTCCAGGGCCACGCCCGACCGCACGACGACGCCGCCTGCCTGGTGATCGACATCGCGCCCGACCAGAGGGGGTTCTAGATGCTGCTCGGTGAGCTGCGCCTCGACGACATCGAGCTGCTGCCGGAGATTCGCCACCACCTGTTCACCGTCCTGGCCGACTTGTTGGAGGACCGGCGCGCGGCGATGCAGTTCGCCCTCGCATTTTCGCAGTGGGCGCGCAGTGCTGGCGTGGGGTCGTCCTGGGAGCTGGAGCTGGACCGCCGCGGTCACGCCTTGATGCTGGTGCTCCGCGGGCCGCGCGGTGGCCAAGAAGACGTGATCACCCTGGCGCCGTGGTCGCAGACGCTGCGGCAACAGGCCGAGATCGCTTGGCCCATCTCGCCGCGGCGCGCCGAACTGTCGCCTGCGGAGGTCGACGCACTGCGCCGGCGCTTGGTCTGGCGGTCGGCCGGCGAGCTGATGGCCGAGCTGCGCAGGCGCAATCGCGAGTTGCGCGATCACCAGCAGAATCTGGAGAGCTTGGTGGCCCAGCGCACCAGCGAACTGCAGCACGCCAAGGAGCTGGCCGAAGCGGCGGCCCAGGCCAAGTCGATGTTCCTGGCCAACATGAGCCACGAGATCCGCACGCCGATGAACGCGGTGCTGGGCCTGTCGCACCTGATGCTCAAGACGCAACTCGACGAGCGCCAGCACCAGTACATGATCCGGCTGCACGCCTCTGCGGGATCGCTGTTGGGTATCATCAACGATATCTTGGACTTTTCGAAGATCGAAGCCGGCCATCTCAATCTGGAGGATGTGGAATTCAACCTGGTGGACGTGCTGGACCACGTCGCCACGGTCAACGGCCAGGTGGCCACCGAAAAGGGTCTCAAGCTCACCTTCGACATCGATCCGATGGTGCCGGCGGCGCTGCGCGGCGATCCGTTGCGCGTCCAGCAGATCCTGGTCAACCTGGTGAGCAACGCCGTCAAATTCACCGAACGCGGCGAGGTGGCCATCCAGGCCCGGCTGATCGAGCAACTCGCCGGCCGCGTCAAGCTGCGGTTTTCTGTGCGCGACACGGGGATCGGCATGGGCCCCGAGCAGGTCGAGCGGCTGTTCCAGCCCTTCGAGCAGGGCGACGGCACCACCACGCGCCGCTACGGTGGCACCGGCCTGGGCCTGTCGATCACCCGCCGTCTGGTGGCCATGATGGACGGCGACATCGAGGTCGACACGGCCGCCGGTCTGGGCAGCACCTTCCACGCCAGCATCTGGCTGGGCGCCGCCGTCCAGCAGTTCCAAGCGCCGGCGCAGCTCGCGAGGCATCTCAACGGCTTGCGCTGCCTGCTGATCGAGGATGCCGCCGTGACCCGCGCGACCCTGGCCGACCTGCTGCGCGGTTGGGGCCTGCGGGTCGACGAGTTCGAGGCCGCCGAGTCGGGCGCCAAGGCCCTGCTGCTGGCCATTGAACAGCATGATCCATATGGACTTCTGCTGGTCGACTGGAAGCTCCCCGGCTGCAGCGGTGCCGACGCGGTGCGCCTGCTGCAGGGCGCTGTGCCGGCGGGAACATCGGTGCCGCCGATGGCGACCGTTACCTCGTATGGCACCGACGATGTGCGCCACGCGGCCGCTGAGCTCGGCGTCGCCCGGGTACTGGCCAAGCCGATCCACGCCAGCCAACTGCTGGACGTGGTGGTCGAACTGTGCTCTGGCGAGCGCCCCGCGGAAGCACTGGTCGGCGACGGCGTGTGGCCGCAGCTGCGCGACCTGAGCGTCATGCTGGTCGAGGACAACGCCATCAACCGCGACATCGCGGTGGAACTGCTCACCAACGCTGGCGTGCGCGTCACTACCGCCGCGCATGGCCAAGAAGCCTTGGACAATCTGGCGATGCTGGGCGCCAGCAGCTTCGACGTGATCCTCATGGACCTGCAAATGCCGATCTTGGACGGCTACCAGGCCACCAAGGCCATCCGCGCCGACTCGCGGTACGACGACTTGCCGATCGTCGCCATGACCGCCCACGCCCTGGCCGACGAGCGCGACCGCTGCCGCGCGGCCGGCATGGTCGGGCACATCGCCAAACCCGTGGAGCCCGAAACGCTGTTCCGCACGCTGGCGGACTTGCCACGCCGCCGTCCCCGTCCCGCCGAGGCGCGGCCCCTGGTCACCCAGGGCAGCTGGTCCGATTCGATCGACGTCGAGACGGCCATGCGCTTTACCGGCGGGCGCACCTCGCTGTTGCGCGAGATGCTGCTGCGGTTTGCCGACCAGTACAAAGACGCGTGCCAGAAGCTCTTGCGACAAATCGACGAGGGCAAGGAACTGCGCGAGGCGCAACGCGAAGCCCACTCGATCAAGGGCGTGGCCGGCATGCTCGGCATGCACGGGGTCCGCGACGCCGCCGCCAAGCTCGACGAGGCCTTGCGCGCCAACGACGCCGGTGCCCGCGATCTGGCCCTTGTGCTCGAGCAGGTGCTGGGCGCTGCGCTGCAGGCCGTGCCCGCCGTCGTCAAGGAACTCGACAGCTAGGAGAATGTCGGGGGAAAGGCGCTCTACTCCATGCTCATGAAGGACTGCTCTACGAGCTTGTTGCCGTCTGCCAGGCTCCTAGCCGGTTTTGTTGGCTCAACGGGCCGAAGATCGCCAGAAGTCAATTCGTGCGATTTCAACCAGTTGCCTGCGCGCAAGCCGCGGCGCTAGGATAGGGCCGGGAGCATCCCAACACGCTCCAAGTCCAGAGCCGCGGCAACGGTCCGAACTCGATGGGCAATGGTCTTCGGTGGGACCGATTCGCGGTTCGGAGCCAAACGCTGACCTCTCCGCGCACTCAGCCTCGCCCGGTCATCGGCAAGATGATCGCCACGGTCGCGGCGCGGCGCTCGCCCAGGCCCGCCGGCACCAGTACGGGCGCCAGGCGCACTTGGCAGTGGCCCAGGTTCGCCAGCGTGACTTCGACTTGCTGGGTACCACCCTGTCGCAGTGCCGCGAGCGCCGACACCAAGCGGTCACGCCCCTGCCGATCCGCTGCAAGTTCAGACAGGTGGTGGCCGCGACCATCCGGCGTCGCCATGCGCCCGTCGGCGTCCAGGCGCAGCACCCGCGGCACGGGCGCCGTGTCGTTCGGCACCGGCAGCGCCTGTTGCAGCGCCCGCCAGGACGAGGCGTCCAGCCGGTCCTGCTCGCCCAGGCTCGACCCTGCCCCATTGCCGCCCGATTGCTTGGCCAGCAGGTCGACCAAAGTTTTTAATTTCAAGATGTTGCGCAAGCGAGCGCCGAGTTCCAAGCGGTCCACTGGCTTGGAGAGCAGTTCCTCGGCGCCCAGACCCAGCGCCGACAAGCGCAGGTCCTGATCGGCCAAGCCGGTCATGATCAAGACCGGCAAGCTCTCTGTGCGGCGGTCGGCCTTGATCCGATGCAGCACGTCCAGGCCGCTCATGTCCGGCATGATGACGTCGAGGAGCACCGCGTCGACCGGCTGTTCGGCCAGCAGCGCCAAGGCCTGCCGCCCGGAGTTGGCCTCCAGCGCCCGGTGGCCCAATTGCTCCACCTGCAGGGCCACCACGCGCCGCACGACCGGATCATCGTCCACGACCAGCACGGTGTGGCTGCGCACAGTCGTCACGGACCCCTCACTGGCACGCCGGGCGCGCCGCCGAATCGCCGACCCCCATGTCGCTGCCAAGCCTAAACCACTTCCAGGCAATCGGCAACGCTCACCCCAGCTTATCTGCGGCCAGCCGATGCGCCTGCGGCGATGCCCCGCGGGTGGGCCCAACCGGCGGTCAGGCCGGCGGCGACTCGCGGGCCGCCTCGACCAGGGCATCGCGGCCCACGATCACCACACGCTTGCCCGACACCTTTACCAGGTTGTCGTTCTCCAACTCGCCGATGGCCCGAACCACCGTCTCGACGCGGGCGCCCACCAGCTCGGCAATGTCGCGCCGCGACAGGCGCAGCTCCAGTTCGATGCCCCGCAAGCCGCGGCGGCCGTAGCGATTCGCAAGATCGACCAGCAGCGCCGCCACCCGCGCGCGCACCGTGCGCGTGTTGCGCGCCAGCAGCATTTCGTAGGCGTCGTCCAGGTCTTCGCGAGCGTGATCGAGCAACTGCACCGCCAGGGCCGGCACCTCGCGCGCGGCCCGCACCATGAACGCGCCGTCGATGCGGCACATGAGCGTCGTTTGGATGGCAATCGCGTCGTAGGGCGCCGGCTTGCCCAGGGGGCACAGGTATTCCAGGCTCTGGCCAGCGTGCACCAAGCGGACCAGGGTGCGCCGGCCATTGACGTCGGTGCGCCACAGCCCGACCATGCCGTCGGTCACGAAGAAAAGCTCCGTAGAGATCGCTGCTTGCGTGGCGATGTGGTCGCCGGGCTCGGCGCGCACCCGGCTGCGGGCGCGATCCATGTCGCAGGCGCACTCGTAGGACAAGTCGGCGTACT
>JACRCU010000154.1 GCA_016218865.1 Deltaproteobacteria bacterium | reverse complement strand
TTGATGGCGGTGTGCACGGAGTAGGGGCACTGCCTCGACCCCTCGATGCGCACCTTGAAGGGCTGCTTGGGCCAGTGCGGGTGCATCTGGTCGTGCGGGTGCAACTCCACCCGGGCGATCATGCCCTGCGGCTCGATGTAGGCCTGCTCCTGGGCGCCGGTGTGGTACACGCCCTCGACCACCTGGTAGGCGCTGGCGAACACCGCCTCCAGCGCTGCATCGTCCTCGCCGGCCCCCTTGCAAAGGCGCAGGTTCTTGAGCGAATTGTCGGTGCCGCGCTGGATCTGCGCGGGCGTCGGCGCCTGGGTGTAGTCGACGTAGGCCGGCAGCGGCTCGCACTCGACGTGCACGCGGGTCGCCGCCCAGCGCACCACCTGGGGATCCGGGTGGGCCAGCAGCACCACCGCTTCGTGCTTGTGGCGGAATTCGCTGTGCACCAGGTAGGGCTGGTCGCGCTCGATCAACTGGACCATGTTCAGGTCGACCAGATTCGCGGCGGGCGCATCGCTGGCGCCGTGCGAGGTGTCGGGCGCGTGGACCGAGGCGACGCTGGCCGGGATGTCCTTGGCGGTGACGATGACGAACTCGCGCCAGTCTGGTCCTTCCAGAAAGCGGACGGCCTTGACCCGACCGCGGGCGATCGGCGTGCGCACGGTGGCGCCGTGCCAACCGTCGAAGGGCAGATCGTCGACATAGCGAATCGTTCCGCGAACCTTGGCCTCGGCATCGAGGCGGACCGGGCTCTGGCCGACGTGCGGCAGCTTGGGCGGGAAAGCGGGTGCGTTCATGCGCGGGCCTAAATTGCCTGACTGCAGGCCCCGCGAGTGTAGCCCGGCTTACGGCGGGCGGCTACGGCCGTGCGGCGGCGAACTTGTCGGCGCGATAGGTCCAGACGCGCGTGTCGGCGTACCACTGGCGCGGTGCGAGCCCGGCTTTGCGCCACAAGTGGTCCAAGAAGGCGGTGCGATCGGGTAGATCGTCCCACACCGCCGGCAAGAAGGTCGCGCCGCGGCCGCCCATCCGCACCAGCAGGCCGTCGCGGCCGGGCTGCAGGGCGTCGTGCAGAGCCTGCCAGGAGGCGACCGACAGCGGCCGCATGGGCGACAAGATACTGATCTCCATTGTCAAATCGGCAATCTCGTCGGCAGTGACCGGGGCAAAGCGCGGGTCGCGCAGGGCGGCGCTCGCGGCATTGTCGGCCAGCGACTCGGCCAAGGTCTTGCTGGGCTCCAGGTTGCCGATGCAGCCGCGGAGCTGACCGTCTTCTTCCAAGGTGACGAAGGTGGCTGCGGGAGCCGCCAGCCAGGGGTGTTCGTCCATGATCGCAGTGAGATCCGCACAGTCGTCGCCCTGGACTGCCTGCTCGAGCGCCGACCAAGCCAGCGCCGCCATGGTCCGCTGCTGCGCCGGCGACCAGGGCCCGGCGTTCACGGCGCAACCTCGGATGCCCAAAAGGCAAAGGCGCCGTAGCCCACCACCCGGCTGGTGTCGCCGCTGGCGGCAGCCGAGGTGCGAGCGTCCAACTGCTCGCAGCGCAGGTGGCGGGCGCGGGCCGCGCTGAGCAAACCGGCCACGGCATGGCAGCCGCAGGCCATGTCGCCGCGCCAGCCGGTCGGGTCCAAAGCCAAGACTTTGCGGCAAGTTTCGCCGTCCACTTGCGTGCAGGCGGCCTGGTCAAGGTAGTGAGACAGGTCGCTGCTGACCACGATGACGGTCTCGGCTTCGCCCCACAGTTCCGCAAGCAGCCCAGCCACTTGCGGCGGCGGGACCGCGCCAACCAACACCGGCACCAACTCGAACCGCTGCGGCAGGACGCGCTGCAAAAACGGCACGTGCACTTCCAGACTGTGCTCGCGCTCGTGGACCCGCTCGCTGACCAGCACGTCGGGCCGCTCGCCCAGCGCCGCCAGGTCGCGCACGCCCAGGCCCACCAGCCCCAGCGGCGTCGACCACACCGACGACTCGGGAATGGCAAAGCGATCCAGGGCATAGTGGTGCGACGGCCCCAGCAGCACCACCCGGCGGATGTGCTCGGCGCCCTGCAGCAGCGCATAGGCCGAGGCTGCGACGGCACCGCTGTAGAAGTAGCCGGCGTGGGGCGCGATCAGGGCCTTGGGCGCAGGACGCGGCAAGGGCACGCGCGCCTCCCAAGCCTGATCGAGCTGAGCGTTCAGCGCCGCGCGCTGGTCCGCGTAGAAGGTCCCGGCCACGGCCGGTTTGCGGATGCGGATGGTCGGATCGGTCATGCCCCCTCCGGCGGCTGCTGCGACCATGATGCGACCGCCGCGCACGCGGCACAAGAGCGGGGCCGGGGTTGCGGAATGGCGCACCCCGCAATACCTTGCGGCCCTGCGGGCCGGCCGCAAACGGGGGGAACGGCAATGAAGGGCTTGGCGGTGAAAGGGTTTGCGGAGCGCGGCGAACGCCGCTGGCAACCGCTGCTGCTGGTGGCGGCGACCCTGTGGACCGGCTGCAGCGACGACGGCGACGCCACCCACGAGCCCAGCCACACGCCGGTGCCGATC
>JACRCU010000153.1 GCA_016218865.1 Deltaproteobacteria bacterium | reverse complement strand
GGTGCAGGCATTGCCGTCGTCGCAGCCTTTGGCGACGGGGGTGTGCAGGCAGGCGCCGCTCGCGGCCGGGTCGCAGGCGTCGGCAGTGCACGGGTTGCCGTCGTCGCAGACCAGCTTGCCGCTGCCGGTGCACTCGCCGGTGCTGCAGTTGTCGCCCACGTTGCAGGCGTCGCCGTCGTCGCACGGACCCTTGCTGGCGGTGTGGCTGCAGCCGGCCTTGGGGTCGCAACTGTCCAGCGTACAAGGGTCGTTGTCGGTGCACGGCACGGCCGCGCCGGGCTGACAACTGGCGTCGCTGCAGGACCCCGGGCCGGTGCAGGCGTTGCCGTCGTCGCACGGCGCGCCCTTCGGCAGAATGGATATGCTTTTGATCTTGCAGGTAAACGGCACCTTCTGCGTGTCGCAGTAGTGAACGCCGTTGCACGGGTTGTCGTCGTCGAGCGCGGTGCAGTCGGCGGCCAACTGGCACTGGCACAGGTCCTCGCCCGGCACGCACTGGCCCGCGGCGTTGCACGTGTCGCCCAGGGTGCAGGCGTCGCCGTCGTCGCAGGGCCCGGCCAGATTGACGGCGAGCGGGGCGCAATTGCCGGTGAGCTTGTCGCAAGTGTTCTTCAGGCAGGCCGTGTCGGCGACACTGGGGCAGACGACCACCGTGGCCGGGTTCACCACGCACTGACCGCTGGCCTTGGCGCAGACCAGCACGCCGTTGCACAGGTCGCCGTCGTCCTTGCAGTTGGCGTCGCTGGTGCACGCACAGGTGTTGGCGCCGGGAACGCACGCGCCGGCCTGGCAGGCATCGCCCGCAGTGCACAGGTTCTGGTCGTCGCACGGGGTGCCGGTCGGCGACTCGACCAGACCGCACTGGCCGGTCTTGGGGTCGCAGGTGTTGTGCGCGCAAGCGGTGTTCTTGGCCGCTGGGCAGGTGACAAGGGTGGCGGGGTTGACGACGCACTGGCCAACCTGCTTGTCGCAATACAGGGTTCCATTGCACAGGTCGCCGTCTTCTTTCGCGGCGCAGTCGGCGTCCTGGGTGCAATCGCACACGTTGGGCGACTCTACGCAAACGCCGGACACGCAGGCATCTTTGGGCGTGCAGAGGGTGTTGTCGGCTTCGCAGGGCGTGCCATCCAGCACGGGCTTGGTCGCGCACTTGCCGGTCGCCGGCTCGCACACCGCCGCGGCGCAGGGGTGGTTGGTGAGCGGCGGGCACAGCTTGACGGTGGCGGGGTTGACCTTGCAGACCTTGGCGGCCAGGTCGCAGTACATGGTGCCGTTGCACAGGTTGCCATCCTCCCAGTCGCTGCAGTCGGCGTCCTTCTTGCAGGCGCACACGTCCGCGCTGGCGGTGGCCGCGCAGGTGCCGGCTTGGCACGCCTCGCCCGCTGTGCACAAGTTACCGTCTTCGCAAGGCATCAGCTCGTTCTGCGGCGTCAGCTGACACTGGCCCGTGCTCGGGTTGCAGATGGACTTCTGGCAGGTCGTGTCGCTCGCCGTGGGGCACGTCACCACGGTGGCCGGGTTGATCTGGCACTGCATCAGCACCTGGTGGCAGAAAAGCGTGCCGTTGCACTCGTCGCCGTCCTCGTACTTGGCGCAGTCGGCTTGCTTGGTGCACGCGACCGTCACCGCGCCAGCGATGCACACCCCGGATTTGCAGTAATCGCCGGTAGTAGCGGCATTCTTGTCGCTGCACGGGCTGAAGTCCGCGGCGGCTTGGCTCCCGCACTGCCCTGCGCTGCAGGTCGGTTCCTGGCAGTCCTGTGCGGGCGCGGGACAGGTGGTGGCGGTGACGCACTCGGGCGGCTGGGCAACGTCCGATTCGGGCACGCTGTCGCTGTCCCCATCCAGGGAATCGGCGACCTCGGCCGGCTGCAGGTCGGCCAGCGGCGCCGCATCGGGAGTTCCTGTATCTTCAACGGTTTCGCTGCCAGCGACCGCACCGTCCGCCGCCGCCGCATCCGCCACCGCCAGGTCGGTCGGGCTCGTGTCGTGGGCGGCACTGTCCGCAGCCGCACACGCGTCGGGCGTGGCACACTTGGCCGGGTCGACGTCCTGGGGTTGGCAACCGGCGAGCAGCAGGCCGGCCAAGGCCGCAGCGAGCGCCAACCATGCCGAGCGAGCCCAAGTTGGGGTCTGGACGGGGGGCAAGGCTCCTCCAGCGGAACGCCGCCGCGCGGTCGCCAAGTGGTACAGGGCCGGTGTCGCTACAGCGCGAAGTGGGAGCGCCGCCGCAGCACGACCAGGGCGGCCGGTCGGCAGCGCGCGTGCGCCAGAAAGCGGGCACGGCGCGTAGCATCCTGCGCAAAGTGAGTGCGCGGCAATATCCAATTGCCGGCGAATGTCACGAACTTGCCACCCTTTGGGGCAGGCCTTGTCGCGGTGGCGCCGTGGTTCGCCCACTGGCCGCCGTTCCGCAGCCCGCCGTCGATTGACCACCGCCAAGTCCGCCGCTAGTCTGACCTTGGACTGTCCACCCCCAGCCGCGAGGAAGACCATGCGCGTTCGCTCTCTCCGTCCCTGTTTTCCGGTCCTGCTCGCAGCGGTGGTCGCGGCGTCCGGCTGCGCCGCCAGTGGCGGTACCGGCGGCGGCTGGGTACCGGCAACCTCGGCCGGCACCGCCTGTTCCGCCAGCGGCGCCACCGACTTGTGCGGAGTCTCGGGCAGCCAAAGCGCGCAACTGCACTGCGAGGGCGGCCTGTGGGTGACCAGCAAGCTGTGCGACCCCGGCATGGTCTGCACCGCCCTGCCCGGCGGCGTGCTCACCTGCGTGGCGGCCAGCGGCGGCGCTACCGGCGACACCCAGGGCAGCGACGGCGCTCCGAGCGACGCAAGCGCCGCCGAGAAGGACGCCGCTGTGGCCGACAACGCCTCGCCCGGCGACACCAGCAATCCCGGCGACGCAGCCGTGACGCCGGACACTGCGGAACCCAAGGACGTGGCTGCCGATATCAGCAAGGACACCGGCAACGATACGTCAAAAGACACCGCGGTGGACACCGGGCCCGCCACCTGCAAGCCGGCCTGCCCCGACGGCACCTTCTGCGACCTCACGACCTCGCCGCCCAGCTGCGTCGAAGGCGCCTGCCAGATGCCGACGACCTGGGGCCCGACCACCCAGAAAGTCGCGTCGTTGGCGATGCCCGGCGCCGGCGTCGGCTGCGACCTGAACGGCGACGGCAAGGTCGACAACGCCTTTGGTGCGGGCTTGGCCATGCTCGCCGGCCAGATGAACGACGGGCTCACCCAGTCCATCGCCAACGGCTCGCTGGTGCTGCTGATGGACACGGCCACGTTCAAGTCGAACGGCCAGACCTTCAAGCTGGACATGCTCACCGGGGCGCTGGCCAATCCCGGCGGTTGCGACCCGGTCTCGGCCAAGGCCAACTGCAGCTACCTGGTCTCGCCCATCAGCTACGATACTGCTGCCGCGGCGGCCACTTGCCCGGCGGTGGTCGCGTTCAGCAACGCCAAGGTCGCCAGCGCCAACCTGACCGCCGGCGGCCCGACCTCCAGCATCCAGCTCGTCCTGCCGCTGGCGGGCCTGATGCTGAACCTGACCCTGCACAAGGCCCAGCTCCAGGGCAAGGTGGTCGGCGGCAGCGTCTGGCAGCAGACCAACAGCGGCCTGCTCTGCGGCGTCATCACCAAGTCCGACGTCGAGGCCGCCATCATGGCCGTTCCCGACGAGCAATTCGCGAGCCTGGGCATGGACAAAGCCACCGTGCTGCAGCTGCTGGGCTCGATGCTGCAGGCCGACTTCGCGGTGAACGGCAGCGCCAAGGATGCCTACTCGATCGCCCTGCAGTGGACGTCTGTGCCGGGCGAAATCGTTGGTATGGCGCCGAATTAGCCTCCAAGGGACCAACCCGACAGGGCGCACCGAAGTCCGGAGGCCTGCAAGCCCGTGATCCCAACGTCGAACCACTTTTGGCGAAGCGTGGCCGCAGGGCTGGCCCTGGTGATGGCGGCGTGCGCTGAGGCCAAGCTGCCGAACGTGGCCGACGCCGAGCTGGCGGCCGCCAATCCGCCCCTGGGCGCCGGCAGCGAGGAAGCCGTGCTGGTGTTCCAAACGGCCAGCGCGGCACCCAAGGCTCCGCCGCCCCGCGCCACAGACCGCGACCGGGCCAAACCGGCACCGCCCGCTCCTGAGCCCGCCAAGACCCTGCCATCCGGTCGTCCGCCGGTGGCTACGGTGCCGTCCGCGCCGCCTCCGCCGCCAACTCCGCCACCACCGCCGCCACCGCCGCCACCTCCGCCGCCGCCCCCGCCGGTTCCCAAGCCGGCCACACCTAGCCCGCCGCCGCTGCCGGTCGCCCTGCCCTCGCGGCCGTTCGCCGAGCGCGGGGGCGTGGGCATCGTCGCCGCCAAGCGCATCGACGGCCCGATCGTGGTGCAGAAGGTGGTGCCCGACAGCCCAGCGGCGCGCGCCGGCATTCGCCCGGGCGATATCCTTGTGCGGGTGGGCAGTTTCAGCATGCAGAACGTCGCCGCGCTCGAGGCCACCCGCAAGCTGCGCGGGCCACCGGAGTCGCGGGTCGAGGTCGAGCTGCAGCGACCGGGCGGCAGCCGCTACACCGTAACGCTGGTGCGGGTCGACTGGGAGAAGCTGTATCCCGGGCAGGTGTATTGAGATTCGGTCGCGCGAATTGACGCGGGCTCGCCGTCCACCTAGCCTGCGCGGCCCAACCACCCCGCGAGGATTCCATGGCCGAGAAAAAGACCTACA
This sequence comes from Deltaproteobacteria bacterium, assembly GCA_016218865.1. Taxonomy (GTDB): domain Bacteria; phylum Myxococcota_A; class UBA9042; order UBA9042; family UBA9042; genus SXRM01. Next base: position 1,344 of record JACRCU010000153.1, on the reverse strand, counting down.
CCGGCGGCTGCCACTGCGGCCAAGTGCGCTTCGAAGTGGACCTGGAGCTGGGCACGGTCTACGCGTGCAACTGCTCGCTGTGCAGCAAGATGGGCTGGCGCCTGGCCTTTGTGCCCGAGACGGACTTCCGCCTGCTGCAGGGCAAAGACGTGCTCAGCGACTACCAGTTCAACAAGAAGCACATCCACCACTACTTCTGCAGCCGCTGCGGGATCCGCTCGTTCGGCCAAGGGCACGACGGCAAGGGCAACCATATGGTGGCGGTCAACGTGCGCTGCCTGGACGGAGTGGGCGAGGCGGCCGACGACCTGCCCCTGCACCGCGTCGACGGCAAGAGTCTGTAGCCAGCGGGTAGATCGCCCGGCCTCGCGGTGCGTCCAAGCCGGTGGCGCCGCGGGCGCTGCGGGGACCCATGCTGCGCAAGATCGGATTCGCGCTGCTGCTTTTCGTCGGTCTGCTGCCCCTGCCGGCGCTGGCCAAGCCGCCCGTTCCGGCCAATCCGGCCATACTGGCAGTGCTGCAGCGGGTCGAGACCAAGCTGGTCGACAGCGCCTACGTGCCGGTGGCGCGGGTGGACGAGCGGCGCGGCATCTACCGCTTCGACTGTTCGGCGATGGCCAACTGGGTGCTGCGGCAGGTGGCCCCGGAGGCGCGGCGCAACGTGAAGGAAGGCCGGCCGGCGGCTCGCGATTTTGCCGCCGCCATCCAGCGCGCCCGCAGCGACAAGCCGGTGCGCGGCTGGCTCCGCATCGAGCGCTTCGCCGACGCGCAACCCGGCGATGTGCTGGCGTGGCGGCGTCCGCCCTGGTTTCCGTCGCGCAACACCGGCCACGTGGCCTTTGTGGTCAAAGCGCCGGTGCCGGTGCCGGGCGGCTACGTGATCCGCATCGCCGACGCCACCTCGCTGGCCCACGAGCACGACAGCCGCCAGAATACAGGCGGTTACGGCACCGGCGACCTGGGCATCACCGTGGATGCCAGCACCGGCCAGGGCAGCGGCTACGGCTGGTTCGGCGCCGCCTCGCTGGCCGCGGGGTACGCGATCCCCACGCCGATTTGGATTGGGCGGGTGTACAAGTAGCGTCTGGTGCCGCCGCAGACCGCGTAGCCACGCCGACGACTCGCCAATTCGCGCCAAAAGGAGTATACGGCCCGACCGGCCGCGCCCCCTCGCGGCCCCCTTGCAGGAAGTCCCCATGAACAAGCGAATTTCGTTCAGCTCGGCGATCGCCCTTGCGCTGGCCACATGCGCGGGCCTGGCCCTGCCCGGCTGCGCTACCGACGACGCCGCCAGCGACGAGCTCAGCTCGGACCTGTCGGCCAGCTCGAACAGCTGGGTAACCC
>JACRCU010000152.1 GCA_016218865.1 Deltaproteobacteria bacterium | reverse complement strand
GGCGTATGCGCGGCTGTACGGCGTTACCCTGGACGACAAGCAGGTGCGCTGGCAGGCCAATCCGTCCGAGCACGGCGAAAGCGCGCCCTCGGCCACGCGGCTGGCGGATCTGGTGGGCGGCAAGTACGCCGAGGTGGTACCGCTGCAGTCCGGCGACGTCGAGCTGGCGGTCTTGGATGCCGCCACCGGCCAGCGCCTGTGGGCCAAATCCATCGCGAACAAGGACAGCTACACGGACTCGTTCGCCGGCCATGCCTTCTTGGTTTCGCCCAAGCGGGTCTACGCGGCGGTGGGCACCTTTGCTTCCAAGCTGCGGGTGTTCGACCTCGCCACGGGCGCCGAGGTGGGCAGCATCGGCGATCTGTAGCGGCCCTGGGAAATTGTGCTGACCTTTCCGCTGTGTGCGCCTTGTCGGCTCGACGAGTCGCGGGGCCAACCGTATGAACCCCAGCGACAACGCGGCCGTCGCTCGCACAGCGTCAGCGTCAGCGCCAGCGCCAATCCGCCGGGGGCACGACACATGAAGATGGGAATGCGCAGGCTGGTGGTGTGGACCGCGGCACTGGCGGGCTGCTCGGACGCACAGACCGGTGCGACCTACGCGTACCAAAACGTGGGCGATTTGGGCGTCCACACCGGCGACCTGGGCAAGCAGGCCGACACGGCGGGCGGCGACACGGGGAGCGGCGACGTGGCCACCGTGCCCACCTGCAAACCAGACCAATGTCCTGCGCCGGCGCCCTGTTTCGTGGCCATCTGCACCCCGGCCGGCGCGTGCGGCAGCGAACCGGCGCCCACGGGCAGCCCCTGCAGCGACGGCGACGCCTGCACCCAGGGCGACCACTGCGACGGCGGTACCTGCCAACCGGGCAGCTCCGGGACCTGGTCGGTGCTGTACGGCGCCGCCAGTGCCCGCTTCAACGACGTGTTGCCCAGCGCCCAAGGCGACGTATGGGCCGGCGGCACCACGGCGTTTTCCACGCCCACCGCCTACCAGGCCTGGACTGTGCGGACCGACGGCAGCGGCAAGCTGGTGGACCAGCAAGTGACCGGCGACACGGGCAACGACGACATCGCGGCCTTGGCGCCCTGGGGCACCGGCCTGGTCCAGACCGGCACCTGGACGGTGTCTGGCAGCGAGGTCGGCTGGGTGCGGCGGTTGGACAGCGACGGCAAGGTGCAGATGGCCGCCGACTCTTTGGCAGCAGGTGTGCGGCTGCGGGCCCTGGCCACAGCACCCCAGGCCAATAGCCTGGTTGCGGGCGGGTACAGCATGACCGGGGGCAAGACCTCGACCGCCAAGGTGCTGCAGGTGACGGGCGACGGCAAGCCGGGCTGGCAGTGGAGCAAAGCCGTGCCCGGGCGCCTGGTGGCCGTGACCAAGCTGGCGATGGCGGCCGATGGCACCTCCGCGGCGCTGGGCTACACGCGCAACCTCACGGCTTCCGGACAGGATTTGTACGACCTGTGGGTGGTCCGCTTCGACGCCGCCGGCAAAGTGCTGGGCGAGACCGACCTGCTGGGCAACATTACCGCGTCGGCTTCCGGCCTAGTTGCTGCGGCGGGCGGTTGGCTGGCCCTGGTCGATGCGGCCAATTTGCCCAGCACGCTGCAGGTGTTCAAGGTCGACAATGCCGGCAAGCTGAGCCCTTTTGCGACCTTGCCCGGTGGTCCCATCGAGGTGCCGTCGCTGCTGCTGCCGGGGCCGAACGGCGGCTGCCACGTGCTGCGCGAGCTGAACACCGGCTTTGACGTGTCGCTGCACGTGTGGCGCTTGGACTCCGCGGGCAAGACCGTGGCCGAAGTCGACGAGGCCTACCCCAAAACCCTGCGCCCGCGCATCTTTGCCGCAAGCTGGCTGGGCGGTGGCAGCTTCCTGTTGGCCGGCGACGAGATGTTGCAGGCGTCGCAGTCCTCATGGACCACGGTGCGCGCCTGGATCGCCCGCGCCCAGTGGTTCGAAGACAGCGCCTGCGGGGCCCTGGTCAATTGCCTGGGCGACAGCCACGGTTGCCCACCTCCGCCCGCATGCGCCGTGGGGTACTGCGACGGGGTGGCCGGCTGCAGCGCCTTTGCCCTGCCCGCGTCAACTTGCAAACCGTGAGCACGCGTCTGGTAGTCGCAATTCGCAACCACATTCGCAGGCTGGCCTAGCGCGCCTTGACGGAGCGGGGGGCCGCGCGCAGGTTGTAGCCGCCCTGAGCCACCGGGCCGGGTTTGCGGGGGCCGCCCATGCCCAACTTGCTGGCCGCGCGCACGTTGATGGCGCTTTCCTTGGGCTTCCATATCGTCTTTGCCGCGATCGGCATGGCGATGCCCGTGCTGATGGTGCTGGCCGAGGCCCGCTGGCGACGTCACCGCGATCCGATCGACAAGCTGCTTGCGCAACGCTGGGCCAAGGGCACCGCGATCCTGTTCGCCATCGGCGCGGTCTCGGGCACGGCGCTCTCGTTCGAATTGGGCCTGCTCTGGCCGACCTTCATGCGCCACGCCGGGCCGCTGGTGGGGATGCCGTTCTCGCTCGAAGGCTTTGCCTTCTTCTTGGAAGCCATCTTCCTCGGCCTTTACCTGTACGGCCGCGACCGCCTGGGCCCGCGCGCGCACCTGTTCGCCTGCGCGATGGTCGCGGTCTGCGGCATGGCGAGCGGCGCCCTGGTGATTGCCGCCAACGCGTGGATGAACACGCCGCAGGGCTTCGACGCGCGCATTGGCGGGGTGCTGCACAGCATCCAGAGCCCAGAGGACTGGCCGGTGGGAGCGCGACTGGCGGCGGCCGAAGTGGTGGAAATCCGCCCCTGGCAAGCGATGTTCAACCCGGCCTTTCTGACCCAGGCCGGGCACATGCTGGTGGCGGCCCTGGCGGCGGTAGCGCTGGCGGTGGCGGGGGTGCACGCGGCGATGCTGCGGCGGGATCCTGAAAATGGTTTTCATCGGCGGGCCCTGCAGCTGACCCTGCCGCTGGCGCTGGCGGGCGCGGTGGCGATGCCGGTGACCGGCGACCTGGCGGCGAAGCACCTGGCAAAGCACCAGCCCTTGAAACTGGCGGCGATGGAAGCGCATTTCCACACCGAGCGCGGCGCGGGGCTGCTCGTCGGCGGCCTGCCCGATGCCGAGACCCGCGCGACGACCGGCGCCCTGCACCTGCCCAAGCTGCTGAGCATCCTGGCCTTTGCCGACCCCGACGCGGAAGTGCGCGGTCTGGACGCCTTTGACCGCGACCAGTGGCCGCCGCTGGCGGTGACGCACCTGGCCTTTGACCTGATGGTCGGCTGCGGCATGGCGATGCTGCTGGTCACAGCTCTGGGCTGGTGGCTGGCGCGGCGCGAAACGTTGTGGCGGCGTCCGGGGTTGCTGCGGGTGCTGGCGTGGTCGGCGCCGCTCGGCTTCGTCGCCATCGAGGCGGGCTGGACCGTGACCGAGGTGGGCCGCCAGCCCTGGATCATCCGCGGCATGATGCGCACGGCCGAGGCGGTGACGCCGATGCCGCACCGGGGCGTGCCGCTGCTGGCCTTTGTGGTGCTGTATGCGGTGTTGGGCGCGGTATGCGCGGCGCTGCTGCGCTACCACGTGTTCCATAGCCCAACTACGGCCCAGCTGGCCGCCGGCGAGGCCGACCATGCTTGACGCCGCCGCCCTGCCCGCCCTGCCCACCGTGTTCGGAGCCCTGATCACCGTGGCGCTGTGGGTCTACGCCCTGACCGCCGGGGCCGATTTTGGCGGCGGCGTGTGGGACTTGCTGGCCCGCGGACCGCGCAAGGACGCGCAGCGCCAGGTGATTGCCCGCGCCATCGGCCCGATTTGGGAGGCCAACCACGTGTGGCTCATCCTGGTGGTGGTGCTGCTGTTCGTCGCCTTTCCGCCCGCGTTTGCCGCCATCCTGACCGCCCTGCACGTGCCGCTGGTGGCGATGCTGATGGGAATCACCTTGCGCGGCGCGGCCTTCGTGTTTCGCTCCTACGGCCCCGCCACCGGCCCGTGGCAGCGCTGGGGCACTGTCTTTGCGGTGAGCTCGACCGTCACGCCGATTCTGCTGGGCGTGGTGCTGGGCGCGGTGAGCTCCGGTGCGCTGCAGTTGGGGCCCGACCTCACCGTGCAGACCGACTTCGTCTCCGAGTGGCTGGCGCCCTTCCCCTGGGCGCTGGGCGTCATGGTCCTGGCGCTGTTTGCCTGGCTGGCCGCCGTGTACCTGTGCGTGGCGGCGGATGACCCCGACCTGCAAGACGATTTTCGCCGGCGGGCGGTGGCGGCCAACCTCGTGTTCGGCGCGGCAGCGGGCGTGGCGGCGCTGGCGAGCATCCAGGGCGCCCCGCACCGGTTCCAGGTCAGGTTCGGTTCGGCGCGCGCGTGGCTCATGCAGGCGGTGACGGCCTTGGTCGCGCTGCTGGCGGTGGCGGCCCTGCTGCGGCGGTTGTTCCGCCTGGCGCGGGCGCTCGCGGTGGTCCAGGTGACGCTGGTGGTGGCGGCCTGGGTGGTCGCGCAAGACGGGCAGCTGCTGGTGGGGCAACTGGGCCTTGCGCAAGCGGCCGCGCCCGCATCGATTCTGGCGCCGGTGGCGGTGGCGCTGGCGCTCGGGTCGCTGCTGCTGGTGCCGGCGTTCGCGTGGCTGTACCGGCTGCAGGCCCGGCATTGACCTTTCGCCGCGGGTAGTCGACCGTACAGCGTCGACAAGGGGCCACCGCGACGGGCGTGGCGGCAAGCAGTGCATGGGTGGGACACACGTTTGGGAGACAGACTGGGAGGCACGATGGGCAAGGTACGAGTGAACGCGTTTGGCATGTCGCTGGACGGCTTTGGTGCGGGACCGGATCAGGACCTGCAGAACCCGATGGGCGTGGGCGGCATGGCGCTGCACCAGTGGGTCTTGGGAACCAAGTACTTCCAGGCCATGCACGGCGACCCCAACGCCGTCGGCCGCGAGGGCATCGACAACGACTTTGCCGTCCGCGGCTTTGACAACGTGGGCGCCTGGATCCTGGGCCGCAACATGTTCGGGCCGGTCCGCGGCGGCTGGGGCGACCACAGCTGGAAGGGCTGGTGGGGCGACAATCCGCCTTACCACGTGCCGGTTTACGTGCTCACCCACCACCCCCGCGAGCCGCTGGTGATGGCGGGCGGCACCACCTTCTACTTCGTCACCGACGGCATCCGCTCGGCGCTGGAGCAGGCCCAGGCGGCGGCGGGCGGCCAGGACGTGCGCATCGGCGGCGGCGCCAACACCGTGCGCCAATACCTGCAGGCGGGCCTGATCGACGAGCTGCATCTGGCCGTGACGCCGGCGATTTTGGGCCGCGGCGAGCCCCTGCTGGCGGGCATCGACCTGGCGGCGCTGGGCTACCGGAGCACCGGCCACATGGGGTCTGAGTTGGCGATGCATGTGGTGTTGAGTAGGTAGGGGTGGTGTTGGCGCTGTGCCCGCAAAGAACACCCAGGTGCGGGTCCTGGGCGTCATGGGCCGTGCGAACCAGCTGAACTGCGCGCGGCTGGCGGCGGGTGAGCTGGAGGCCACGACTCGATCGGGCTCAACGTAGGCATATTCCTAAATAACCGCGACCGCGAGGGAGCGGGCCCCACTCCAAGGGACAAGGAATTCTTAGCAGGCATCTTGGGTTCTGCGAGGTTGGTAGGCTGCCGAGGTTTGCGACGGTGCCGGGTCTGTGCGCACGGATTCCGTGGTCCGGCATGAACCAACACGTTGATATTCGGAAATAGCGGCGACGGCGAGGGAGTGGATACCCTTGGCGGGTCACATGGAGCCGCGGTCAGAGGGTAGCGTGGTTGCGGGGAAGTGCAGTTGCGGGGCAGCGCGGTGGCGGGGAAGCGTGGTCAGAGAGAAGCGCGGTTGCGGAGAAGCGCGGTTGCGGAGAAGCGCGGTTGCGGGGAAACGCGGCACTAAAGTGACCGCGCTGGGCTCACATGCAGTCCTACGGACTGTGGCAGTGCGCAGCAGGGAACGCTCGGCCGTCGGTCGAGTTCTCCGCCTTCTTGGCCGTGTAGGTCGGACATGGTCATTGTTAGGCTCGAATTTACGCTCCAGGCGGCTTTGTCCTTACCGTATCCGGTGCGAATTCGTCAGCCTCGGTGTACGCAACCGCCCCTACCCGCCCGAACTCCCAACCCGGCCCGACTGTACTGCCGAGTACAACCACGAACCCATCACCACACCCTACTTCGGCGCCTCGTTCGGCGCATTCAAAGGCACCACCTCACCCGCCGCGCCGCCTTCACCGGCCTTGACCGTCGGGAAGTAGCGCGCCACCACCTTGGGTTGCCGTGGAAACTGGTCCTGCAGCCGCCCGCGCAGCTTGCTGTTGGCCTCCAGGCAGGCAATCTTGGCCTTGTCCACGCCCTCGATGCTCTTCTTCAGGCCCAGGCGCGCCTTGTCCAGCGCTTGCGTGGCGGCCACCAGGTTGGGCAGGTCGGCCAGGAACTCGGCGGCGGCCTTGGCGACGTCTTTGGGCGTCTCGGGGTCCTTGAGCGCCGCCTCCATCTTTTGCAGCTCGGGGAGCAGGTCGCGTCGGGCCAGGGCTGCATACTGGGCCGGGGTCCGCACGAAGATGCGCGCCACGCCCGAGTGGTTCTTGGCCTTGTAGTAGGCGCCGACGCTGAGCTGCAGCGGCTCCAGGGTGTCCAGGATGGTGTCGCGGGTGTAGTCGCGCTTGGCGGCCGCCTTCAGCACGGCGTTGGTTGAGGTATTGCGCTCCTTGACCCTGGCATCCAGGGCGTCGTACGGCCCTTGCACCAGCGCGGCGTGCTGGGCGGTCTTGGGGTCGGCCTCCAAGCGGGCGATGACCCAGAGACAGAAGTCGGCAAAACTGCCGAAGGGGGCTTTGGGTTGAGGTGCTGCCATGATGAACCTGCCTTTGCGCCATGGAGTTGGCGTTGGGGCGACTGTAACTGGTGGAGCATGACTGTCAAGAAGTTCTCCGCCCCGCCAACCACGCATACACCGCCGGTAGAACCAGCAGCGTAAGCAGCGTCGCCGTCACCAACCCGCCCATGACGACTGTCGCCAGCGGTCGCTGCATCTAGCGCCTGGGCACGCAGCAAGTCCAAGCGAACGCGATTTTGCGTGTGCACGTTCGAATAGCAGGCCATGGAGCACCGCCACGCCAAACAGGGCGACGAAGAGAACCACCTGACGAGATGCAAAACGGTATCGCGCGTAGCCAGAGCGCCGGACCGTGGCCGGACTGCGAGCAACGACGCGGCGCGAACCGCGAAATTGGGGCCCTTCCCGCAATGGCTGCCGCCGGCGAAGTCTGAAGCCGTGCAAGCTAGCCTCATGGCAGAACCGGCCAAGTCACCGGTCCAGCGCCAGCCGGGGGGCCTGCGCGTCATCGCGCCCCGTGGCCGGCAGACACGGCGACGGCCTCGTAGCCTGCTTCGGCGATCGCCGCCAGCACCCGATCGTCGCCGACGCTGGCGCCTGGCACAAAGGTGACGCGAGCCTGCTTCTCCGGATACGACACAGTGACCGCGGCCACGCCATCAACGCCATGCAGCGCCTCTTGGATGTGCGTCGCGCAGCCCTTACAGGTCATTCCCACGATACTGTAGACCCGCGTCACACCCAGAACCTGGGTTGTGGTGGACCCACGGTCGCCGCCGAGTAGCGCGGAGCTGTAGCCCGGGAATGCGGCAGCCGCCACCACGAACGCGGTCGCTAGCCAAAGTATCCTGCGGTCTAGCCGCTTCAAGTTGGGGTCGGCCGCAGCGCACGCGTCCCCCGGTGCACACTGCTCCTTGCGGAAGTATACGAGCCAGAATCCGGCCCCGAGGAGCAGCGCCGTCGCACCCAGCAACCAAATGCGGTACGCCTCGAACAAGCCGGCGACGCCCGCCGCTGATGCGCCGAAGCCGATGAGCACCAACGGCAGCCAGCAGCAGGCCGACGACAGAACTGCTGCTACCAGCGCCCCGAACAGCGGCCACTTTCCTGCGCGGCCTGGCGTCGCCGGCACCGCCATGTCGCCTGGGTCGCCGCCGGTCATAGCGGCCGGTTGGGGCGCACAGCAGTCGTGACGCTCCGGCGGGGTGGCCTCGCCACCTGGCCCAGCCACATTGCCCATCGCCGCCTTGACCACGTCTCGTACATTAGCGAGGCAGCACGACCCCTGCGGGTTCTGCTCCCCGCAGCGGTCGAGTCCCAGCTTGCATTGGGCGACGACGTGCTCGGGGACCGTCGACGCGCCGGTGCGCCGAACCTCGTCTGCGATGTCGCTCAGCTTGTGCTTGAAGCAGTAACAGACAAGTCGGTCCGGGTCCACCGACTTCTGGAACACGGGCACCTGGAGGTCGGCGGTACCAAAGCGCAGGCCGCCCTTGTCGAAGTACACGACGTCGCAAGTGGCACGCGGACAGAAGCGCAATTCAATCCCCGCGCCAAGGCGACTGCGCGAAGCCCTCTGTGCCAACCTACGTGAGACACCAGCAGTGGGATAGATTACTGTAGGGCGCAGAGGTAGCAGATGTCCGAATCGACGAGCGAGCGAAGCGAGATCCACATCGGCGAAGCCGAGACTGCCGGGGCCAAGCCCTTGGGAGCCTTGGCGGACACGGGCTTGGCCCCGGCGCGCGCGCCCACCCCGCCGCCAAACCGAGACCCCGAAGTGGTCGCCACGGCCCGCCGGCGCGTTTTCACCGCCGAGTACAAGCTGCGGATTCTGCGCCAGGCTGACGCGTGCACGCAGCCTGGCGAACTCGGTGCGCTTCTTCGCCACGAGGGCCTCTACTCGTCGCACCTGACCGAGTGGCGGCGGGCCCGCGACGCGGGCGGAGTATCGGCCCTGCAGCCGGCGAAGCGCGGCCCCAAGGCCGTTCCTGTCGACGAGCGGGACATCGAGGTCAAGCAACTCCGCCGCGAGGTCGCGCGCCTGCAGGCCAGGCTTGAGCGCGCCGAGGTGATCATCGACGTCCAAAAAAAAGTTGCGTCGCTCCTGGGGATCCCCCTACAGAGCCCGAACTTCGAAGGGAAAAGCTGATGGAGGCCGCCCTGCAGTGGGCGCCCAAGGTGGGCGGTCTGCGCGTGGCATGCGGTGCGCTCGGGGTGCCGCGCGCCAGCCTGTATCGCGGTCTGCGCGGCCCGATCCACGGTCCCAAGCTGCCGCCCAAGCCGCAGCCACGGGCCCTGAGCGACGGCGAACGGCAAGCGGTGCTGAATGTCTTGAATTCCGAACGATTTTCGGACAAGGCGCCCGGTGAAGTGTACTCCACGCTGCTCGACGAAGGTGTCTACCACTGCACGGAGCGGACCATGTACCGCATCCTGGACGACAACGAGCAAGTTCGCGAAAGGCGTAACCAATTGCGTCACCCCGAGTACACCAAGCCGGAGCTGCTGGCCACAGGCTGCAACGAAGTCTGGTCGTGGGACATCACCAAGCTCAAGGGGCCGGCCAAGTGGACGTATTTCTATCTCTATGTGATCTTGGACATCTTCAGCCGCAAAGTCACAGGCTGGATGCTGGCCGACCGCGAAAGCGCCACCCTGGCGACGGCGCTCGTCACCCAGACCTGTGAAAAGGAAGGGATTTCCGAAGGCCAGCTAACCCTGCACGCCGACCGCGGGAGCGCGATGAAGTCGCTGGCGCTGGCCGAGCTGCTGGCCAACCTGGGCATCACGAAGACCCATAGCCGGCCGCACGTGTCGGACGACAACCCGTACTCGGAAAGTCAGTTCAAGACCTTGAAGACGCGGCCAGAATTTCCCAAGCAGTTTGGTGCGATTGAGGACGCTCGGGCCTTCTGCCGCGGCTTCTTCCGCTGGTACAACCACGAGCACCGCCACAGCGGCATCGCGATGCTGACCCCGGTCATGCTGCACAGCGGCCATGGCCAGGCCGTGCTCGACGCCAGAATGCATGTCCGCTTGAAGGCTTACGCCGCCAACCCAAGGCGATTCGTGCGCGGCGCACCGACCCGGGTCATGGTGCCAGAGGCCGCCTGGATCAACCCGCCGAGACCTGGCAAGGCGCCAGCCGGAGGGTAAATTTTGTGGTTTCGTGTCTCAAAATGGTTGACAGGTTCCGAAGCGTCGTTGAGCAACGAGCGTGGTGTGGTGGCTTTGACCCTGCGCCCCATGTCGCCGCAGTTCGGACAGCTGTTGGACTCGGAAGTGCTCATTTGTGCTCCGTAGGCTTGCCTATCGGCCGGCCGATTCCCGGCGGCTTGACCACAGTCTACAGTCCGTAGCTAGGTACGGAGTCAAGCCCCCGGAGGCCCCGGCAGCGCTTTTGAACTATCGTTGTCTCGATCGAGCGCGGTCAGTATCGGGCAGTCGCTGGTTGGCAGGTTGGCAGCACAGGCAGCGGCCAGTTCCATCAGAGTCGCGCGCATTCGCTGCAGCGCCTGAATTCGTCGGTCGATGTCGTGGGCCTTGCTCAGCGCCGCTTCGCGCAGGTCGGCGCAAGCGGTCCCCCGCGTCACCCGCAATTTCAGCATGTCGCCAATTTCTCGCAGCGTGAAGCCGAGTGCTTTTGCGTGCAGTATGAAGCGGATGCGCTGGACCGTGTCGGGTGGATAGCATCGATAGCCCGACGCCCGGCGTGGCGGTGGCGGCACCAGTCCGTTTCGCTCATAGAATCGCACCGTTTCTACACCCACCCCTGCTTGCTTCGCGACTTGGCCGATGGTCAAGGTACTCATGGGCGAAAGTGTAGGCGAAAGTGTACACCTTGTACCACGTAAATATGTGCGCCTCGCTCGTCGTCGTCTTCAACGGACTGCGCTTGCTCTCCGCCCCGCCAACCAAGCATACACCGCCGGCAGAACCAGCAGCGTAAGCAGGGTCGCCGTCACCAACCCGCCCATCACGACCGTCGCCAGCGGCCGCTGCACCTCGGACCCCGGTGCAGTCGACAGAGCCATTGGGAGAAATCCAAGCGACGCAACCAAGGCCGTGGTCAACACGGGCCGCACGCGGCGTTGCGCGGCTTCGGCGATGGCGGCCGTAGGCGACAGGCCTTCTTGCTCCAAGTGCCGGGCGAAGGCCACCAGCACCAGGCCATTGAGCACCGCCACGCCAAACAGGGCCACAAAGCCAACGCCCGCAGAGATGGAGAACGGAATCGCCCGCAGCCACAGCGCCACCACACCGCCGATGATGGCAAAGGGCACGTTCAAGAAGATCAGCAGCGCGGCCCGCCACGACCGAAATGCCAGCCACAGCAGGAACAGAATCAAGGCCAACGCGGCGGGCACCACCACCCCCAGGCGCTGGCGCGCGTCCAGGTAATGGTGGAATTGCCCTCCCCAGGTCAGGCGATAACCAACCGGCAAAGTCACGGCCTTGGCGACCGCGGCCTGCGCGGCTTCGACGGTAGACAGCAAGTCGCGGCCGCGCACGTTGAACTCGACCAGCAGCCGGCGCGATTGGGCGTCGCGGTTCACCTCGGCGGGCCCCTGCAAGAATTTGAGCTCGGCCACATCGCCCAGTGGCACCAGCTGCCCTGTGCTGGACTTGAGGGGCAGCGTCAGCAGCGGCTCGGTGTCGCCGGCAAAGTCGTGGCGCAGCAGGATGCGGATGCCAAAGCGCCGCTCGCCTTCCAGCACCTCGCCCACGGCGTGGCCCACCGCCAGGGTCTCGGTCGCTTGGTTGATGTCTTCGATGGTGAGGCCGTAGCGCGCCAGCTTGTTGCGGTCGGGCACCACCCGCAGGTAGCGCAGCCCGGCCACTTGGGCGACGCGCACATCCTCTGCGCCGGGAACTTTGCGCAGTGCGCCAGCGATTCGCTCGCCAAAGCCAGCAAGCAGATCCAGGTCGGGGCCATAGACGATGGCGGCGACGTCCGAGCGCACCCCCGCCACCAGTTCGTTGGTGCGCATCTGAATGGGCTGCGACAGGCTCACGCCGACATCGGGCACGTGCTCTTCCAGCGTGGCCATCAGCTGCTCCCCCAGGGCAGCCTTGGTCAGCCCAGGCCGCCAGCGCTCGCGGTCCTGCAAGTGGATGAACACATCGGTCTGCTCGACCCCCATGGGATCCGTAGCCAGCTCGGGCGCGCCGGTCTTGCTGATGACATGGCGGAGCTCAGGAATCGCCAGCAGCGCCTTCTGGATGCGCAAGTCCGTCGCCACCGATTGCGTCAAGGCCACGCCCGGCAGCCGCCGCGCCTCGACGAGCAGATCCCCTTCGTCCAGCTGCGGCATGAACTCGGCACCGACCCGCTGAAACAGCGCCGCCGCACCGGCAAGCGCGACCACCGCCAACAGCACTGCCGCCACCCGCTGACGCATGGCGACGCCCAGGACCGGCAGGTAGGCCCGATGGGCGATGCGGAGCAACCACGTCTCGTGGTGCCCCAGCTTGGGGCGCACCAGCCACGCCGTCAGCACCGGAACCAGGGTCAGCGACACCACAAACGCGCCGGCCAGGGCCAAGAGCACGGTCGTCGCCATCGGATGAAACAGCTTGCCCTCCACCCCGGTGAGCGCCAGGATCGGCAAGTAGACGATGGCGATGATGACCTCGCCAAACACACTGGCGGCACGGACCTCCAGCGTCGCCTCGCGCACGGTCTCGCTGCGTTCGGTGGCGTCCAGTAGCCGGCCCAGAGTGGTCTGCCGCTCGGATATCCGCCGCACCGAGTTCTCGACGATGATCACCGCGCCGTCGACGAGTAGGCCAAAGTCGATGGCGCCCAAGCTCATCAGGTTGCCCGACAGGCCCAGCGCGTTCATGGCAATCACCGCAAACAGCAGGGCCAGGGGAATCGTGGTCGCTACCACCAGCCCGGCGCGCAGGTTGCCCAGCAGCACGAGCACCACACCGATGACGAGCAGCGCCCCCTCCAGCAAGTTGGTTCCCACCGTGCGGATGGTCCGATCCACCAGCAGCGAACGGTCGTAGTACGCCTCGATCACGGTTCCTGGGGGCAGCGAGGGCTGCAGCTCGCGCAGGCGGTCCTTGACGCGCTCCGTCACCACCCGGGCATTTTCGCCCATCAGCATCATGGCAACGCCGACCACCACTTCGCCTTTGCCATCCAGCGACGCCGCACCCCGCCGCAGCCGCGGCCCAAACTGCACGTCGGCCACGCTGGCCACGGTGATCGGCACACCTTGTGGGGTCGCGCCCAGCACCACCCGCCGCAGGTCGTCCAGGTTCTTGACCAGTCCGTCGCTGCCGATGACGAAGTGCTCGCGCGCGTGCTCGATGTAGCCACCGCCGGCATTGGCGTTGGACTTCAGTACGGCCTCGGCCACCTGCGCGATGGACAAGCCGACCGCCTGCAAACGCTTTGGGTCCAAGACAATTTGGTACTGCCGGTCCTCGCCGCCAAAGCTGTTGACCTCCACGATGCCCGGCACCGTCCGCAGCTGCGGGGCGATGAACCAGTCGAGCAGTTCTTCGAGCTGCATCAGACTCATCGCTGGGTTGCGCACGGTGAACTGGTAAATTTCGCCCAGGCCGGTGGTGATCGGCCCCATTTCTGGGCGACCGTACACCTCGGGCACGCTGTCCTGGGCCTCGCGCATCCTTTCGTTGACCAGCTGCCGCGCGAAGTAGATGTCGGTGCCGTCGTCGAAGACGACTGTGACCACCGATAGCCCGTACTTGGAGATTGAGCGCACCTCCGCCGTCCGCGGAATGCCGGCCATGGCCCGCTCGACCGGAACGCTGACGTACTGCTCGACTTCGACCGGCGACAAGGCCGGCGCCGCGGTGATGATTTGGACCTGGATGCTGGTGATATCGGGCACCGCGTCCATGGGCAGGCGGGTGGCCGCATGGAGTCCCAACGCCACCAGCGCCAGAGTCGCGAGCATCACCACCGCGCGATTGCGCAAAGACCAGGCCACGATGGCCGAAAGGAAGGCCATGATCAGTCCTCCTCGGCCAGCGAGCCGCGCAACAGGACACTCTTCAAGTTGAAGACACCATCCACCACCACCACTTCGCCCGCGCGCAAGCCGCTGAGCACTGCGATGTCGCCCAGCGCCGCCTGCCCCAGCGTGACGGGATGGAGCTCGAAGTCGCCATCGGCCTGGCGCACAAAGACCGCGGGCTTGCCATTGATTTCGGTCACGGCCGCCCGCGGGACGAGCAGCGACTCCGGGCCTTCTTGCTCGCCGGTCCCGACGGCGGCGCTGCCGAACAAGCCGAGCCGCAGCAGGTTGTCGCGGTTGTGCAAGCGGATGCGTGCAGTCACAGTGCGTGAGGCCGGGTCGACTTGGCTGGCCACCGCCTCGACGGTGCCGGCAAAGGGCGCCTTGGGATGGGCGTGGAGCACCACTTCGACCGCGGCGCCCACGCGAATGCGGTCCAGGTCGCGCTCGAACAGGCGCCCCAGGAACCAGACCTCGGACAGGTCGGCAATGGTCGCCAAGACATGTTGGGTGTCGACGGGCGTGCCCAAGACGGCGTCGCGCTGAACGACCGTACCGGCCAGCGGTGCCCGCAGCACCAGCCGCGCCTGGGTCTCGCCAGGACTGCCGGCACCGAGCGCACGCAGCTGCTTGGCCAACGCGGCCGCCTCGGCCTCTAACGCTTCGGCATCGGCGCGCGCGGCCAGGGCCTCTTGCTTGGGGGCCAGCCCCTGCCCTGCCAGTTCCTGCAGTCGGTTGGCATTGGCGCGCATGGCTTTGGCCTTGGCTGCCGCTCCCGCTTGCGCTGCGCCAATCCGGCCCAGCTCGGGAATCGCAAGGACTGCCAACGCTTCGTTCACGGTCACGGTGGCGCCTTCGTGCAAGTCCACCTGCACGATTCTGCCGGCGATGGGCGAGGTCAGCCGCGCCATGCGGTCCGGATCCGCCACCACCTCGCCGGGCAGCTGGATCACCTCGCGCAAGCGGGCCATGCGCGCCGGCGCCGTGCGGATGCCCATGGCCTGGACCACGTCGGCCGGCAAGACCACGCGCTTGCCCACGGCCTCGTGTTCGGGCTCGTCTTTATGTTCGTCCGTGTGTTCGCCCTCTTGCTCCTTGGCTTGCGCCTTGTCGTCGCCCTGACCGGGCTGGTCAGGCGCGTGCCCGCAGGCCGCGACCAGGATCAGTGCCATCCAGTACAGATGCCAAGACAGATACTGCTTCATGGTACGCTCCTTTCCAGGCTGCCGGTCCGGCGCGCCAGCTCCACCGAGGCCAAGCACACGGCCGCACGCGCCGCCAATTCCCCTCGCAGCAGGCCAACCAAGCTCTGACGCGCCTGCAGGGCATCGCGGACGCCAAGCTGGCCGCGGGCGACGTTTTGCGCCAGTTGCACCAAGAGCTGGCGCGCGCGGTCCAGGCGGTCCACGGGGTATAGCGCGAGTTCTGCTTGTCGGGCGGTCAGGTCCTGACGCGCTACCGCCATGGCGGCCTGCCACTTGCGGTCCAGCAGCTCGGCCTCGACCTGTAGCCGTTGCGCCGCAGCCTGCAGTTCCCCAGCTTCGGCCGCGTAGTTGCGGGCCAAGGCCCCCGGCAGCTGCAGCGGCACCGCGGCGCCCACCAGCCACGCTGTCTCGCCGCTCCGGTCGTGCTGCGCCTGGGCCGACACGGTCAGATTCGGGGTACGGCTGCGGCCAATCGCGTCGGCGCGGGCGATCAGGGCCCGGCTCTCGGCCCGCAGGGCGAGCACATCCGCAGGAATCGTGGTCCGGGTGGCGTCTACAGCCAGGGGCTCCAGCCGTCCATCGGCATCTGTGCCGGCATCGGCCGGTTCGCCCAGGATCAGTGTCAGGTCGACGCGCGCTTCCCGCAGCTGCTGCTCGGCCTGGATGCGTGCGCGCTCGCCGTCGACCGCCGCGGCGTCGGCCATTTCTGCGTCGACCAGGGCGGCTACCCCCTTGTCGGCACGGGCCCGCACGGCCGCAGCCACGGCCTGCAGCGCCGCCGCGTCCACCTGGGCCAGGTCCCACGCGTCCCGCCGCAGCAGCACTTGGTACCAAACCGTCCAGGCCGCAGCCAAGACCAGGGGTCGCAGGGCTGTCGCCCGTTGTTGCTCGGCGTCCACCCCAGCTTGGGCGGCGTCGATGCGCGCGTGGCGCTGGCCACCCAGTTCGAATTCCTGCGCCAGGCCCAGTGTCCAGGCGGTACTGGGGCCAGTCTGCGACCCACCGTCCTGCGCAGCCGTGCGCACGCCCGCCGCCACCGCCAGTTGCGGCCAGGACGGCAAGGCGACACTGGCCACGTTCTTGCGTTGCTGCGCCGCTGCAAGAGCGTGGGCTTGGGCTCGCACGTCCAGGCTGGCAGCTAGAGCGCAGCGGGGCAGATCGGCCGCCGTCACACGCAGCGGGCAGGCTTCGGCGCGCGAGGTGGCAGGCCAAAGCAGGGGGACTGCCGCAATCCGCGACAGCAAGGTCATCCAACGCGATACCATGGGACCATCCGTGATTGGGGCCGGACGCGCAGCACCGCACGTGCAGAGGCGCGCCGGACCATGCAAGTTGCCGCAGCGCCGCCCAGTTCAGGCAGCACGACGGTCAAATCAATGCGATCAGGAGTGGATCAGACGTGTCGCGGAGGTCGAAACAGCGCGTCGAGGTGCGCGTGCTGGGGGGCCACGGTCGCTGCGCCCCAGGCTGCGCTTTGCACTTCGGCCGGCAAGGCCACGGCGTGCATCTGCAGCACCGGTTGCGG
>JACRCU010000146.1 GCA_016218865.1 Deltaproteobacteria bacterium | reverse complement strand
GCGCGATCAGCGACATCCGCGGCGGCGTGTTCACCTACGACGAGCACCTGCGGCCCTGGCACGTGTTGCCCGTCAGCCGCGGACGCTTCGATCTGCGGCTGGACAAGACGGGGGCGCTGGTCCGCGGCGTCGAGGTGGTGTCGCGCACCTGGCAGCGCACCGACCTGCCCAGTCTGTCGCGGCCCCTGCAGAAGCTGCTGCACCTGAACAAGCGGATGCGCTGGCAGCAGCCGGGCTTGACCACGGTGTACGGCCAGGATAACGCCATGGCGGCCCGCGGCGGCGGCGGCACCGACCATCTGCGCCTGGCCGTCAATGGCTACGAGCTGAAGCTGACCGCCACCACCACCGACGCACCCCTGCAGTACTACGGCGGTTTTGCCCATCCCTATGCCGACGGCGGCTACACCTACTACTACAGCCGGCCGCGCATGCAGGCCGTGGGCAGCGTCCTGACCCCGCAGGGCGAGACCTTGCCGGTCACAGGGCGGGTGTGGTTCGACCGCCAGGCCGGCGACCTCAACCCGGTGATCGACAACGGCTATCAGTGGTTCGCCCTGGGCTTCGACAACGGCATCGACGCCATGGTGGCCAAGCTGAGCCACAGCGGCGGCACGCCCCACCCGGACAACTACGCGGCCGTGCACGACGCGGGCCAGCTGTACACGCTTGGGCCCAACGACTTCAGCGTGACTCCGCAGGGCAAGTGGACCAGCCCCAACTCTGGTTCCAGCTACCCCAGCGCGTGGCAAGTGCGGATTCCGTCGCAAAATATCGACGTGCTGGTGCGTCCGTGCTTGCCGGACCAGGAGTTGGTACCGCCGACCTGGTGGTTTGCCGCCATCGAGCGACCCTATTGGGAGGGCGCCTGCGACATCCTGGATGCCTCGGGGCAGCAGCGCTTGGGCCAGGCCTACGCCGAAGTTGCCAATCCAAAGAAGTAGTTGGCGCGCTCAGGCCGCGACGGGCACCGCCCCCTGCTCGCTGGCGCGGCGCAACTGGCGCACGAACTCCACCGCCGTTGCGGGCCGCTCGCTCGGTTTCTTGGCCAGGGCCCACAGCAGGGTACGGGCGGCGGTCGGCGGCAAGGTGGGGGCAAGAATCTGCTGATCGGGCGGCGGTTGCTTCAGGTGCGCCATGATCAGGCTGGTGGCGTAGTCGCCGCGGAAGGGCGGTTGGCCGGTGAGCAGCTCGTAGGCCATCACCCCCAGGGCATAGATGTCGGCGCGGCCATCGACGTCGGCAGCGTGCTGGATCTGTTCTGGGGCCACGTAGACCAGCGTTCCGATGAGGTCGGTGGCGGTCAGCCGTTCCATGGCGCTGGCGCGCGCGATGCCGAAATCCGAGAGCACGGCGCGGAATTGGCTCTGGTCCGTTCCGCGCGGCAGCGGATCCAGCAGCACGTTGCCCGGCTTGATGTCGCGGTGGATGATGCCGTGCTCGTGAATGTGATCCAGCGCTTCAGCAAGCTGCTCGAGCAACGGCAGAGCTTCGCCCAGGGTCAGGCGGCCGCGGTCGCCCAGGTGGCAGGCCAGATCGGGTCCGCTGACGTACTCCAGCACCTGGTAATGCACGCCCTCGATGGTGATCCCGCGGTCAAAAAGTCGAACCACATTGCGGTGTTCAATGGTCGCCAGGATGTCCCCTTCGCGCACGAAGCGGGCCACGCTGGTCGTCGATCGGCGCGCCACGTCGGTGGCCAGCACCTTGATCGCCACGGGGCGGCCCAGGTCGGGGTGCAGGCTTTTGTAGACGCGCGCCATCCCGCCCGCGCCGATGAACTCCAGGTTCTCGAAGCGCGGCGGAGCCTGATGCTGATTGCGGCGCTCGGCCGTCAAGGTGCTGTGATTGTGCGTGCTTGTGTCGCCATCGCTGAGCAGCTCGCCTTCGGTCATCGCGAACATCGGGCTCAATGCCGCCGCGATCGGCCGCATCGGAATGGCGGCGGGGCCAAGGGTGGCCAAGTTGCGCCCGTGGGCCTCGGCAGCGCGCAAGCCCAGGCGCTCACCGCGTTCGGCGGCGGCCACGTCGATGCCGATGCCGTAGAGCTTGCGGTCGACCAGCAGACACAACTGCCGGCGGGTGGGCGCAAACAGCGCACCAACGACCATGGTCGACAGGGCCAGCACCCACGGAGTCTGGCGGTCGTTGGTCAGGCGCATCGCCACGTCGCGCAGGACCACCACGCTGCCAGCAAAGGTCAGAGCCAGCGCGGCAGTTACGCCGCCGTACACCAGCGACCGATTGATGTAGAAGTCGATGTCCCACAGCCGGTGGCGGCGAATCGCGTTGAAGAAGGCCAGCACCACCAACAGCAGGGTGACGTCGATCAGCAACTTCAGACCGGTCTGCGTCGCCACCCGCGCCAGGCTGGGCTCGGCCTTGGCCAGCCACAGCACCGTGACGAGCACGGCCAGCGAATAGCTGGCAGCCTGGACTCCGCAGGCCAGCAGTAGCCACTTGGTCTGTTGCTGCTCCACGGGCGACGAAACACGGCGAAAGCGCTGAACCTGGGCGACCACCACGGTGATCAGCGCCACAATCAACAGCACGGACATCAGTTGGTTGCCTTCGGCCGTCTTGCGCAGCGGGATGGTCAGCAGCTCTAGGATCACCCACGCGATGCTGGCCTTGCGCGTCCAGCCTGGGGCGAAATCGCCGGTGGGCAGCACGTAGAACACGAGGACGATCACGATCGCCGAGATGGCGTCCAGACAAGCGAACCACAGCCAGAATTCGGGGTGCGCAGCCTGCAGGGCCGGCACGTTCAGCGTGCTGCCCACGCCCGCCAGTACAAGGAAGATCGAGGTAAAGAAGGCGATGCGGCTGTCGCGGCGGCCCCAGTAGAGGACGGCGGCAGCGCCCACACAGAAGGTCAGGACCAAGGTCGCAAGCGCCTCCAGGCCCCAGAAGTAGGCCTGTGAGCCGATGCCGGCCGCCTCCAGCGCCGCGTGCTCGACCGCCGCCAACTGGCCCATGGCACACTTGGCCGGGGCCTGACAGGCAGTCAGCATCTCGTCGCGCCGATACGGGATCGCCACAAAGTTGCTGAGCAGCGCCAGCGCGACAAAGAGCCACCAGCCGACGATCGCCAGGCGTCGCGACCCCTCGCTCAGGATGGGCACACTGGTGGTGATGGCCCGCAGGCTCCGCTGGCGCGCAGCGGTCGACGACCAGGTCGGCCGCTCGCTGGGCGGCAGCTGGCCGGTTCGTGGTGGGTCAGCGCCGGCTCGGCCAGGCTCCGCCCGGATCGGCGCGTTTGGGCGCTCCGGGGCCGATTCGTCGATCGTCTGGGCAGACGCCAAGTCGCCCTGTATGGGCGGACCGGGTTTTGGATCGGCAGGCACCACGCGGCGCTCCCCATTGCGGTGGCATGGCCACCCACCGAGGCTACAGCGGTTCAACGATTGCAGCAAGTTTGCTGCTGATCAGCCGCCGCAGCCGCGAGGTCGCCAGGCCCACGTGGCCGCGGCCCACCCTGGAACCGGCGCCTTTGGACGGCTGGCCAGTGCGGCGGGCGCCGAAGGACGGGTCGACGCTCCCAAGGCAAGCCCGCCGAATGCGGACCGATTGCCTGGATAATTCCAGGGCCCAGGCCAAGTTCCGTTGTGATGTTGCGTTCTTGTGCATTGTGTCGGCCAGTCCGCACCTCCGCGTGCTAGGTCGGGTGGGCAGGGCCTGGGGTCGTGCCGAGGTTCGCCTTCACCGGCAGCGGCTGGTCGGGCGCCGCTCCCGGGCGGCTCAGCCACCACTTGGCCGCGTCGAGCACCGGAATGACCGTGATGGCGACGCCCAGGGCCAGTGCGAGGTCGGCGCCCGGCACCGCCACCATGTCGAGCACACCGCGCAGCGCCGGGACTGCGTACAGCGCCGCCAGCACCACGACCTCGCCCGCCACGGCCCAATTCAGCCAGCGATTGCCGAATGGCTTGCGCAGGGTGGGGCGGTCCAGCGAGCGAAAGGCATAGGCCTTGATGAACTGGATGCAGACCAGCGACAGGAACGTGACGGTGGCGGCCAGAACGTGGTCGCCGCTGCGGCTCAGCACCACATGGTACAGCGCCAGGTTGACGATGGCCGACCACAGCCCGCCCAGCAGCATCAGCTTGACCACCGGCGGCGTGAAGATGCCTTGGCCAGCGGGGCGCGGGCGGCGCTGCATGAGGTCGGCCGCCGGCGGGTCCAGCGCGAGGGCCAGCGCCGGCAAGCCGTCGGTCGCCAAGTTGACATACAGCAACTGGATCGCGGTCAAGGGCAGGGGCCAGCCCAGCAAGGTGGCGCCCACCATCAGACCCAGCTCGCCGGTGTTCGACGACAGCAAATACATCAGGTACTTCTTGATGTTGTCGTAGATGGCCCGACCCTCGTCCACGGCGGCCACCACCGTGGCGAAGTTGTCGTCCGTCAAGGTCATGGCGGCGGCGTCCTTGGCCACGTCGGTGCCGCCGCGACCCATGGCCACGCCGATGTCGGCGCGCTTGAGGGCCGGGGCATCGTTGATGCCGTCGCCGGTCATGTCCACCACTTCGCCGAGCGCCTGCAGGGCGTGAACGATGCGCAGCTTGACGGCCGGCGCTACCCGGGCGAACACTTCGATCTTGTCGATTTGCCCAGCCAATTCGCTGTCGGACAGCTCCTGCAGTTCGGCGCCGGTGACCAGCCGCCCTTGGCGCAGGATGCCCAGCTCGCGGGCTACGGCGGCGGCAGTGGCGGGGTGGTCGCCGGTGATCATCACCACGCGCACCCCAGCGGTCTGGCAGCGGGCCACGGCGTCGGCGGC
>JACRCU010000150.1 GCA_016218865.1 Deltaproteobacteria bacterium | reverse complement strand
TCCGCCGCTGCCTGCGGGCCCGTGTAACATGAAGTCGCCATGGCACCATCGGAGCGGTGCGACGGACCCAAAAGGGGACGCGCACTTGCGACCCACGCGAGAGCAGTGTAGTGCGAGGTCGCCAGCGCGATCAACGTGTTCGGGAAGCCCCACCGGATTCGCCCAAGAACAGCTTGCCGGGCTCGTCATGCAACCGGCGAGAATCAGGCGGGGACCCCGAGGGGGACCCGCAATCCGGCAGGGGATCGCCCATTGAATTCACTGTGCGCCCCAGCGCTTGGGTGCCTTGCCGGCCATGCGCTGCCACGACGGCGTGTAGTACTGGGCAAACGGCACGTCGATCGGCTCGCGCACCGCGCCGTCGGCACTGGTGATCCACAGCCGCTGGCCCCTGCCGTCTTCGTTCGAGGTGTAGATGAGCCGCTTGCCGCAGGGCGACCAGGTCGGCTCCAGCGAGCGGCGGCCCTGACCCGGCGTCAGGCGCTGCATCTTGCCCTGCAGGGTTACCGTCAGCACGTCCAAGGCGTTGCCGCGCTGGCCCGAGTAGGCGATCTTGCCGTCGGGTCCCCAGTCGGGGTCGGCGTTGTAGTTGCCGGCAAAGGTCAGGCGGCGCTGGCCGCTGCCGTCGAAGCTCATCACGTAAACCTGCGGTTCGCCGGTGCGGTCCGAGATGAAGGCGATGTAGTCGCCGTCCGGGCTGATCGAGGGCGACAGGTCGTTGCCGGGGCTGTTGGTCAGGTTGCGCACCGGCTCGCCCGTGTGGTCGAGCAGGTAGATGTCGGCCTGATCGCCGTCGTTGATGGTGGCGATGATCTCGCCGCGCGGATGCTGAGCACAACTGCGGAATTGCAGGTCCTTGCCGGCGGCAAACGGCGTGGGGATCTCGGACGTGGCCTTGGCGGGCGGCGGCCCCTTGGTCTTGACCGACTTGGGCAGCGTGGGCGTGAGGTCCGACGTCGCCATCAGCTGGAAGGCGTCGAGCTTGAACAGGCTGGGCAGGCCGGTGCGGAACGACGTGTAAGCCAGCCCGCCGTCTTGCAATTGCACCGGGAACATGTGGATGCCCTGGTCGCCGACGATGATGCGGCGATTGGCGCCGTCGGCGTCGACCTGCCAGATGCAGCGCTGGCAGCCCGGGCCGGGCGCGCTGTAGTAGATCACAGTGTCGAAGCTGCCTTCCACGCCGGTCAGGGCGCCCTGGACGCCGTTCAGAACCCGATGGGCCATCGAGCGCACCGAGGTCTGCGGCGCGTTCTGCAAGGCGTAGTCCTGCAGCGAATACACGCGACCGTCGTGGGCGCCGACCAGGCCGGCCGACAGCTCCAAGTAACCGGCCTGCTTGCCGGATTTCAGCGCCAGGGCCAGCACGTAGGTAGCTCCCGAAGCCGCGGCGGGGCCGGTGCGCACCGTGAAATTCGGCAGCGGCGTCTTGGTGATCTGCCCGGCCTGGGCAGTGCTGCCGCGCAAGGAGCGCACAAAGCCCGACAGGCGCGCGTCGTTGGCCACCACCGACTCGACCAGCTCGCAGTCCTTCTTGGCGGTGGCGCACGCCACGGGCAGCACCAGCAGCGCGTCGAGGGGCCGCTGAGTCGCCTCGACGATGACGTACAGACCGGGATCTTCGCCGCCCGGCTTGGGTTCATCGGCCTGCACCGGCGCGGCGACCAGGGCCGCGAGACCACAGAGCCACGTCAAGACGGGCAACGCGACGCTGTGACCCGGCGAATGGCCCCTGGGGCGTGCGGTGCACCCTTGGCTCGTTCGCGTTCGCATGCGTCCCCCTTCTGCAGCCCATGGCGGGCACCGTTCGATCTGCCTCATGCAAAATCCGTCCCATTCGGACCGTAAACCCGGGCAGTTCTTCGGGCCCGAACCAGGGTCCCCGGCTGATTCTCGCCAGGCGCCAAACGGGTCTGCGGAGCCGTCCCCGCGCGAATCAGCTGGGGTGCACATCACAATGCGACCGCTGACCGCCGCGGTCAAGCGTCGCCCATGCTCCCCGCGGCAAACGGCAACGGCGCCTCGGTTGCCGCCTCGGCCCGCAATTGCACAAGCCACGCGCCAACTTGGTCCACGTCGTGGGGATGCACGTACAGCCGGGTCAACAGGGTGTGGTCGGCGTAGCGCTCGAAAAGCCGCGTGGCGCGGTCGAGTTCCAGCCACTGGACCGGCCCAAAGGGCGGTTTTTTGCGGACATAGATGGCGCGGCCGCGATCGGCGGCGTGGTACTTGGACAGCGCGCCCTTGCTTGTCACGAAGAGGTGATCGATGCCCGCCCCCTGCAGCCGTTGGACCAGGGGAGCAATCGGCTCGGCGATGCCCGCGGGCGACGACTCGGCCACCAGGCGCAGCGGCCGATGGCGCAGGATGCCCGCCGCCCAGGCCGAACGGTCCTCGAACTGGCGCAGGCTGCGCCACAGGGCGTGATCGTCGAACTCCAGGTAGGCGTCGGCGCTGGCAGGCGCGCGCACGGCCTCGCCGAAGTCGCCGTAGAAGCGCCGCAGCATCTGGTCGTAACAGACCGACTTCTTGTGGAAATACACCATGAGGAACATGTGGTGACGCGACAGCAGGAAGTCGTCGAACGAGAATAACGCGCGGTCCTCCAGGCCCAGGTGCAGGTGGCCGCGCTCGTCTTCGCGGTGGCACAGGTGGGCGATCAGCCACTCCACG
This sequence comes from Deltaproteobacteria bacterium, assembly GCA_016218865.1. Taxonomy (GTDB): domain Bacteria; phylum Myxococcota_A; class UBA9042; order UBA9042; family UBA9042; genus SXRM01. The sequence continues at coordinate 831 of JACRCU010000150.1, read as the reverse complement.
TCGAACTTGCCGTAGGACACACCGGTGAAGTAGCTGTCGCGGAGCAGGTAATCCATGCGGTCGACGTCGAGCTCGCCGGACACCAGTGCCGCGAGCAGATCGCGGAAACTGCGGCCAGCCACCAGAAACACCGCAGGATCGCAGGCCACTTCGTCGCTGATCAGCGCCGCCACGTGCAGCGCCCGCACGCCCAGCGGGGCCATGGCGGCATCGATGACGTCGCGCAGGCCGGAACCCAGCAAGAACAACAAGGTAAAGTGCTCGTGCGAACCCTGGTCGCTGGGCAGCGGCTGGCGCAGGTCGGGCACGCCCAGCTCGGCGCCGGGCGGCAGCAGCACCTCGGACGAGTGCGACAGCGGCGGGTGGCCCAGATCGTGGCACAGCGCCGCCAAACGCAAGGTCTGACGCAGCCGGGCCCGCTCGGCGCCCGCCAGCCAATCGGCTTCGCGCAGCGCCGCGTCGAAGGCCAGCCCCGCCAGGTGCATGGCCCCCAGCGAGTGCAGGAAGCGGCTGTGGCCGGCACCGGGGAAGGTAAGCTCGGAAAATCCCAGCTGCTTGATGTTGCGCAGCCGCTGCAGCCAGGGCGAGTCGATGATCTCGGCCTCGGCAGAGGTGACTGGGATGGGACCGTGGATCGGATCGCGAATTTCCATGGAATCATGCCCCTTTGCAGCGAGAATCGTTCACTTCAGCTCCGGCCAGGCCTGCGCCGCCCGCAGGCGCACCCCGGGATCGGCAATGGCAGACAGCACGCGCTCGGCCTGCTGGCGCAGCGGCGCCCACTCGGGATGGCGGGCGACCGCCTGGGCCAGGTGGCCGACGGCTTGGTCT
>JACRCU010000145.1 GCA_016218865.1 Deltaproteobacteria bacterium | reverse complement strand
TCTGGTGGTTGGGCACGTAGTCGGGCAGCGGATCCAGGCCCTGCTCGGCCAGCCGACTGCTGGCGATCTCCACCTTCTGTGACAAAGTGGGGAATTTTCCACACTGGCGCGCGGCGTCGTCGACCTGCAGCTTGAGCCAGCCGCGCTGCTCCAGGTCGGCTAGGCTCGCGCCGGCTAGGCTGGGGTGGCTCCAGTCCACGGCGTCCTGCGCCACCTGCCGGTCGTCGTCGTACAGGGCCGCTTGCGGCAGGCCCATCGCGCGCGCCAGGTCGCGGAAAATCTGGCTGTTGGGCCGGCACTCGCCCGGCGCGGCCACCACCGGCTGATTGCTGAGCAAGTAGCGGTGACCGTAGGACTTGTGCAGGTCGTAGTGCTCGAACTGCATCGTCGCGGGCAGCACGATGTCGGCGCAGTCCACTGTGTCGGTGGCAAAGTGCTCCAGCACCACCGTGAACAGGTCGTCGCGGCGCAAGCCGGCAAGCACCTTGGTGGAATCCGGCGCGACCGCCGCCGGGTTGCTGTTGTAGACCACCAGCGCCTCGACCGGCGGCTGGGCCTGCAGCAGCGCGTGGCCCAGCTCGACCATGTTGATGGTGCGCGGCCGGTTCGGCAGCAGGTCTGGGCGGGTCAAGGCGTCGCTCCGCATGGGGAAATGGCCGCTGGACGACAGCAGCATCCCGCCAGCCTGGTCGCGCCACAGGCCCAGCAGCGACACCAGGCTCGCCACCAGCCGCACCGCGTTGCCGCCGCCGGCCGCGCGCTGCATGCCGTAGTTCAGCCGCACCGCCGCCGGGCGGATGGACGCAAGATCCTGTGCGAGCTCGGCAATTTCGGCCTCGGCCACCCCGCATTCCACGGCGGTGCGCGCCAGCGTCCAGGGCTCGGCGCGCTGCAGCAGCTCGTCGCCGCCCAGCACGCGCTCGGCCATGAATTCCCGGTCCAATTGCCCGCGGTGGGCCAGCTCGCGGAGCAGCCCCAGCACCAGCGCGCCGTCGGTGCCCGGCAGGATCGCCAGGTGGCGGTCGCAGCGGGCCGCGGTCGCCGTGCGCAGGGGGTCGATGCACCACAGGCGCGCGCCCCGGCGCTTGGCGGCTTGGGCCACCGACCAGAAGTGCAGGTTCGAGGTGATGGAATTGCTGCCCCAGATAACGATCAGGCGAGCGTCGACGAACGCCTCGACATCCAGGCCGATCGACGCGCCCAGCGTGGCTTTCAGCGCTTCGCTGCCGGCCGACGCGCAAATGGTGCGGTCGAGCAAGCTGGCGCCCAGGGCGTGGAAAAACCGCTGCGGAAACTCGCCCTGCACGCGGCCCATGGTGCCGGCGTAGCTGTAGGGCAGGATGCGCTGCGGGTCGCGGCGGGCGATTTCGCCAAGGCGGTCGGCGACTTCGCGCAGGGCCCACGCCCAGCTGACCCGCTCGAACTGGCCGCGGCCCTTGGGACCAACCCGACGCAATGGGTAGAGCAGGCGCTCGGGCGAGTACAGCCGCTCGGGGTAGCGGGCCACCTTGGTGCACAGCGAGCCGGCGGTGGGCGGGTGATCGGGGTGGCCGCGCACCTCGGCAACTTTACCATCCACGACACGGACTTGCAGGGCACAGGTGTCGGGACAGTCGTGCGGGCAGGCCGAAGCGGGCATGGGGAGGAACCTCGCGGCGGGCGGTCGGGGTGTGGGGCGGCGCCGCCTGCGCCCGCGCCCTTGGCGAGTGTAGGGCCGCCACCGGCCGAAGCAACCGCAGACCGTCCTTGACCCGGGGCCGCGAAGATCGCATGTTTGCCGGTGGGGCCGATCGCGCCCGAGGACTGCCGCCGTGAACCGCTTGAAAGTATTGGCCACCGTCGCGCTACTGACCGCGGGCCTGGGCACCGCAAGCGCGGCTGTGGCCGCCGATCCGCCGCCCGCCAAGGCCGAAGCTGCGGCGCCGGCCTGGGGCAAGCTGCTCAGTTCGGATCGCAAGTTGGCATATCCACTGGATAAACCCGAGGTCGTGGTCGGTACCGATCCGGCGAGCGGCGTGGTGCTGCACGACAACTCGGTGTCGCCGCAACACGCTAAGCTGGTCTACAAAGACGGCGCGGTGACGATCGAGGATCTGGGCAGCAAGGGCGGCACCCTGGTGGCGGGCACCAGCCTGAAAAAGGGCAAGCCTTTTCGCATCGTGCAACCCGTCGAGATCGACGTGGGCGCCGTGACCCTGTACTTCGAGTGGGGCGAGCGCCCGGCGCTGCTGCCGCCCTCCCAGAAGGCCACACCTGGCAAGCAGAAGGCCGCGCCAGCCAAGAGCAAGTCCCCAGTGGGTGTCAAGAAGAAGGCATCGCCGAAGTAGCGGCTGCCCTGCCCGCCGCACGCGCGGCAAAGAAGGTCCCGTGACCGCTGCAGAAAACCGAAGTGCGGCCCGCGCCGCGCAACTGCTGCACTTTCAGCTGAACGGCGAGGCCGTGGCGGTGGCCGCGCCGCCGCACTGGACGCTGCTGGAAGTGCTGCGCTATCAGCTGAACCTGACCGGCACCAAGCAGGGCTGCGACAAGGGCGACTGCGGCGCGTGCACGGTGCGGCTGGACGGCGCGCCGGTGCTGTCGTGCATGACCCTGGCCGCGCTGGTGCAGGGGCGGGCGGTCGAGACCGTGGAGGGCCTGGGCGTGGGCGGCGAGCCGCATCCGCTGCAGCGGGCGTTTGCCGAGCTGGGGGCGGCGCAGTGCGGCTTTTGCACCCCCGGGATGCTGATGTCGGCGGCGGCCTACCTGGACGATCTGGCGACCCGCGAGGCGCCGGCGGTGGACACTGGGGAAATTTCCGCAGTGCTCGGCGGCAACCTCTGCCGCTGCACCGGCTACACCAAGATCGTGCAGGCGGTGGCGGTGGCGGCCGGCGAGGTCATCGAGCGCACCCAGCTGCTGGCCGAAATGTCGAACGACGACGGGGGGATGCCATGACCCGGCCCCTGTCCGACAACCCCACCGCGCGCGACCTGCACCGCATCACCGTCGACCACAGTCCGGTGGACGAAACGCCGGTGGTGGGCAGCCGCCACGGCCGCGTCGACGCCCTGGACCTGCTGACGGGGGTGGGCAAGTACGCGGACGACCTGGTGTTGCCGCGCATGCTGCACTGCAAGATTCTGCGCAGCCCGCACGCGCACGCGCGCATCCTCCACATCGACACCAGCGCGGCCGAGTCGATGCAAGGCGTGCACGCGGTCATCACCGGCGCGGACCTGCCGGTGCGCTACGGCGTCATCCCGTGGACGCAGGACGAGTATCCGCTGGCGCTGGACAAGGTGCGCTACGTGGGCGACGCGGTGGCGGCGGTGGCGGCGAGCAGCGAAGACGTGGCCAGGGCGGCGCTCGCCCGCATCGCGGTGAACTACGAGGTCCTGCCCGCGCTTGCCGACCCGCGCGAGGCCCTGGCCCGCAGCGACGTGAAGATCCACGAGGACAACAAGCACGGCAACATCAGCAAGCAGGTGACGCTGGCCTTTGGCGACGTGGACGCCGCGCTGGCGCAGGCCGAGCTGGTCATCGAGGGCGACTACCTGTTCCACGGCTCGACCCACGGCGCCATCGAGCCGCACTGCGCCATCGGCCACGTAGACGGCCACGGACTGCTGACGGTGTGGTCGGCCACGCAGGTGCCGCACTACTTGCACCGCGAGCTGGGGCGGGTGCTCGACCGGCCCAGCCACAGCATCCGCGTCATCCAACCGCCGGTGGGCGGCGCGTTCGGCGGCAAAAGCGAGCCGTTCGACCTGGAATTCTGCGTCGCCAAGCTGGCCGAGCTGACCGGACGGCCCGTCAAGTGCCTGTACACGCGCGAGGAAGTGTTCTTGGCCCACCGCGGCCGCCACCCGTTCCAGATGCACTACAAGACCGGCTTCGACCGCGACGGCCACATCCTGGCGGTGGACGGCAAGTCGCTGCTCGACGGCGGCGCCTACTCGTCGTTCGGCCTGGTGACCACCTATTATTCCGGGCAGTTGCTGGGGTCGCCCTACACCTTCCCGGCCTTCCGCTTCGACTCGACCCGCGTGTACACCAACAAGCCGTGCTGCGGCCCCAAGCGCGGCCACGGCTCGGTGCAGCCCCGCTTTGCCATCGAGGTGCAGCTCGACAAGGCCGCGGTGGCGCTGGGCCTCGACCCCATCGAGCTGCGCCGCCGCAACTTCATCGGCGAAAACACCCAGACCATCGGCGGCTTCCACGTGGGCTCCAGCGGCTTTTTGCAGTGCCTGGACGAGGTGGAGCGCGCCTCGGGCTGGCGGCAGCGGCGCGGCAAGCTGCCCAAGGGCCGCGGGCTGGGCATAGCGGGCTCCACCTACATCTCGGGCACCAATTACTGCATCTACCCCACGGAACTGCCGCAGAGCGCGGTGCAAATCTGCCTGGACCGCTCGGGCCGCGTGCGCGTGTTCGTGGGCACCAGCGAGATCGGTCAGGGCAGCAACACCGTGGTGGCGACGCTCGCCGCCGACGAGCTGGGCGTGGAGCTGGAGGACATGCGGGTGCTTGCGGCCGACAGCGACCTCACCCCCGTGGATCTGGGCGCCTACTCGTCGCGCGGCACCCTGATGGCCGGCAACGCCTGCCTGGCCGCCACCCGCGAACTGGCGGCGAAACTCCGCGAAGTGATTGCCAGCACCTGGGACTGCCCGGCCGGCGACGTGGGGCTGGCGCACCGCAAGGCCTACCGCCTGTCCGACCCCAGCGTGTGGATGCCGATCCAAGAGGCGTTCATCCTTGCCGAGTCCAAGCTGGGAACCCTTGGCGCGGTAGGCAGTTACAAGACGCCGACCGCCAACGTCCACGGCGACTACCGCGGCGGCACCATCGGCGCCAGTCCGGCCTACAGCTTCACGGCGCACGTGGCCGAGGTCGAGGTCGACGAAGAGACCGGCGACGTGACCGTTCTGCAGATCTGGTGCGCCCACGACTGCGGTCTGGCGCTGTCGCCCACCCTGGTCGAAGGGCAGATCGAGGGTTCGACCTACATGGGCGCCGCCGAAGCCCTGATGGAGCACCACCGCGTGCTGCCCAGCGGCCTGCGGACCGACGGCCAGAAGCGCGACACCGGACCGGGAGTCGAGGGCCTGTTGGCGGCCAGCTCGCTGCTGGACTACCGCATGCCGACCAGCATGGATGTACCGGAATTGACTGCACTCATCGTCGAGCGACCCGATCCCCGCGGCCCGCGCGGCGCCAAAGAGGCCGGCGAAGGGCCGCTCCACAGCTCGATCCCGGCCATCGCCAACGCCGTGTACGACGCCGTGGGCGTGCGCATCGACGACCTGCCGATTGCGCCCGAGAAGATCCTGGCGGCGCTCAAGCGCAAGGCCAGCCCGTCCGGGGAGGTGCGCTGATGCTGCGCCTGCCCGAACTCGAAGTGATCATCGCGACTTCTCTGACCGAGGCCCTGACCCGCTTGGCGGCGGGACCGGCGGCGCGGCCGATCCTGGGCGGCACCGATCTGGTCGCCAACCTGAAGACCGGCCACACCAAGGCCCAGACCCTGGTGGCGATCGGCCAGCTGCCCGAGCTGCAGGGCGTGGACGCGAGCGGCGACGTGGTGCGCATCGGTGCCGCGGTGCACCAGGCCGAGCTGGCCCGCGATCCGGACATCCTGGAGTTGTTTCCAGCGCTTGCCTATGCAGTAGGTAGGATCGCCTCGCCGCAGATCCGCAACGCCGGCACGCTGGGCGGCAACCTGTGCCTGGACACCCGCTGCCGCTTCATCAACCAGAGCGACCTGTGGCGCGAGGCGCTGGGCGGCTGCCTGAAGTCGCACGGCAAGGAATGCCACGTGATCCCGGGCGGCGGCGGCTGTGTGGCGGCCCTGTCGGCCGACAGCGTACCGATCCTGATGGTGCTGGGCGCCGAGGCCGAGATCGCCCGCGTGCAAGACGGCGCGCTGGTCACTCGCCGCACGCCGATAGCCGACCTGTACGACAGCGACGGACGCCGCCACGTGCGCATCGCCGATGGGGAATTGCTGGTCGCGGTCCACGTGCCCAAGCTGCCGCACGGGGCGCGGGCGGTGTACCGCAAGTGGGCGGTGCGTCAGAGCATCGATTTTCCGCTGGTGTCGGTGGCGGTGCGCCTGGACCTGGACGACGCCGGCAAGCTCAAGCAAGGCAAGGTGGCGATTGGCGTTCTGGGCCCGCGGCCGCGGCTGCTCGCGCTGGATCGCTGGGCCGGCCGCACGCTGGACGAAGACTTGGCCAAGCAGGTGGCGCAGTACGTCTTTGACCGCTCGCACCCGCTGCCCAACGTCCTGTACGACCACGAGTACCGCCGCGAGCGCCTGCGCGTGGAAGTCCTGCGGGCGCTGCGCACCTGGTACGCGCCGGCCGCGGTGGGCGGGGCCGGTCGATGAAATTCGTTTTCAAGAACTTGATCTTCGCCATGTGCGTCGCGGGCTTGCTGGCCTGTTCGCCCGCCAAGCAGGCCGCCACTGCCGACGCCAGCAGCAGCCCCAGCGACGTGACCGTGGTGGGCGGCTTCGCCTGCATCTCGTGCGTCGCCGACGAGGACTGCGGCAAAGGCCGGATTTGCTCCCAGATTTTTGGCAGTTCGTGGTGCGCCGACCCGTGCGGCGAGCTGTGCCCGGGCGAGCTGATCTGCAAGCAGGTGCAGTCGTCGGGCGGCGTGGGCGCCGAAGTCTGCGTGCCGGTCTTGAACCCGTGCACCGTGCCCGACGAACCGCTCGTCCAGCCGGCGGACAGCGGCTTGTTCTTCGATCCCAACGACATCCACAGCACCGAATTGCCGCCGCCGCAGCCCGTGGCGCCGCTGGACCTGTTCGGTGTGACCAAGCTGGGGCGGCTGGAATTCGCGGTGGTGGGCGACACCCGCCCGGCGTTCAAGAACTACACGAACTCGTACCCAACTGCAGTGATTACGCAGATCTATCAGGCCGTCGCGGCCGAGAATCCGCCGGCAGCCTTCGTGCTCACCACCGGCGACTTCCAGTTCAGCGCGGCCGACAAGGCCGACATTGCCAACGCCCAATTCGACAAATACCTGAGCGCCCGCGCCCACTACCCCGGCACGGTGCTGCCCGTCATCGGCAACCACGAGTGCACCGGCGCCACCAACTCGAACTGCGGCCCGGGCAGCAAAGACGGCTTTCCACCGCTGTACCAGACCTACCTCAAGCGCATGCTCGAGCCCACCGGCCTGCCCGAGCCGTACTACGTGGTCCGCTTGGCCGCCGAGGACGACAGCTGGACCGCCAAGATCGTCGTCATCGCCGCCAACGTATGGAGCGCCGAGCAGGCCCAGTGGCTGGAGGGCGTGCTGCAGTCGCCCACCACCTACACCCTGGCCGTGCGCCACGAGCCGCGCGCGGCCACCGAGGCTCCGGGCGTGGCACCGAGCAACGCGCTGCTGGACAAGTACCCGCTCACGCTGCTGATTGTCGGGCACACCCACACCGCGGCGTGGCACGCTCCGCAGCGCGAGCTGGTGATCGGCAACGGCGGCGCGCCGGCGACCGGGACCATGCCCTACGGCTACGCGATGATCCGCCGCCGCGAGGATAGCGCCCTGCAATTCGACGTCTACCACTACCAGACGCGCGCGACGCTGCTCAAGGCCGCGGTCTGGCCCACGGGCACCCAGGCTCCGTAGCGACCATCGCGGCTACTGCCCGATCACCGCAAAGTCGTCGATGAACGGACCGGCGTGGTTGTTCTGGTACTGGTCAGCCGTGTCGAACTTCCAGCGCAAATTGACCGACTTGCCGCCAAAGTCCGAGATTTCGACCAGCCAGAACTGCCAGGTCGCGGTCTTGTCCTTGTTGATCAGGTAGGTCTTGGTGTTGTTGGTGTTGCACAGGTTGTTCGCGTACGAGCAGGTCTGATTGGCGGCACAGCCGCAACCGGCAAAGCCGTCGGTCGAAATCTGCAGGTAGGTGCGGTCGTTGCAGCCCTGCACGTTCTGGCACGGCAGGTTCGGCTCCACGGTCTGGTTTTCCCAGAACTTGACGTAGACCTTCTTCTTGCCGGCCAGGTCGATCTTGTTGGCCCAGGTGGCCGTGCCGCCGTTGGCCTTGGGGTTGCCCATGCTGCCGACCACGTAGTTGTTGCCATTGTTGTAGTTCAGCGTGCAGTCGCCGGTCTTGGGCGCGGGCGACGCCGGCGTCTTGTCGATGGCCCAGACGGTCGCGCCGTCGGACTGGGCGAACAGCCAGTTCTTCGAGGTGCAGGCCATGTTGTCGGCGGCGATGACCGGCAGGCACTCGGTCTTGCCGGTGCAGGCAAAGTCGGCACAATCGGTCTTGCCGTTGCCGTCGTTGTCCACGCCATCGGTGCAGTCGCCTTCGGCCGCATACGTCGCTTCGAGCTTGATATTGTCCAAGTACACGCCGATGCCCAAATTGCCCGAATCGCCGATGATGCCGCCCGGAATCGCCAAGCTGGCCTCGATGCGCACCTTCTTGTTCTTGGCCTGTGGCATCTCGATCTTGTAGCCGTTCTTCCATTTCTTGATCTCGCCCGACGCCAGCGGCAGGCTCCACGACGCCAGCTCGGCGTTGTTGTTGCCGGCGTCGAGCAGGCGGATGCGCGGCGCGCCGAAGCCGGCCTGCCAGTTGGGCGGCACGTCGACGTCGTAGTAAATATCCATGAAGAACGTGGGGTTGAGACCCGGCGCCACCGTCAAGTCGATGATGGGCGAGGTGGCCGTGCCCTTGGGCAATTGGCAGTACTGTTGGCTGCCAAAGGTGTAGCTGTCGCAATAGTTCTTGTCGTTGTTGTAGTTGAGCGTGCAGGTGCTGTTGCCGGGCACAGCTGCCAACTGGTCGACCGCCCACTTGACCTTGCGCGCCGGCATCCAGTTCGCGTCGGCGTTCGGAACCGTCACGCTCCAGGCGGTGGGGGCGGCACAATCAAAGCTGTCGCTGAACAACGTGCACGCCGCCTGTGGGGTGCAGGTGCCGTTCTTGCAGGCACTTGCCGAGCTGCAGGCCAGACCATCGTCGCAGGTTGCACCGTCGTTGCCGGGCACGTACGAGCACGCCCCGGTCTTGCTGTCGCAACTGTCGGTAGTGCATGGGTTGTTGTCGTCGCACTTGGGGGTGCTGCCGGCCTTGCACGCGCCCGCGCTGCAGACGCCGCCGCTGGTGCACAGGTCGCCGGTGGTGCACGGCACGGTGTTGTTGGTGCTGGTGCAGGCGCCGGTGGCCGGGTTGCAGGCGTCGTCTGTGCACACGTTGCCGTCGCTGCACGCCTTGTCCTGCCCGGTGCACTTGCCGGCGGCGCACGCGTCGCCCGTGGTGCAGGCGTTGCTGTCGTCGCAGGTGGCTCCAGACTGCGGGCTGGCGACACACTTGCCGGTGGTCGCGTCGCAGGTGTCGGCAGTGCACGGGTTCTTGTCGTCGCACACTGCGGGCATACCGGCGCACTTCAAACCGTTGCAGGCGTCGCTGGTGGTACAGGGATTGCCATCGTCGCAGGCGCCAGTGACCTGCGACCACGAGCACTTGCCGGTGGCCGGGTCGCAGTTGTCGGCGGTGCAGGGATTGCTGTCGTCGCAGCCGGCCAGGCTGCCATTCTGGCACTTGCCGCTGGCGCACACTTCGCCCTGGGTGCAGACGTTGCCGTCGTTGCAGGCCGTGCCGGCCGGGGCAGGCAAGTTCTGGCAGCCCTTGGCCGTGTCACAAACCTCGCTGGTACAAGGGTTCTTGTCGTCGCAATCCACCGCAGGCACCACCGACTTGCCGGCGATGCACTTGGCGCCCTGCAGCGTCACCACCCCGCAGGCGTCGCCCACCGTGCAGGCGTTGCCGTCGTCGCAAGGCGCCGTGTTGGGGAAGTAGTTGCAGCCGCCCGACTTGGCGTCGCAGATGTCGTCCGTGCACAAGTTACCGTCGTCGCAGACGGTTTTGGGCCCGGTCTCGCACTTGCCCACCTTGCACAGGCTGTCGCCCACGCAGGCGTCGCCCTTGGCGCAGGTCGTGCCGTCGGCCACCGGCTTGTTCACGCAACCCAGGCTGGCGTCGCAGATATCGGTGGTGCACGGGTTGCCGTCGTTGCACGACTTCTGGCCGTTCGGCTTGCAGGTGCCGGCCGAGCAGGCGCCCGAGTCGCAGGCATTGCCGGTCGTGCACGGCAGCGTGTTGGGCGCGTGGCTGCAGCCGCTGGCCGGGTTGCAGGCGTCGTCGGTGCAAGGATTGCCGTCGTCGCACGCTACGGGTGCCCCGGCCATGCACGCGCCGGCCTGGCAGACGTCGCCCGCAGTGCAGGCGCTGCCGTCGTCGCACGCCGCCGTGTTCGGCAAGTGTTGGCAACCTGTCGCTTTGTCGCAGCTGTCGTCGGTGCACGGCTGGTTGTCGCTGCAAAGCACGGCGCTGCCGGCGGCGCACAGGCCGTTGTTGCACAAGTCCCCCGCGGAGCAGGCATTGCCGTCGTCGCAGGGCACACCGCCGATGGCGCTGAACACGCAGCCCAGACTGGGGTTGCAGGCGTCCTTGGTGCACGGGTTCTCGTCGTCGCACGCCACCGGCTTGCCAACGCAGCTGCCGCCCGCGCAGGCCGCCGCCTCCAGGCACTTGTCGCCGTCGCCACACGGCGCGCTGTTGTCGGTCGCGGTGCACCCGCTGGCCGGATCGCAGGCGTCGTTGGTACACGGGTTGCCGTCGTTGCACGCCGCGGTGGGCGCTCCGGCGCAGACGCCACTTTTGCAGACATCCTGGGCCGTGCAGGCGTTGCCGTCGTCGCACGGCAGGTTGTTGGGTGTGGTGACGCAGGTGCCGTTGGTGGGATCGCACCCATTGTCCGTACAAGCGTTGCCGTCGGAGCAGTTGACCGGGCTGCCCGCGACGCACGCTCCGCTGGCGCAGGCATCGCCGGTGGTGCACGCATTGCCGTCGCTGCACACACTGCCGTCCGCCATCGGGGCCTCGGCACAGGCGCCTTGCGCGCAGGTGCTGACCAGGCAAGGGCCGCTGGGCTTGCAGTCGCTGTCGCTGTCGCAGGTTGCGCCTGTATCGGCCGTCGACGTGTCGCTCGGCTCGGCGTCGCCGGGTGTGTCCGCGCCAGCCGTGTCGTCTGCCGCGCTGTCTTCGGCCCCGGCATCGTCCGCCAACGCGTCCCCCGTGGCCGTAGCGTCCACCGCAGCGTCGTCGGCAGCCGAGTCGCTTGCGGCGGTGTCGGTTGCGCCGCCATCGGTCGCGTCGTCGGTGACGGTGTCGGAGCCTTGGATGTCGGCCGAGTCGCTGTCGGCCGCTGCGGCGTCGCCCGCGTCGGTGTCGCCGCCATCGCCCCCAGCGGCGCCGTCGCCCTGCCCATTGGGGTCGACTTCGCCTGCGGAATCCTGGCCGTTGGCGGATTGGCCGTCGGAGGGACCGGCCAGGATCGAGTCGTCGCCACAGCCCACTGCGCTCGCGAGCACCAAGGCGAGCAACACGGCCCAAGTCGGGTTGCGGCTCCCTGCCCTGGGCCCAACCAAGTTCGTGATGTACATCCTGTCCTCGTTGGCGTTTCGGCCGGTGCTGGCGGTACGGGGGGCGCACTACACGATGGCGAAACTGCCCGACGCGGTCAACTTGGGCCGGCGAGGGCCCGCACCGGCCCGTGCCCGCCACAGGGGCTTGCCGCGGTCAGCACGTCCGCGGTTGACTGTACATCCTTTTGATCTTATTGCACGATTCCGCCGTTGGCGCGGCAACTAGCCGGGGTTTCACGGCCGGTGCTGGGCGCGCGGGCATTACAAATCCAAACAAATCGGCCGTTCGCCAACGCCGCGATGGAGCGGTGACGGTTGGACGTGGCAGCCCGCCGCCGGTAGCACTATACTGGTCGGCGAGCCTTGGTGTCGGCGCGCAATCGCCGCTCGGAGGCCGCGGCGACGGTGGGGTCGCCGGCACGTAGAGCGAGGGCACATGCAGAGTACCTTGGAAACGGCCGCAGCGCCTGCGGTGGCCGGTGTGGACGCGCCGCGCCGCAAGAACCGCTCGCTGGCACCCGTGTTGATCGTGGTCGCCGTGGCGCTGATCGGTGTGGGCGTCATCGGCACCAGCACCTCGGGCGGCGCCGGCATGTACAACTACACCCTGGAGCAGCTGCAAACGGCGGGCGAGCAGGCCAAGGGCCGCGACATCAAGGTGTCCGGCAAGGTGGCCAAGGGCAGCGTGCGCGGCGAGCCGGGTGGCAAGGACTTCCGCTTCGACCTGGAAGACGGCAAGGGCCACAAGTTGACGGTCGCCTACGCGCGCTTGCTCCCCGACCCGTTCGAAGAAGGCCGCGACGCCATCGTCCAGGGCCGCCTAGAAGACGGCACCCTGATGGCCAGCAGTCTGACCGTCAAGTGCCCCAGCCGCTACGCCGACGGCGGCAAGAACATGAGCGAGTCCGACAAGGCCCGGTACTACCAAGACGAGTACCAGAAGCACAAGACCGCCAACGAGAAGAAGGCCGAGGGCCAATAGGTCGGCAAGTCCAAGACAATCTGAGCTAAGCCTGGCGGATTTCGGACTACTGGGCCGCCCCGCAGCGGTCGATGTCGAGCGTGATGCGTCCGTTCGCCGCCGGGGCGGTCAGTTCCACGCCCCCCAACGTGCGCAGTTCGGCACCGCCCGCCAAAGCAAACCGACAGCGCACCTCGATGCGCGAGACGCCCGCGGGCATCGCCACGCTGGTCGGGCCGGCCACCTCGGGCGCCGTGCCGGGCTGGAAGTGCAAGCTGCCCGCGGCAGCCACCTTGGCCGAACCCGGGGCGTCCGCCACACTCCAATGCAGCTCGACCAGGCGCTCGCGGCCGACCTGCAGCGCGCCGCGCTGGGCCTCGACGTGCGTGAGCAGCCAAGACACCTGCAGTTCGCCCGGTCGCTTGATCGCGGCCATGTAGGCCAGGCCGATGCACGCGAGCAGTGCCGCCACTGCAGCACCGCGTCGCCAGATCGGGACAGCTAGAATCATTCGGTTTTCCGGCTAGTTGACGACACTCAGGTCGACTTGGCCAAAGTCGATCTCTGGGAAATCGGCGCGGAGCAGCAGGTCGCCCGCCAGATCCGCCAGCCGCTCGATGCGCGTCAGCGGGTTGGTGTCTTCCAGCAGGCGCTGGCGCTCGGCCGGTTCGTGGGCCAACACCGCCGCCAGGCGGTTCGCCAACAGCAGCGGCTTGCGCGTGGAGCCCAGAATCTGCCCCAGCGGGGCACCGTTGTCGCCCAGCTTGACCACCAGCGAGCGCACGGTGCTCAGCAAGCGGGCGGTGGTCTCGTCGAGCACGGCGGGATCGCACGGCTGGTCGGGCAAGACCTGCACGCTGGCGACGCGGTACGGCATCAACCGGTGCACCTGCGTCAGCTGCACGCGCGCCAGGCAGTGGACGTACAGGTTGTAGCGGCCGTCGTCCAGCCGCTCTTCGTTGATGATTTTGCACAGCGAGCCGATGGTATGGGTGGGCGGCGAGCCGTAGTAGTCGCCCTCCCAACCCTCGTTCAGGCCCACCAGGACGATCAGCCGCGAGCTGGCCAGCGCTTCGGCCGTGAGCAGCCGGTAGCGCGGCTCGAACACATGCAAGCGCGTCATCGTGTTGGGGAAAATCGCGAAACTGGGCAGCGGGAAGATCGGCACGGCATCGTAGCGCGGCTGCACAATCGGAACGTCGAGCATGGCTCCTCGCACGACCCGCAGCGGACGGCGGGCCCGCAGCGAGTGTGCGACAGGCGGCGGCGAAGGCAAGTTTTTGCGGGATCGGCCGGGACAGCGACACCGATCCTACGCAACAGTATGGATCCGGCGCGGCGCGGAATGTGGAAGGGCGCGGCTCGACTACAGGGCGAACGGATCGCCGCCCTTGACCTGGGCTTGCACCAGCGGGCGGTGGCGCCAGATTTCCACGGTGCGCGCCAGCGAAAACCGCAGGTTGGGCGCCATGAAGCCGGCCTCGACGCCGCGGGTGGTCACATTGCGCAGGTCGTCGAGCCGCCAGTGCAGGTGCTTGCTGACCTGCTCCAACTCCGCGGTCAGCGTGGAGCCGAGCCAGGTGGGCCAGCCGCTGCCGAGCACCGTGAACAGCCCGCCCTCTTTCATCTTCTTGAGCGGCAGCGACGGCCAGCCACGCGGCGCGACGCCGCCCAGCACCTGAGCCGAGGGCAGCGCCACCACCGGCACCCGATGGGCGCGCAGCTGCAGCAGGATGTCCTCTCTCCCCAACGCAGAGGTGCCGCCCACGATGCGCTGGGCACCCAGCTCGATCGCGCTGAGCACCCGCGCGGCGTCGCGCTGGTCGCCCGCCACCACCACGCGGCCCAGGCTCAGCTCTTTGCATGCCTCGAACGCGCCGATGACCCAGTCCAGCGGCCGCCCGTCGGCAGGCACCACAAAGCCGCCCAGGTGCTGCACATCTGGGTTGGTGGCCAGGCTGCGCACCAGGGCCTGCGCCTCGTCGTGGCCGCACGGCTCGGGGAACTGCACCAGGAACGACCACGACAAGAACACGTCGTCGCGCTCGGTCACGGCCTCGTTGCAGCCGGCGTCCAGGGCGATCAGCACGTCGGCCGGCGAAAGCCCTTCCAACTGCAGGATATTCAGGTCGACGACCCATTCGACGTGCACCACCACTTCGGCGATGAGCCGGCGCGCCAGGTCCAGCGCAGCCTCGGTCAAGTCTTCGGCCGACTGCAGCAGGCCCCTGACCCAGGCGCGGCGCTCGGGAATTTGGGCCATAGTTTCCACGCGATAGGCGGTATCGAGCTCGGATGGCGACGGCGACGGCTCGCCCTTGCGCGCGGCCCACCGCGCCAACACGCTGGGGTGGATCGCGCTGTCGAACACGCAGTACAAGTCGACTTTGGCCAGGGTGTCGATGCTCACGGAGCCTCCAGCGCGCCTGCGATCAGTCCTCGGAAAACTGCTCGCGAATACGTATAATTTCAGGCAATTCAGCCACGAACAGGTCGACCAGATTGCCGTCGAAGTGGTTCCACTTGCCGCGCACCAGCTCGGCGATGGCGTCTTCGACCGGCCACGGCTCCTTGTACGGACGAGCCGAGGTCAGGGCGTCGAACACGTCGCAGATCGCGGCAATACGGCCCACCAGCGGGATGTCTTCGCCTTTGAGCTTGCGCGGATAGCCCGTGCCGTCCCAGCGCTCGTGGTGGGTCCAGGCGACGGTGTGGGCCATGTCGATGAGCGGCGAGTGCGACCCCGCCAGCAGATCCGCCCCGATCTCGGCGTGGGTCTGCATCACCAGCCACTCCTCGGGCGTCAGGCGGCCGGGCTTGAGCAGGATGCGGTCGGGAATGCCGATCTTGCCCACGTCGTGCATCGGCGCCGCCAGCAGCAGCATCTGTTGCTCGGCGTGGCTCAGACCAACGCGCTCGGCCAGCAGGCGGCAGAGCATCGACATGCGCTTGATATGGTTGCCGGTTTCGTTGTCCTTGTACTCGGCGGCGTGGCCCAGACGGTGGATGATCTCGGCCTGTGTGGCCCGCAGCTCGTGGGTGCGCGCTTCGACCTCGGACTCCAGGCGGGCCGCGTGGTTCTGCGTCTGCATGAACAGCAGGTGCATCTCGATCAGGTTGCGGATGCGCGAGTGGGTCTCGACCGGGTCGAAGGGCTTGTGCAGGAAATCGCGCGCACCGCCCTGCAGCGCCCGCCGGCGCACCTCGGGGTCGCGCTCGCCCGTCAGGATGAGGATCGGCACGTAGCCGTGGGCCACTTCTTGCCGCAGCTGGGCCATGACGCCAAAGCCGTCGATGTTCGGCATCTGCAGGTCGAGCAGCACGATATCCGGGCTGTGGGCACGGTACAGATCCAGCGCTTGCCGCGAGTCGGTGGTGCTGTGGACGTTGATGAAGCCGCGCTCGCGGAGCAGCAGGCGCAGAAGCTGAATGTTCACGGCCTGATCGTCGACAATCAGCACCGAAGCTTGCAGGATCTGGTCTTCAGTGATCACGCGAGGTCCCCAACGAGGCGCGGAAGGCGCACTGCCAACCCTACTCTGCGCACCGCAGAGGTCGACAGCTTGCCTGCAAACGGGACGAGACGCAAAGGAGATCCGAGCCGGCCGACCGCGCCAGTCTCACACTGGCGACCAAGACTCTGGAAACCGGAGAGAATCTACGTCGCGGCGCGGCGAGTCGCGGTAGGCGCCCGCTTGCGCTCCGCCAAGGTGACAGGGCGGCCCACTGAAAAGCCAATGCGATTGAATCGTTCAATGCGGGCGACACTGTCACGTGCTCGCATCCCACGCTGGCGCCTGGCGCATGAAGCTGGCGTCCATGTACTCGCGGCGGATGACCTCGGCCATCTCGTCCACGTCGCGGAACTGGTCCCAGTCCACGCGGATCACCGGAATGCGCCGCGAGATGTCCTGCATGAACAGCTCGTACTCGTCGTACAGCGCCTGCAGGTAGCCCACCGAGATGCCCGACTCCACCCCGCGGCTGCGCTGGCGAATGCGCTCCATGCTGCGCTCGGGCTTGACGTCTAGGTAGATGATCGCCGACGGCCGGCACATGAAATTGCTCATGTGCTTGAACAGCCCCAGGTAGGTCCGGTAGTCGCGGGGCTCCATCAGGCCGGTCTGGCTGAGCATCTTGGCGAAGATCGCGTCTTCGTAGATGGTGCGGTCCTGGATCGCCGGGCGGCCGCGCCAGATGATCTCTTGGTGCTGCTGAAAGCGACGATTCAGCAAGTAGATCTGCGTCGCAAAGCTGTAGCGCGGCGTGTCGCGGTAGAAGTCGGCCAGGTACTCGTTGTCTTCGACGGGCTCGTAGTACACGTCGAGATCCATGTGCTTGCCCAGCGCCGTGGCCAGGGTCGACTTGCCGGCGCCGATGAGGCCGGCCACGCCGATGAACAAGGTGTCCAGGCCGCCCTGGCCTGCCGACGCACGCGGCGACGCAACGGATGCAATACTCTGTTGTTCCAAGATCTTCCTCTCGATGCAGCTAGGTCCGGGTCGGCGGCTTGAGCGCAAGCTCGCGCTCGGTGAACAGCTCGAGCTGGCGGTCTTCCTCGGGTTCGAAGTGGCGTCGGCAGCGGGCTTCGTAGCGGTCGGCGGCGCCCAGCTCGATGGTCTCGGTCCCGCCGCGGAGGCGTTGGCTGCGGTTGGACGGCGCGCCGCACACCGAGCACACCGCCAGCAGCTTGGTCACGTACTCGCCCACCGCCATCAGCTGCGGCATCGGGTCAAAGGGGCGGCCGCGGTAGTCCTGATCCAGGCCGGCGACGATGACGCGCTTGCCCATGTTGGCCAGGCGGTTGCACACGTCGACCACGCCGGCGTCAAAAAATTGGACTTCGTCGATGCCGACCACATCGGTCAGCTCGTGGGTCTGAGCAAAAATTTCGCCCGAGGTGGCAACCTTGCGTGCCGCGATGCGAAAATTGCTGTGACTGACCAGCTCTTCGTCGGCATAGCGCGTGTCGAGCTTGGGCTTGAATACCTGCACGCGCTGGTGGGCGATGCGAGCCAAGCGCACCCGGCGAATCAGCTCTTCGCTTTTGCCGGAAAACATCGAGCCGCAGATGACCTCGAGGCTGCCCGCGGTGTGGGGAAAGAACGCCATGTTCGACTCGTGATTCGCGCAGGCGCGGGCCGCTGCGGTAGGCGGCAGGTGGAGCTAGCCGCCGACGCGGAACGGCAGGGTGTACTTTTTGGAGGCGCCCGAACCCGTGGGGAACACGAGCTTCCTGACCTCGTCGGCGATGCATTGGGCCATCGGCTTGTTGGCGCCATGCTTGCCGAGCACGGTGGCGCGCTCGATCTGGCCGCTGGCGTTGACCAGCACCTGCACCTTGATGGTGTCTTCGACCGGGTCGTCGGCGTTGAGCAGGTAGCAGTTCGCCACCTTCTTCTTGGCCTTTTCGCCGATGGCGCTGACCTGCTGCTGGCTCAGGCCCGCCTCGCCGCTGTCGTCGCCCACGGCCGGACCGGGGTTCTTCTTGGCGTCGTGCTTCTG
>JACRCU010000149.1 GCA_016218865.1 Deltaproteobacteria bacterium | reverse complement strand
TCCAACCTGGTGCGCGAGGTCGCGGGCCTGGGCGGCGACGTGGCGCCCCTGGTGCCGGCGCCGGTGCTGCACGCGCTCAACCGCCGCTTCGGCCGCTGAACTTCCCGATGTCGCCTCCGTTTTGGGTGGCCGCCGCGCTGCTCGCCAGCGCCGCCGCCGTGGATGCCCGTCTGATCTGGGCCGCGCCGCGCTGCGACAAGGGCGCCACGATGCTCTCGTGCCAGATCGACGGCGACGACCGCCTGTTCAACTTGGCCGCCTCGCAGCACTACCTGTCCGACAAGCGCTATTGGACCGCCGCGCGCCTCCGCTCGCGCTGCCAGGTCATCAGCGCCACACCGCCGGGCTGCGACTGGATCGCCTCGCTGGGGGCCGCCGGCCGCACCGGCGTGAGCAAGCCAGAAGCCCAGGCCGAACGCACAGTTCCACCGCCCAAGTCCGTCGCCAAGCCCGGGCTGCGCGACGCTCCGGTGCAGGCCAAACCGGTCGCCACCGGCAAGGGCAAGCCCGCCAAGCTGCCCAAGGGTATGGCCAAGTATGCCCCTGCGCACTTTCCGACCCCGAGCCCCAAGACCTGGGCCAGCAAGGACTGTGCTTGGCGCGAGGGCGACGTGGACACCACCAAGCTCGCCGCGGCGATGAAGGCGCGCAACTTCAAACCGCCCCAGCATTTTCGCGCCTTCGTCGCGGTCATCGATCTGAAGGGCGACGGCATCGCCAGCCTGCGCGGCTTCGACTACGACGGCCACGGCGACGACCCAGGCGGCTGGAATCCGGCGTCCACGGTCAAGCTGTTCACAGCCGCTGGCGCCATCGAGTTCGCCCGCGCGCAGGGCTTCGCGACCGCGCCGCTGGTGCGGATGAAATACCCGCGCGGCGAAGTGGAGTTTTCGCTGTCGCAGCTGGTGTGGGCGGCGATCTGGAAGTCCGACAACATCGCCCACGACCGCTTGGCGCAGATCGCCGGCTTCGACGAGCTGCACGGCCCGGCGGGCATGTTGGCGCGGGCTGGGCTGCAAAACAGTGCCGTGATGCGCGCTTACATGGGCAGCCAGTGGGAGGCCGAGGGCCACGACCGCTCGCTGCGCGACTCGCCCGCCATGCAGCTGCGCGCCGGCAAGCGCATCGTCGACGTACCGGCCCGGCCCGGCACGGCCAAGACCAGCTGTGGCGGCGCCGCCTGCACCTCGCTGCAAGAGCTGTCCAAGATGATGTGCACGGTGATGCTGCACGAGCAGCTGCCGCCGCGGCGCCGGCTCGCTCTGGGCACTGGCAAGGATGCGGCCATGCTGCGCCACCTGCGCGAAGCACTGCGCGCCAAGCGCGACAAGGGGCCCGATCCGGTGTGGGAGGCGCTCGTCGCGCAATTTCCCGGCAAGGGCAGCGGCGACACGGCCACGTATCCCCTTTGGCGCAAAGGTGGTTTTTCCGAGGATTGGATCAGCGACAACTTCTTCATCCGCGGCAAGGGCGGCCGCCGCTACCTGCTGGCGATGTCGGCCTACGGCGGTCGCGGCGCCCTGACGGGGGCGGCGAACGTGCTGGCGCCGATCCTTCGCCGCGACGAGCTGACCGCCAAAAAGAAGGCGCCGCCCGCCAAAAAGTCGCCCCCCGCCGCCAAACCCAAAGCAATACGTCCTTGACAACCATGGCCGGCGCGGCGACCGTAGCAGTAGCTGCATTGCCGCGATGGAAAACCGTTTGTTAGTCCGCTATCTATCTCTGCTGCTCGCCATCGCCATCGCTGCCTGGCTGCCGCGGCCCATGCTCGCCGAAGACGACGGCGACCCTAGCAGCGACGATGACCTGCCGGCACCGGTGGCGGAAGTGGCCGCCGACCCGCTGTTTGCCGACATGGCTGCACCGCCCACCCCCGTCGCCTGGCCCGGCGTGCCCGCGGGCTACACGCTGACCTTCTACCGCGGCGAGGACTGCGCACCGCCCGAGCGCATTCGGTTTTCGCCGCGCCGGGTTCGCACCTGCAAGTCCGAGGCGCGCGTCAGTATCCAGGCCGCCGGCACTGCGCCGGTCCGCATTCAGACCCTGCCGAGCGTGCCGCCGCGGCTGCCGCAGCTGCCCACCGAGCTGGCGCGGCAGTGGCGCACCTGCCCCTACAAGGCGATCGCCGCCTTCGAGGTCGCGGGCTCGCCGCTGGTGCCGTACGAAGACCCGCAAGTGGGTCGCTGCTACCTCTGGCGCCCCTTCGATGCCGCCGCCTGGGAGCGCATTGCCGACAAGGTCCACGGCGACCGGTTGCAGGGCGCCCATCCCTACCTGGCCTCGGTCATACGCGAGCTGGCGGTGCGCGGCGCCGAGCAAGGCATCGAGCTCTATTTGCTGCGCTCGGTGGCGGCCATGGCGATCCACCGCGACAAGAGCGCAGGCCACGGCACCCGCAAAGGCAAGAAGCACAAGCCGCCCAAGAAGGCCAAGCACTACAAGCACGCCGGCGGCCGCTTCGTCTACATGCACCCTTGGGGCCAGGCGGTGGACCTGACCTTGGGTTGGAAAAAGCCCAACATGCACCCCGACGGGCAGTACCGCACCGGCACGCTGGTCTGGCGCCAGTTCCGCACCCTGGGCGCCTGGGCGCAGCAGATGGGTTTGGTCTGGCTCGGGGCGCACATGCGGGGTGAACTCGGCCACTTCGAATGGCATCCGTCGACCTGGGGTACCATCGACGGCGCCGATCTGAGCCGGCGGCTGGCGCTGTACCGCCAAGGGGGCGTGGAGAAGGCCCAAGAGGCCTTGCGCTACGCGCCGGATCTCCCGTCACCTTTCAATGCCTTGCGCGACGAGGGGCCTTGGCCCTAGCGGTATGGGGCTGCTGCCACCACGCGGCCAGCGTGCGGAGAATTCGCCGTAGAAGTGCCCATTTCGTTGCCGCCGCTGTACCTTAGCGCTAGGCTGTGACGCCTTTTGCGGCCATATCCGGTCGCCCGCCACAACCCACCGCAATGACTCTGACCCGTCCGCTGCCCTGTGCCATGCGCTTTGGCGCTGCTGTGCCGCTCGCCAGCTTGTTGCTGTGCGCCGCGAGCTGGTTGGCCCCTTCCGCCCACGCGGCCGAGGCGATCGCCCCGCTTCCGGCCAACGCCGCCACCACCTTCTGGGGCTCGCCAGAAGACGCCGAGCCCGAGAAACGCCATACGTTCAAGGCCGAAAACGAAGGTCAGCACTTCCTGTACTGCGACGAGCTGCGCCTGGACCTGTTCGAGCCGGCCCTGCGCAATTTGGGCGGTGGCTACGTGGGCGTCGGCTCGGATCAGGCCTACCTGTTCATTGGCTGGATGCGGCCGCAGCTGGCGTGGCTCAGCGACTACGACGGGTTGGTGGTGCGTATCCACCGAATCTACCACGCATTTTTTGCCGAGGCCGACAATCCGCAGGCGTTCGTCGCCCTGTGGCGCGATGCCAAGAAGGGCAGGGCGGTCATCGAGGAGCGCCTGGCCGGTGACCCGGAGCTGCCGCGCTTGCTTCGCCTCTACAACGTGCAGCGACCATACGTACTGCGTCGTCTCGGCTTTGTCATCTGGCGCGCCGGCAAGGCCAAGGTGCCCACCTTCGTCACCTCGGCCGACGACTACCGCTACGTGCGCGAGCTGATCGCCGCTCGCCGGGTGCGGCCGATGCTCGGAAACTTGTTGTCCGACAAGGGGCTCCGTGGCATCGGCGAGGCCAGCCGCAGCCTGGGTGTGCCGATTCGCGCCTTTTACGTCAGCAACGCCGAGCAGTACTGGGCCTACACCGCCAACTACCGCGCCAACGTCAGCGCCCTCCACTTCGACGCGCAAAGCTGGATCGTCCGCACCAACGCCTCCAAGCCCTCCAACGGCGACTACCGCTACTTCCTCGAGCCGGCCCAGCGCTTCGTCGCCGAGCTGGCCGACCCCAAAGTGAAGTCGGTCGGGCAAGTGGCGCCGATGGTCGGCATCGACGATCCGCACATGATTCCGCTCGTTACCATCACGCCCGACGGCAAGCGCAAGGTCCGCTGGGCCGACGACTACGACAAGGTCTTGAAGAAGCAGCGCCAGGCCCAGGCCGCGCCGGCTGCGCCATGATCGCCTTGCTTTTGGCCCTGCTGGGTGTCGCGACGTCGATCCCTGCCACCGCCGCCGATGGCAGCACCACCTGCAGCTATCACACTTACCAGTGGAGCGTAGTGCACCGGCGCGCCGAAAGGGGCCAGAACGTCTACAAGCCCTACGCCCAGGTCACCGCCGACGAGCGCGACCCCAGCGACCCGCGCTGCAGCGTCTGCCGCCAGGATCAGGCCCTGATCGAGCCCGCCAAGCTCGGCCTACCCGGTGTCCCCGCCTTTTTGGCCTGCGCCGCCCACGCCGCCGACTTGCGCGCCGCCCTGGAAAACGTCGCCAAAGACGGCAAGTTCAAGGTGATCGACATCGTCGGCTACCGGGTCGGCCGCACCCGCGGCGCAGTGGTCGACGGCCTGCGCACCGAGTGGAGCAACCACAGCTTCGGCGCCGCCATCGACGTCAACGCCCGCCACAACGGCCTGTACGACGGCTGCGACGTCGCCGAAGTGACGCCCAAGGCCATGCAGGGCTGTCGCTTGCGTGTCGGCGGCGCCTGGGACCCCGGCAAGCGCCCCGCCAGCACGGTCACCAAGGCGACCAGCCTCTACCGCGAAATGACGCGATTCTGGAAGTGGGGTGGCGAGATTCGCGGCGGCACCCGCGACATGATGCACTTCTCGCCTACCGGCTACTGATCCGGCCTGCGGAACGCCAGCAGCGGGCTTAGAACGGCCGAGTCTCAGAACGGTCGCTTGAGGGCGCCCTTGACGATGCGGTCCGTAAAGTTCTGTTTGAAGTCGATGCCTTGGTAGGCCACGTCGCCGCGCACCAGCACGAAGAACACGCTGGGCTTGTAGATGCGGCCTTCGATGTTGGCGACGCCCAAGTCCTCGATGCCCGCGCGGTCGGCGTCGTTCACCGAGATTTTGCCGCTGCCGCCCTTGATCTTGCTGGCGCGCTCGGCCGCTGCAGCATTGCCGCCGACCAAGCTCGCCAAGGCCACAACCGCCAGTGTACGTACGATTTTGCCCATTGTGTCCCTCGCAGCAGCGGTTCGCGCGACTCCAGGCCTCAGCCCTTTCGACGCACGGGTCGGTTCAGCGGTCTAGCCCGGCGGCGGCGGCGGCGGTGCGTCGCCATCCGGCGGTGGCGGCGGCGGCGGATCGGCCGGCTTCTCGGGTGGTGGTGGCGGCGGCGGGGCCGGCTCGCTCGGCTTCTCGGCCGGCGGCGGCGCCGGTTCCGCGGGCTTGTCGGCCGGCGGTGGTGTCGGCTCGGGCGGCTTGTCGGCCGGCGGCGGCGTCGCCCCGTCGGTGGGCGGCGGCGTGGGCGGCGTCTCTTTGGCCTTCTCTTCCTC
Organism: Deltaproteobacteria bacterium; assembly: GCA_016218865.1. Classification (GTDB taxonomy): domain Bacteria; phylum Myxococcota_A; class UBA9042; order UBA9042; family UBA9042; genus SXRM01. The sequence goes on along the minus strand of JACRCU010000149.1, from coordinate 9,122 downwards.
GGCCTTCTTGCGCGCCTCTTCGTCCAGCTTCGCCTTCTCTTCCTCGGCCTTCCGCTTGGCCTCTTCGTCGGCCTTCTTCTTCTCTTCGTCTTGCCGCGCCTTTTCCTCGTCCTCGGCCTTCTTCTTGGCGTCTTCCTCGGCCTTCTTCCTGGCTTCTTCTTCCTTTTCCTTGGCGTTCTTCTCGGCGTTGATGCGCTTGGTCTGCTCTTGGGTCAGGAACAGCTTGGCGTCGGCGATGTACTTCTCGATCGGGTCGTTGGCGTCGATGCTGCCCTTGATCTCTTTGTACGCCGCAAAGTAGTCGAGCGACTTCTGGAAGCGCGCTTCATCGCTCGGCAAATCCGACATCTTGTTTTCTAGATACAGAATGCCCAGATTGAAGTGCGGCTCGGGCCGGCGCGGGTCCTGCTTCAGCGCCGCCTCGAAGGCTTCGCGCGCTTTCATGGCCCGCTCGATCTCCAGGCGACCCTTTTCGGCGGTCTGCGAGGCCTTGTCGGGGAAGCGGCTCTCGTCGATCTTGGGCAGGCGCTTGACGCGGATCGCCGAGCCGAGGTTGATGCGCGCCTCGATCATCTGCGGCTGCAGCTCCAGCGCCTTGCTCAGCGCCGCCTCGGCGTCGTCGCCGTTGCGCGCCACCACCAGGGTCAGGCCCAGGTTGTTCCACGCCTCGGCGTAGTCGGGCCGCATCTCGATGGCCTTCTTGAACTTGTCGCGCGCCTTTTCCCAACTCTCAAGCGAGCCATCCAAGGCTTCCTTCATATGCAGCCGGCCGTACAAGTAGTGCACCTGCGCCAAACCAGCCTCGCGCACCAAAGCCTCGGCCTTGACGCCGCGCCACGAGCCGCCGCCCTGGCTAATGCGCACGTCATAGCGCCGCATGATCTTGCCACCGCCCTCCGACTTGGGCATGTCCTCCAGGTAGACCTGCATGGCGCGCTCCAGCGCCAGCTTGGCCAGGCCGGTGCGGCCCAGACCCAGGTAGGCCTCGGCCATGTAGCGCATCAACTCGGGATTGCTGTGGTCCAGGCGCAGCGCCGCCACGCAGGTGTCCAGTCCCTGGGTGTAATCGCCCGACGCCACCTGCGCGCGGCCCTTGGCGCCCAGCAGCATCACGTCGCTCGGCCGACCTTTCAGCGCTTCGTCGACCATCGCCAGCGCCGCCGGAGCCTGGCCCTTGCGCTCCAGCACCACTGCCGCCAGCACCACGGCTTTGCTGAAGGTGTTGTTGACGGCGATGGCCTGCTTGGCCGAGGCCAGCGCATCTTCGTCCGAACCCAGGCGGTACTGGCACAGCGCCAAATTGTACCACGCGGTCGCGGACTTGGGGTCCTGCTTGGTGGCGTTGATCAACCGCTGCTGCGCCTCGACCAGGTTGCTGTCTTCCAGCAACTTCACGCCGTCGGCGATCATCGACTCGGCCGGCGAGGTGCTGTAGCGGATGTCGGGTGGCAGCGCTGGCTTGTCGTCCTTGGCCGGTTCGGCGGGCTTGGCGTCGCCGGGCTTGGGCTCGTCGGGCTTCTTGTCGGGCTCGGCGGCGGCCGTGGGCTCGTCGGCAGGCTTGGCGGCCTCGGTGGCAGCCTTGGGCTCTTCGACGGGCTTGGCCTCTTCCGCGGGCTCGGGCTTGGCCTCGGTCTTTTCTTCCGGCTTCTCGGGCGCGACTTCCGGCGACGAGCAAGCGGCCAGGGCCGCGGCAGCCGCAAAACCGGCCAGCGTCAACGAGTTCCACCAGGTGGAGCGATGCAGCGTCTTCATCAGCGCAGCTCCTTTTCCACCTGAGGCAGCGTGCCCTCGGGGTTGGCGTCCACGCGGATTTCATCGCGGAGCAAGGGGTATTCCTTGGGCTTGTACTTGTTCATCTCGGATCGCAGCTCGGTCACCCAGGCGTTGACCACGCCCTTGGCTTCCGCGTCGAGCAGGGCCGCGCCCAGGTCGCGAATGGCGCGGTTCTCGTAGGTTGCGCCCAACTTCTCCAAGAATTCCATGTACGCTTCCAGCTCCGCCTCGGTCAAATCCGGTGGCTGCGGCGCCTTGTAGATGGTCTTGGCAAAGAACTTCAGCATGCGCGCGCGGTACAAGAAGGCGGCATACGACCAGTTCTGCGAGCCAAAGCTGGCGACTGCGGTGTAGTACTCGTCGTACAGGCCGTTTTCCTTGGGGTCGGGCTTGCACACGCTGGCGCGGCAGGGCGCCATGTTGGGGCCGGCAATCGGGCATTCGCCACAGCGCATCGAGGCTTGCGAGCCGTCCGGCGCCTTGAACTTGACCTCGGGGCCCTGCAACACGTCGAGCATCTTCTTGACTTGGTTCTGCAGGTCGCCCATGCGCTTGGCCGCCGGCAGCTTGGCGTTTTCGACCAGCTTCATGTCCAAGAACGCCTCGTAACGCGGCTGCATCAGCATGAAGGTCGCCTGGGCTGCCGCCGAAGCCGCAGCGCCAGCGGCAGTGCGCTGCTCGTTAGACACCGTGGCGTCGCCCTTGGGTGCCTCGGCCCAGCGCTTGATGTCGTCCTTGTTGGCGTTGTACAGGTCGATGATGCGGTTGTAGGTGCGGTTGGCGTTGTTCTTGTCGCCGTCGCGCTTGTAGATCTCGGCGATCATGCCCATGGCGCGGAACACCATGGCCAGGGTTGCCTTGTCGGCCTGGTAGCGGCTGATGAACGCGTCCAGCGCGTCGATCTGCTTGGCGGTGTCGTTGCGCGCCTTTTCGAACGACTTGGCCTTGGTGTCCTGGTCGTAGCGCGCCCGCCAGATAGTCTGGATCTGCCACAGCGCATCCTTGACCGCCACCTGTTTCTTGGCTTCGCCCTCTTTCTCAAAGCGGTTTATGAGCTCGCGGTTCAACTCGATGGCCTTGTCCCAGTTCGAGTTGTAGAACGCCATTTGGGCTGCCGCACTCAAGTAGTAGTCCGCTCTTGGGCCATCCGGCTTGTTCTGGTAGAGCAGCACAAAGTCTTTGATCGTCTCCTCGATCTTGAAGAACTTGTAGTTGAGATCCGCGCGAATCTCCAAGACCTCTTCAAGGCCTTTGACAATGTCTTCCTTGGTCTCTGGGGGCGGATCGCCTGGCTTCTTGGTCGCCTTCTCGGCCGCCGCCTTGTCCTTCTTGCCGCCCTTGCCCGGCTTGATTTCGGGAGGTTTCGCGTCCCACTTGGGATCCTTGAGCGCTTCGCGCAGGATTTCCTCGGCCAACCCCAAGGCTTCAATGCACTTGTCCCATTGTTCGGCACGGTAGTACGCCGTCACCGCGTTCAGAAGGGCTACGCGCTTTACCTCGACCTTCTCAGCATCAACACGGAGCTTCGCGTAGGCGTCACCAGCGGCCGCGAATTTCTGTCGTGCCGTTGCCAGTTGCTCCCCGTTCTTGTCAGGATCGGCGCCCGCCATACTCGACTTCTCAAGGCTCTGCGCGTCCTCAAAGAGCGCATTCGCCTTTTCAAACATGCGGTCCTGCTTGAAAAGGATAATCTTCTTCTCTAGTTCCTTTCCGGCCTTCTCCGAAATCCACCCTTTGCCCTTCATTTCAAAGGTGAAGGCCTCCAACGCCGGAATATCGGCCTCGATGCCGAACGACGCGAGCAAGTTCTTGACGGCCTCGTCCGCGACTGAGGTGCCCGGAAACTTCGTCAAGATCTTCCGGAACCGCAGCCGAGCCGACCAGAAGTCCGGCGGTGTCTTGGGCGTCGCACCCTCGAGCCACGGATCGAAATTCCGGTTTTTGTACAGCAATTCCGCGGCCTTCAGCGATAGCTTCTCGGCGCGGCGCGGATCTTCGGCAGACGGATACTTCTCGGACATGACGACATAGCCGTCGGCCGCCAGAATCCACTCGACCGCCACCGGATCGATGTTCAGGCGGGTCACCCGCTTGGGCTCCTTCAGGCTCTCGGCCGCGGCCAGATCCGCCTTGTCCTGATCCGACGACGGACGGATGGTCGGCAGGCTCATCACGTCCATGTACTCGGGATCGCCCTTGGGGAACGAGGCCTTGGCCGACAGCACGCGCTCGGCGGCGTCGATGGCCGACCAAGCGGCTTCCTCGGTCTTTTCCATGACCTGGCCCTTGTCGTCCTTGCTCTTGGGGCCCTTCCAGTCGCGCACCATGGTGTAGTAGTCGATCGACTTGTGCATGTTGACGCAGGCCTGCCGCAGGGTCGGCAGCTGTTCCGGCGGCGTGGGCGCCAGCTGGCCCTCGACCACGATCAGCTCGCCGTCGGCGTTGCGCGCCGCGGTGCACTGCACGCCGGCCCAGTACCAGCACTCGGCCAGGGTCCAGGCGATCTTGTAGGCATTCGGCGCTTCCGGGTCGGCCTTCAGCAGATCTTCGTAGGCGGCACCGGCCTCGGCGTACTTCTTGAACGCCTCTTCAAAGTTGCCTTGCGCCTTCAGTTTTTGCGCCGCGGCGTGGTTCAGCAGGGCGAACTGCCAGCGGATGTTGCCGGTAAAGTCGTCGACCTGGGCGGCCAGGTCCTTGTCGCTGCCCCACTTGGCGTACCACTCGCTTTTCTTGCCGAATTTCTGCAAGTAGACGTTGCGCTCTTCGATCTGCGCCGCCTCGGCCTGGCGGGCCATCAGCAAGCCGATGCGCGCGCCCTCGTCCTTGGGGTCCTTGGCCAGCAGCAGCTCGTACGACGCGCCAGCGCGGGCCAGAATGTCCAGCGACTGGATGACCTTGCGCTGCATGTCCTGGGCGTCGCGCGCCAGCGGCCACTTGCCGATGACGTAGCGCATCACGCGCACCGCCTGCCAGTAGTAGTCGTCTTCGCGCTGGTTGAAGAGCGTCTCGCCGTACATCTTCAAGATGTCGTAGACATACGCCTTGTCGCTGATGAGCGACTTGCGGACCGAGTTGCGCGCTTCGTAGTTGCGGGCCAAGCCGTCCGAGACTTCCTTCTTGTCCTTGAACGGCGCCGCCCACTTGGCCATCTCGGGGGTGGCCTCGGGCTCCAGCACGCAAGCGGTGTATAGAATCGGTCGCGCGCGCGGGTCCACGATGGCGCACTCGCCCTTGGTCGTCTCCGAGCCAAAGTCGTCGCACGAGTCGTCGTCCCAGCTGGGCTCGGCCAGCGACTTGGCAAGGTATTCAATGGCTTCCTTGCGCAGATCGAAGCCCGACTTCTTCTTCTTGGTCTCGTCTTTTTCGGCGGCGTTGGCGGCTGCGACCTCGTCCTCGAACTCGATCAGCTGCTGGAAGTAGCGCACTGCGTCGGCGTACTTGTAGAGCTGGAACATCGACCAACCCAGCTTGTACAGCGCCAGCGAGTAGTTCTTGTTGTCGCCCAGCTCTTTGGCCTTGGTGGCGGCGCGGCCGTAGGCCTTGGCGGCGTCTTCGTACTCGTTGTTGTCGAAGTGGATTTCGCCCACGCGCAGCCACGCCTCGGGCACGTACCTGCTCTTGGGGTAGTGGTCTTCCATGGCGGCCAGGGTGTCGACCGCCTTCTTCTCGAATTTCAGGTCGGCCTCGCGCATTTCGAACTCGCAGAAGCCCTGCAAGTACATCGCCACGTCGCTCTGCTTGTGGTTGGGCCAGCGCTTGTCCAGAATGATTCCCGCCAGTTTACCCGACAGCGGGTCCATCGGCGTGCCTTCGGGCACCCAGTGCAGGTACTTGTAGATGGCGATCGACCGCGAGAAGTCGCGCTTGGCGTCACTGGGCATGTCCAGCAATTTTCCGCGGTTGTACAGGTCCATCTCGCGCGCGAAGTTGTCGCTGGCGCGGTTGTACGCGGCGATGGTGTCTTCGTAGTACAGCTCGGCTAGGCGGAACAGCGCATCGGGCGTGTACACGTCGTGATCGCGGTGGCGGTAGATGAAGCTCTCGAGCCGCGCGATCGCCTCGCGGCGCAGATCGAATTGCTCCTGATCCAGCTTGTCGATCTGGGCCTGGTAGCCCGCCGCCAGGGTCTTTTGCTTGCCGGTGACCTGGCCCTGGATGTATTCCTTGACCTCGCTCTGGTACTCGGCGGCGGCCTTTTTGAAGTTCTCGTAGGCCGACTCGAACTGCTTCTTTTCTTGGGCCAGACGCGGCGGATCGGTCATGTCGTCGCCGGCCGTGGCCTGATACTTGGGCATGCGCAGCACGGGCGGCGGAGCCGCTTGCGCTTCCCGCGCGTCCAGCCCGCCTGCCAACGCCAGCAGCGCGCCGGCCGCCAGCCCAATCTTGGCCATGGCGCTGCCCGCCTGCCGCAGCCCAGCCCGCAGATCAAGGCCGAATTGTTGTCGTCGCCCCTGCGCCGCCATCATTCTTCCTCGCTTCCGTCGCCGCTCAGGTTGTTCATCACGTCGCCCAAGCTCTTGATTCGGCCGGCGCGCTCGTCCTGCAACCCGCGAATGGCGGTGGCCTTTTCTTGCTTGCGCTGCCAAGCGACGTCGACCAGGCCCAGATCGGCTTCCAGGATGATTTCCGACAGGCGATTTTGCGCAGCCCGCACCAGCGTGTAGCCGACCTGCCGCGCCAGGGCGCGCGAGTCGTCTTCGTACGAGCGAACCGACACCTGGTACTCCGCGATATTGCGCTGCTCTTGCGACAGCACCTTGCGGATGCCCACCAGCCGCTCGGCCGCGCGGTCCTGGACGGTGCCCTGGTCGACGATGATGTCGGCCATCAGCTTTTCGGCATTGCCGCGGGCCACTTGCAGCCCGGTGGTGTCGCCAGAAGCGGCGCGCTGCAGGGCGGCCAGGTAGACCTCGGCCTCGGCGCGCTGGGCGGCCATCAGCCGCTTGCGAATCACCGCCTCGTCGCCCGAGACCTTGTCGCCGGCGCCCACGGTCTGCGACTGCACGTCGACCTGCACCGCCACCTCTTCCAAGTCGCGGTAGATGCGGCGCAACTCATCCTTCTCGGCCTGCAGGCCTTCGCGGATCTTCTTTTCCTGTTCCTTGCTCAGAACCACGCCCTCGCCGCCGAACACGCGCTCGTTGAGCATCTTTTCCACGCTCAGCAGCTGCTCTTTCACGTTGGCGAGGGCGGCCTTGAGCAGGCCGACGTCGCCCGCCAGACTGGCAAAGTCGTTGGCCACCCGGTTCTGGCGCTTGATGTAGGCGTCGGCGTTGTGCGGGATCTTGGCGAACGCCTCTTCCAGCGCCTTGCGGGCGGCATACAGCACTTCGACCTTGGCCTTGTCGTCGGGCGCGAGGAACGGGCCGGCCTGCGAACGCAGCGCTTCGACGATGCGCCGGCCGATGTCGACCACCCGGTTCTGGTTCTCGTTCAGCCGCACCCAGGCGTCTTTCAGGTCGGGGAACATGTCCAGGCGGGCACCTTCGCGCAGCGCGGCGTCCAAGGTCGCGGCCAGCTTGGCGCTCTCCTTGACGTCGGCGCGCTCGGCGCTCATGTCGTCGAACAGGCTCACAACCCGCGACATGTCTTCGTCTTTTTCGATGTAGCGGGCCACGCGCTCGGACACTGGCCGCACCACCGAGTAGTCCTCGCTGCCGCGGGCCAGCAGCCAGGCAAAGAACTGCTCCAGGTTCTTGTCCGATGCGGCGAAGTTGCGCAATTCGCCTTCGATCGCCGAGTAGCGCTCCACCACCTCTTTGTAGGCGGCGTCGGCCTTGTCGTACTGCTTGTCGAGCATGTTGATGCGGCCGCGCAGCACCGCGGCTTGCACCGCCACGTTGTCGTCGCTGACCGTCAGCAGCAGCACGTCCAGCACTTCGATGGCGCGCTTGGGCTGGTTGTTGGCCACGTAGGTCGCGGCCAGCTCGAACAGCGCTTCCTCGAAGATCGGCGAGTTGCGCTCGATCGCCAGGTAGTACTGCACCGCCTCGTCGTACTTCTTCTTGTTCAGCAGCAGACGGCCCAAGGCGATGTTGACGTAGTCGACCACCGTCGCTTCGAATTTCCGCTTGGGATCGTTCTGCGCCGCCACCGCCGCGTCGGCCACGCGCTTGTACTCGGCGATGGCGTCGTCGAGCTTGCCTTGTGCCACCAGCACCGCGCCCAGGTAGAAGCGCGCCGCCGGCCAGCGGTGATCGCCCACCGAGACCTGCTCCAAGTACGACTGCGCCTTGGCATTGTCTTTGGCGGCAAAGTACGAACGGCCGAACTGGTAGAACAGCTCGCTTTTGCGATCACCGGGCGGCACGGCGTCCAGCCGCTTGGCCAGCACGCCCACTTCGTCCATGCGGTGCATGCGCACGGCGATGTCGACGAGCTCGGCCAGCGCGTTCTGGTACCACTTGGTACCCGGCGTATTCAGGACCTTTTCCAGGTAGCGGCGGGCGCCGCCGAAATTGCGTTGGCGGTACAGCGAGTCGCCCAGCATGTACAGCGCGTCGGTGTAGTCGCGGCTCAGCTGGAACTCGGCGTTGCCCACCAAATCGACCAGCAGCACCGAGGCCGTGGGCAGGTTGCCGCGCTCGTAGGCCAGGGTCGCGTCGACGTAGCGGCGATCGAGCGGGTAGCGCCGCTCTTTCTCGCGCATCCGCTTCAGATCGTCTTCCACCAGAGTGACGCTGGTGCGGATGTTGTTGATGTCGTTGTTGATGGCCCGATCGACTTCGCCAGCCAGGGCCGACTGTGGCGCCAGCAGGCCAGCCAAAACGCCACAAACCGCGACGCTGCCCACTTGCGAGGCCAGCGTCACGGCGGCAAATGCGCGCTGCATCCCAGGGGCAGTGCGCCAGAAGCCCAGCACGGCCCGTCGCAGGTGGTGCGACGACGCCCCGGCAGGTCGCGGGGTTCGCGGGGAATAGGTCACTTGCCGCCCCCTTCTTCCTTCTCTTTCTTGTTCTGGATCAGCTTGACCTCGTACTTGATGTACGGCTTGTCTTCCAGGTCGGTGCCGACGCCGCCGCGCTCGTAGCCGACGATGCCGACCTCGGTGATGCGGCCCTTGGTGGCGTAGAAGGTATAGCTGCTCTTCAGCTTGAACACGTAGCCCTTCAGGTAGCTGAACACGTCCGAATTGCCCTGGTAGACCATCTCGACCGACAGGGAGTGGTTACCCGGGATCACCGAGCCGTTGTAGATCTCGAATTCCTTGCGCTGGCTCAGCAGGCCGTTGGCGTTGTCCTGGTAGTAGATTTTCTTGCCGTCCAAGAAGTAGGTGACTTCTTTGAGCAAGAAGAAGTTGCCCATGTCGTTCTTGTGCACCAGCACCGCTCGCGATTCGGCGATGACCT
>JACRCU010000148.1 GCA_016218865.1 Deltaproteobacteria bacterium | reverse complement strand
TCCAGGTCACGCCCGGGCTGCCGCCGGAGCAAGAGGCCCGCCGCGCCGAGCTGGTCGAGCTGCTGGCCAACGGCGACGATGCCTTGGCGGATGCGTGGTTGCAGGGTCGCGAGCCCGAGCTGGCCGAGCTGCTGGCAGCGCTGCGCAAGGGCACGCTGGCCGGGCAGCTGGTGCCGGTGTTGGCCGGGGCGGCGCTGCGCAACCAGGGGATTCCGCCGCTGCTGGACGCGGTGGTCGATTTCCTGCCGTCGCCGCTGGACGTGCCGCCGGTGCCGGGCCATCACCCGCGCACCCAGGCCGCCGAAGAGCGCCGCGCCGACAGCGAAGGTCCTTTGTGTGCGCTGGCTTTCAAGGTGTCGGCCCTGGACGAGGGGCGGCGCTTCGTGTTCCTGCGCATCTACTCGGGCACCCTGAGCGAGGGCGACGAGGTGTGGAACGCCAGCCGCCAGGTGCACGAGCGCATCACCCGCCTGGTCCTGCTGCACGCGGCGCAAAAGAACCGGGTGCAGTCGCTGGGCGCCGGCCACATCTGCGCGGTGGCGGGCCTGAAAAAGACCATGACCGGCGATACCTTGGCCGATGTGCACCACCCGATCGTGCTGGAGTTGCTGACCGCCTACGAGGCGGTGATCAGCCAAGCCTTCGAGCCGCAGCGCCACGCCGACCGCGACGCCCTGCTCGAAGCCCTGGCGCGGATGGCCGACGAGGACCCCACGCTGCGGGTGCGCGAAGATGCGCAAACCGGCGAGATCCTGGTGAGCGGCATGGGCGAGCTGCACCTGGAAGTGGCGGCGGACCGGCTGCAGCGCGAGAACAACCTGGCGGTGCGGATCGGCAAGCCGCAAGTGCTGCTGCGCGAAGCGATTACTGGGGCGGCGCGCGCCCACGGCGTGTTCGAGCGAACCAGCGAGCAGGGCGACCTGTTCGGCGCGGTCGAGGTGCGGGTAGAGCCGCTGCCGCGCGGCCAAGGCAACGAATTCCATATCGATTCCGGTGTGACCGACAAGCGCTTCAACCAAGGCGAGGTGGCGGCGCTGTGCCGGCAAGGGGCGCTGGGGGCGCTGAACGGCGGCGCGCTGCAGGGCTATCCGCTGGGCGACGTGCGGGTAACGCTGCTGGGTGCGACGTGGAAAGACGGGCTGTCCAAGCCGGCGGCCTACGAGGTGGCGGCCGGGCGGGCGGTGCGGGCGGCGTGCGAGCAGGCCGGGCCGATCCTGCTGGAGCCGATCATGGCCATCGAAGTCAGCGTACCGGTTGACTTCTTGGGCGAGGCACTGGCCACCCTTGCGGCGCGGCGCGGCCAGGTGCGCGACGTGGTCGATGCGCCGGCCAATGCCCGGTTGGTGCAGGCCGAGGCGCCGCTGCGGCAAATGTTCGGCTACGCCACCGAGCTGCGGTCGGCGACCCAGGGCCGCGCCACCTTCACAATGCGCTTCGATCGCTACGATCAGGCGGGCTGAGCGATGGGTCTGTCGCTGTCGAGCCGCAACGGCCGCCTGGCCACGCTGTTCTTCTTGTACGTAACCGAGGGTATTCCCTTGGGCTTTACCGCCGTGACCCTGGCGACCGAGATGCGCCGCCGCGGCTTGGGCGTGGAGCAGATCGGCGCGTTCGTGGCGTCGCTGTACCTGCCGTGGGCCTGGAAGTGGGCGCTGGGGCCGGTGATCGACGTGGTGGCGTCGGACCGCTGGGGGCGGCGGCGCGGCTGGATCCTGGGCGCCCAGGTGATGATGGTGGGGACGCTGGCGGCGTCGCTCGCCTTTGACATGCGGGCCCCGGTCGAGTTCATGGCACTTACTGCACTGATCTTCGTGCACAACCTGTTCGGTGCCAGCCAGGACGTGGCGATCGATGCCCTGGCCTGCCAGGTGCTGCCCGAGGACGAGCGCGGGCTGGCCAACGGCCTGATGTTCGCCGGTGCCTACGTGGGCCAGGCGGTCGGCGGCTCGGGGGTGCTGTACCTGCGCGAGCCGCTGGAGCAGGCGCTGGGCAAAGATGGAGCGCTCAAGGCCAGTTTCGCGCTGGTGGCCGCGGCGATTCTGGCGGTGACGCTGCTGGTGGTGCGGCCGATGCGCGAGCCGCCCGGGCCGCCGCGTCCCCATGGCGACGGGCCGCCGCTGCAGGCGATCCTCAGCCAGCTCAAGGACTTCGTGCGCGCCACCTGGCGGTCGTTCACCAGCTCGCGGGCGGCGCGGGTGGCGGTGCTGTTCGCGCTGCTGCCGGCCGGGGCGATGGCGCTGTCGCTGTCTCTGCAGAGTAACTTGTCGGTTGAGCTGGGCCTAACCGACAACGAGATCGCCACCTTGAGTCTGTGGTGCACGATCCTGTCGGCGGCGTTCTGCGTAGTGGGCGGCAAGATCTCGGACCGCCTGGGCCGGCGGCGGATGTTGGCGATCTACCTGGCGTTGACCGCCCTGCCCACGGCGTGGCTGGCCTGGCAGATGCACCGCTACGGCTGGATCATGCCGGCCGCGCCCGACGTGCCGAACCGCCCGGCGGTGGCCGCCGAGCTGCCGCGCGCCTTATGGATCGCCAGCTTGGCCTACACGGTGCCGCAGGGCCTGATGTACGGCACGCGGGTGGCGCTGTTCATGGACGTGACCAACCCGGCGGTGGCGGCGACCCAGTTCACCGGATATATGGCTCTGTTGAACGTGGCGATCGCGCTGTCGGCGCGCTGGCAGGGCTGGTCGGCCGAGCACTGGGGCTACCCGACCACGCTCGCGATCGACGCCGTGCTGGCGGTGGCCAGCGTGCCGCTGCTGCTGTGGATGGGCAAACCCGCAAACGCAGCCGGGCCGCCGCCGGAATCGATTGCCCCCTAGCTGGTGTTGCTGCACGATACAGCCGCGCGCGCAAGCGCCGAACCCGAGGCCAGAAGTGCTGCCGAATCCCCAATCCGCGCTGCCGCCCGCTGCCGCCTTGCGGGCGCTCCCCGGCCAGAGCGGCAAGCGCTTCAGCGACTTGTGGACCGTGCACCAGCTGGACGAGCGCACCCGCGAACTGGGCGCGACCGCCACGCTGCTGCCGCCGACGGCCGAGACCGTGGCCGCGCCGAATCTCAAGGCGTTGCCGCAGCTTGGCCTGGCCGGCAAGGGCGATCGACCGCCGGACCTGGCGATGGGCAACACCATCGGCGAAGGCGGGATGGGGGTGGTGCGCTCGGCGAAGCAGCTGTCGCTGGGGCGCGAGGTGGCGGTCAAGACGCTGCGGCCCGAGCAGGCGACGCCGGCGGCCATCCACAAGCTGATGCAGGAAGCGCTGATCACCGGTACCCTGGAACACCCAGATATCATTCCGGTGTATGCGCTGGGCCAGGACGAACGCGGCCTGCCGATGCTGGTGATGAAGCGCGTGGAGGGCACCAACTGGAGCGATCTGCTGCACCAGCCCGACCACCCGCTGCTGACCGGCGATCCGCGGGAGCCGCTGGTTTTTCACCTGGAAGTCCTGGCGCGCGTCTGCCACGCGGTAGCGTTCGCCCACGGCAAAGGCATCCTGCACCGCGACCTGAAGACCGCGAACGTGATGATCGGTCGCTTTGGCGAGGTCTATGTCCTGGATTGGGGCATTGCGGTGGCACTGCGCGACGACGGCACCGGCTGCCTGCCGCTGGCGCGCGACGCCCAGGCCGTGGCGGGCACGCCGAGCGCGATGGCGCCCGAGATGGTGCACGGCGACGGGTCGCTCCTGGGCGAACACACCGACGTGTTCTTGCTGGGCGCGATCCTGCACGAGATCCTGACCGGCAAGATGCGCTTTGGCGGCACAGACTTGTATCAGGTCATGTTCGCCGCCTACGAGTGCCTGCCCTACAGCTACAGCGACGACCTGCCGGCCGAGCTGGTGGCGATCTGCCAGCGGGCGACCGCGCGCGAGCCGACCGATCGGTACCCGAGCGCCGCGGCGCTGCGCACGGCCCTGAGCGTGTACCTGCAGCACCGGACGTCGCTCGCCCTGCACCAGACGGCGCGCGCGGCGATGGGGCAGTTCCAGACCGCGCTGGGTCAGCCGCCGAGCGAGGCCACCAGCATCGAGGTGCGGCGGGCGCTGACCGAGGCCCGGCTGGCGCTCCGCGAGGCTCTGCGCGCTTGGCCTGAAAATCAAGGTGCTCAAGCCGACTTGCGCGACCTCTTGCTGCGCGGCGCCGACTGGCACCTGCTGACGGGCGACGTGGAGGGGGCGGCGGCGTTGGCCGAGGAACTTGGCCCGGATCCTGCGGAATTGCACCAGCGCGTCGAGGCGGCCCGCCAAGAAGTGGCGCGGACGGCGGCCGAGGTGGCCAAGCTGCAGCGCGACTTCGACCCGCGCATCGGCGCGCGCACGCGGAGCTTCTTGGCAATGGTGCTGGCGCTGGGCTGGTCGATCCTGCCGATGACGCTGCGGTTTTGCGGCGACAAGGTGGGTCACCGCCTGACCTCGGGCGAGTTGCTGGCGGCCACCGGACTGTTTGCCGGCTTCATCGCCTTTGCCGCGGTGTGGGCGCGCGAGTCGATGTTCCGCAGCCACCTGAACCGGAGCCTGCTCGCGAGCGGCGCGGCGATGACGGTGGCGGTGTTTGCCGTCCGCGCCCTGTGCTGGCACTTCGGCTTCCCGTTCGAAGTGGCGATGACCTTCGATCTGGTCGTGTTCGGGCTGGTGCTGGCGATGTTGACCGCGACCCAGTGGCGGCGGCTGGGGGTGCCGTCCGCGGTGTTCTTCACCGGCGCGGCGTTTGCGGCGACCCACCAGGAGTGGGTGCTCGAGACGACCGCGGTGTCGAACCTGGTGGCGATGTCGATGGTGGCCTTCGCTTGGCGGCCGGCCGACTACGACGACTGCGCGATCGTTGCGGTGGCGGCGACGCCGGTGAAGGCGCGGTTGATTGGCGCCACAGAAAGTACATAATTTCATACACATGACACAAGGTTGACGTGTGTCGGGAGCCGGCGCAGGCTTGCCGGCATGGGTGCGCGCTTCTGGCTGATCTGGGCGGTTTGGGCGGTCGCGCTGGCACGGCCGGCCGAGGCGGCGCCCCTGACTGGGCGGGTCACCTGCAATGGCCAGCCGGCGTTCCACGCCATCGTCCAGGGTTTTGCGGATGCCGACGCGACCGCGCCGCTGGGCGAGGCGTTCACCGACACCAAGGGCCAGTTCGTCCTGAACCTGAAGCCGGGCGCGACGGTCCTGCGGGCGCGGCGCAGTGTGCGCGACGACACGGGCGAGCCGCGCCGGTTGCTGAGCCTTGCCGTGCCGTTGGGCAGCAAGACGCCGGTGGTGGCGCTGGTGCAGCGCGACGTGCGCAACCGCGAGGTGCCGGCCAAGGCAGACGATTTGAAGTGGTGCAGCAGCGCGCGGGCGACGGCCGACCAGGCCGCAGTCGACAAGGAAGTCGCGAAGTTGCTGGGCATGTCCGATAACGATTGGCCCGGCGAGCTGCAGCGTGTGGCGCCCCTGCTCAAGCTCCACGACGCGGAACCGGTGGGCTTCGCGCTGGACGTGGAGCTGAAAGCCGCGGAGTTGCAGCGGGATTTGCCGCAGCTGAGCCGCACGGCCGCCTTGACGGTGGTGACGGGTCTGGTCCTGGACGAGGTGGAACTACAAGCGGCCGGTCAAGTCTGGCTGGCGATCGCGGATCTGTACCGCGGCGCGCAGAAGGATTCGCTGCAGAAACTCCGGCTCGCGCTGGTACTGCAGCAAAAGGCGGTGGACCGCGAGGCGCGCCCGGGCTGGCGCAAGGGCCGGCTGGCGACGCTGGCGCTGTTCCACGAGTTCGCCGGCAACATCGCCGGTGCCGTGGGCGACAACGACACGGCCGGCCTGTTCTGGGATGCCGCAAAGTTCTACGAGGACTTGGACCGCCCGCGCGACGCCGCCAAGGCGCACCTGCAGGTCGGGACCACCAGGAGCGGCAGGGGCAAGCCAGAGGCGGCCGTCAAGGCCTATCGCGAGGCGCTGCGCGTGCTGGGCGACCTGCCCGAGCCGCTGCTGCGGGCGCGCATCCAGGCCAAGTGGGCCCAGTTGGTCAAGGGCGACGAGCAGTTGCAGCTCCTGCGCCAGGCCGCGGCGGAGCTGAACAAGGCGCGACCGAACTTGGAGTCGGCGAGCGTGCAGATCGACCTGGGCAAGGCCTGGAGCAACCGCGAGGACTTCGGCGCGGCGCTGGGGTTGCTGGACGCCGCCATCAAGACGCTGGAGGGTCTGCCGCTGGGCCCGCTGCGGCACGTGCAGCTGTGGTCGGCGCTGGGCGCGAGCGGACGCGGTTTCGTGCGGTACAACCTGCATCAATTCGGCCCAGCTGCGGCGGACTTGCGAAGGGCCATCGCGCTGCAGCCCGAGACGCTGCCGGCAGGCGACCGCGCGCCCGAGCACCAGATGCTGGGCTACGTGCTGGCCGAGCTGGGCGACCAGGCCGGAGCGCGCGCGGCCTACGAGCAGGGTATCGCACTCGCCGAGC
>JACRCU010000151.1 GCA_016218865.1 Deltaproteobacteria bacterium | reverse complement strand
TGCAGGCGTGCTGGCGGCAGCAACGCTTCGCCCCGCCAGAGATCCTCCAGCGTTTCGCGGGCGCGAATCAGCAGAGCGGCGTCGCCGTCGACCAGGACCTCGGCGGCGCGCGGGCGGCTGTTGTAATTCGACGCCATCGCGTAGCCATAGGCGCCGGCACCGTAGACCGCGAGCAGATCGTCTTCGCCGACTTCGACAAGCTCGCGATCCTGGGCCAGAAAATCGCCCGACTCGCAGACCGGCCCCACCACATCCACGGTGCGCAGCGGCCGATCGCGCGGATCGCCGACGAGCTCCAGAGTGTGCCATGCCTGGTAGAGCGACGGACGAATCAAGTCGTTCATGCCGGCGTCGACCAGCACGAACTCCTTGTCTCCGTTGCATTTTGTTCCCACCACCCGCGTCAGCAGCACCCCGGCGTTGCCCACGATGACCCGGCCCGGTTCGGTCAGGATGTGCAGGCCATGGGCGCGCGCCATCGCCACGATCTGCTGACCCAGCTCGATCGGCGCCGCTGGTTGCTCGTCGCGGTAGGCGATGCCCAGGCCGCCGCCCACGTCCAAGTGGTCGAGCGCAATGCCCGCCGCCTTCAAGCGATCGCACAGGCCCAACATTTTCTCGATCGCCTGCACGAACGGCGCCACTTCCAGGATTTGACTGCCGATGTGGCAGTCGACACCGACGATGCGCAGGTGCGGGCTCTGGGCGGCGCGCTGGTACAGCGACTCGGCCTCGGCAAAGGCAACGCCAAACTTGCTGCTTTTCAGCCCAGTTGCGATGTACTTGTGGGTGCGCGGATCCACGTCGGGATTGACGCGCAGGCTGATCGGCGCCCGCACCTGCAGCTCGGCGGCCACCCGCTCGATGCGGCCCAGCTCGCCGGCCGACTCTACGTTGAAGCACAGGATGCCGTGGCGCAGGGCCAGGGCGATCTCGTCGTTGCGCTTGGCCACGCCCGAGAACACCACTTTGCGCGCATCGCCGCCAGCCTTCAGCACCCGCTGCAGCTCGCCGGCCGAGACGATGTCGAAGCCGCTGCCCAGGCTGGCGAGCACCTGCAGGATCGCCAGGTTGCTGCAGGCCTTGACCGCATAGCAGATGAGGTGGTCCAGGCCGTGCAGCGCCTCGTCCATCACCCGGTAGTGGCGCTCGATGGTGGCGCGGCTGTAGACGTAGGTCGGCGTGCCGAATTCGGCGGCGATCTGTGCCAGCGGCACGCCATCGGCCCACAAGTGGCCGTTTCTGCGCTCAAAATGGTTCATCGGCCGCCGAGTCTGGCTAGTTGGAGAGTGGCTGGTTAGAGGGTGGCCGCTGGCAGAGCCGCGCCGATCAGAACGGCAGCACCAGGTGCCCGGTCAGCTTCCAGGCATTGGTGGGGGACTGCGACGTGCTGGCGTCGTACCAGCCCTCGACCAGGTTGAAGGCCGAACCGGTCACCGCGTAGGCGAAGATCACGTCGGCATAGGCCTGGCCGCGGCGCCCCAGGAAGCCGCGCGCGGCCAATTCGGTGCCGATGTTGGTGATTTCGCCGGACTTTCCGCCGGGGGTACCCAGCGAGTTTTGGGCGATCGCCTGCATCACCGACAGGTCCAGACCAAGCATATCTGCAGAATACCAAGGGAATGCATTGATGCTGACCGTAGGCTTGATGTACCAGGCGTTGGTGACAGTGCCGATCAGGTCGTGGAACAACAGATGGTCGATCTGGTAGGCGCGGTTAAATTTAAAGCCGGTAATCAAGGTGTTGGGCGTTCCGCTGTAGGTGGCGAGCGAGCAATCGGCCTTGCCGTAGACGCCAAAGCACTGGGTGTCGTCGCCGCTGGCGCCGCCCAAGTCCAGGTAGTAGCCCATGCCCTCGTCCTGGAAGGCGCCCTTGGCCGTGAAGCCCCACATGCTGATCTCGCGCTTCTTGTCCGAAGTGCCGGCCAGCGCGTTGGCGTCGTCCACCGAGCCGCCGATGTAGGCGCCTTCGGCCTCGGCCACCAGCCGGCGCAGGGGCGACAGGCGCTGTTCGTAGCGGAACCAGGCATCGGCAATGGCGGCCGTGGCGCCGCGGACCATCAACTGCGCACTGTCCAGGCTGGTGGTGCCCAGCTTGGCGGGGTCGGTGGTGCCCTGCAGATCGTTCTTCTGGGTCCGATAGACGAAATACAGACCGCCGTCGATGGCCGGCTTGCGCTCGACTTCCAGCAGGTGCTGGCGGGCCGCCGCGTCGTCTTCGGACAGGGGCCGCCGCATCAGAGCCAGACCGTACTGGCGCACGTCGTCCGAGCCGGTGGCGTTGCGCGGCACCACGTCTGGACGCAGCAGGTCGTTGGTCTGCAAGCCATTGGCCAGGTAGTCGTAGAACACGCTGGCGTACAACTGCGCCTTGGGGATGCCGGTCACAAAGGCCGCGCGATCCACGTACGAACCGGAGTCCAACGCGTAGCCGTGGCCATCCCCGGGGCGGCGCGGACCGCCGTAGTACAGGGTGGGGCGGCCCATGTCCCAGCCGTCGCCGCCGCCGCCGTGGGCCAGCATGCCCAAGCCCCAGCTGGAGGCCTGGCGTCCGACGCGGAGCACGCCGACCAGCGTCTTGAGCTCGCCGTACAACTCCTTGACGTTCATCACCCCGGGCTTGGTGCTCATGGTGAAGGCCGAGATCGGGACGTCGGGCCGGCCCTGGTAGCCCGAATAGTCGGGATCGCCGCCGAGCACGGTGTTGTCCATCACGTCGATGGTCGAGACGATGCGAGCATCTTTGCCGATGGTCAGGCTCGGCTGCAGACGCAGGCGCATGGTCGCCCCCGACATCGCCGTTTCCTCTGTACTCTTGCCAACTTTCGAGCTCTGGCTGTTCTTGTCGGGATCGTTATTGGCCGGCCACAGGGACAGTGGCGGCGCCACGGCGCTGGTAGTGATGGCGCGGTTGCCGATCTGCTTGTCCGGCACCGCCATGCCCAAGTGGCCGTTGTTCAAGATCTCGGGCCGGAACCGGAAGTAGCCGTGCCACTCGAGCTGCAAAAAGCTGGGAGTGGGCGCGGCCTTGGGCGGCGTGGGCAGCGTGCCGTCGTCGATCTGGTCCAGCAGGCCCTTCTTGCCGGCCGGCGCGGGTTTGGCCGGAGGTTCAGCGGCGACCGGCGCCGTGGCGGGCTCGGGGGCACCCACGGCCGGGGCGTCGTCCTTGGTTTCCGGTGGCTCCTGGGCCAACGCAGCGTGCGCCGAGCCGAGTACCGCCAGCGCCGCCGCCCACACGGACAGGCGCAGCGACCGCCGTTGCCACCGCTCGTGGAGCGCCATGGCCCGCGCCACCTGGGCGTGCGTGTTGGCGATCTCGATCTGCTGGCCCAGTTGCTGCATCATGGTTCCTCCTGCCACGGCGCGCATTTCACGCTGGGCCGCCTGGACAGTCAACACATTGGCAGGGCCGCTGCTGCAAATCGCGCGGAATTCGGCGCCTGCGGCGACCGGGAGCCCGCCGCTGCAGACGGCAGCCGCGAGCCGGCCACACCGAGTAACCTAATGATTTTCCTTGACTACAACGCTACTGCTCCGCTGCTGCCGTCGGCTCGCGATGCCATGCGCCGTGCGCTGGAGCAGGACCTGGGCAACCCGTCGTCGCTGCACCGGGCCGGGCAGCGGGCGCGCGCGCTGATCGAGGCCGCCCGGCGGCAAGTAGCGCAGAGCTTGGGTGCGCGACCGGGCCAGATCGTGCTGACCAGCGGCGCCACGGAGTCGAACAACCTGCTGTGGCGCGGGGTTTTGGCACCGCAGCTGCGGCTGGGGCTGCGGCCGCGGGTGCTGCTGGCGGCGCTCGATCATCCGTCGGTGGCGGCTCTGGCGGAGCAATTGGCCGCCGACGGCGTCGAACTCGGCTGGATCGCGGTCGATCGCGACGGTCGGCTGGACATGCAGGCCCTGGCGGTGGCGCTGCAGACCAGCCCGGCCCTGGTGCACGTGTCGGCGGTGGGCGGCGAGCTCGGGACCCTGGCCGACGTGCCGGCAGTCGCGGCCCTGGTCCGCCAGACTGCGGCCCACCTCCACCTGGATGCCGCGCAAGCCTGGGGGCGGGTCCCCGTGGGCGTCGACGCCTGGCCCGTCGACTCGCTGGCACTGTCTGGCCACAAAATCGGCGGGCCGATGGGCACGGGAGCGCTGTACCTGCGGGCCGGTGTGCGGCCGCTGCCGCTGGCCCCGGGTCACCAGGAACACGGGCTGCGGTCGGGGACCGAAAACGTCCTGGGTGCAGCCGGACTTGCGGCGGCCGTGGCCGAGCTGCCGGCGCGCCTGGCCCTGGCCGGCGAGGTGCGCCGCCAGCGCGACCTGCTGGCGGACCAACTGGCACCGATCGCGGGGTTGCGGCGCCTGGGCCCGGCCGACCCCGCCGCCGAGGTCGGGACGACCCTGTGCGTCGCCCTGGCCGGCGTGCCGGCCCCGTTGCTGGTGATGGCGCTCGATCTGGCGGGCGTGGCCGCTTCGGCCGGTTCGGCTTGCAGCTCGGGCACGGCCGAGCCGTCGGCGCTGCTGCGGGCGTTGGTGGCCCTGGGTGGCCTGGAGCCCGCGACCGCCGGTCAAGCCGTCCGCTTCTCGCTGGGGCCGGGGTTGCGCGACGATGCGTTGGTGGCTGCCGGGCAAGCAGTGGCGGCGTGCGCCGCGCGCATCCGCAGTAGCCGACGGGAATAAGCTGCGTACATCGGTAGTTATTGGGGTAATGGCTGCCCAAGCTGCCGCAGGTCGCGGCCGTTGGCGGTGGACCTGTACCGGCGCTACCCCTATCATGCGGGCGGCGCGATCGCCAAGGCAGCCGGCGTGGACAACCAGACCTTCGATATCCGTAGCTCCTCTGCAGCGAGCGAGGCGCCCGCCCAGGACGCTGCCACCGTCGCGGCCATGCGTGGGCACATGCGGTTGCCCCCGGGCAGCTGTGTGGCCGTCGCCATGAGCGGCGGTGTCGACTCCAGCACCGTCGCAGCCCTGTTGGTCGAGGCCGGCTACCAGGTTTTTGGCCTGACCGCGCGCCTCTACGACTTGGACCCTGCCCAGATCGGCCGCGCCGGCAGTTGCTGCGCACCGGACGACGCCCGCGACGCCAAGGCGGTGGCTGGCGTGCTGGACATCCCGCACTATACGGTCGACGAGCGCGAGAGCTTTGCCCGCGACGTGATTGCCCCGTTCGAACAGGCCTGGCAGCGCGGAGATACGCCCAACCCGTGCGTGGCGTGCAACCGTTCGCTCAAATTCGATCGCCTGGTAGAGACGGCGCGCGCCCTGGGTGCGCAGGCCCTGGCGACCGGCCACTACGCCCGGCTGGAGCTGCGCGACGGACTCCCCACGCTGCGGCGCGGCGTCGATCCCAACAAGGATCAAGCGTACTTTCTGTATCCCCTGGCGCGCGAAGCGGCCGAGTTCGTCCGTTTCCCCCTGGGCGACATGGGCAAGGGCGAGGTGCGCAACCACGCACTGCGGCTCGGCGTCCCCACCGCCAGCAAGGCCGAATCGATGGACATCTGCTTCGTCGGCGCCGAGCGCACCCAGGCCTGGCTGGACAAGCGGGCGGCGCCGGTGCGCGGCGCGATCGTCGACAGCCACGGCCACGTCCTGGCGGAGCACACCGGGCTGGCGGGCTTCACGGTCGGGCAACGCCACGGTCTGGGCCTGGGGTCGCGGCCCGACGGCAGCCCGTGGTACGTCCTCGACAAGCGCGGCGATGGCACGGTGGTGGTCGGCGAACGCGACCAGCTGCGGGTGGCCCGCTTGGAGCTCGCAGAGTGCATTTGGCTGAGCGGGGCACCGCCGGAGTTGCCACTCGAGGTCGAGGTGCAGATCCGCCACCGCGGCCAGGCCGTGCCGGCGCAGGTCCTGACGGCGGACCCGACACGAGCAACTTTGCAAATTCACGGGGAGTTACTGGCTGCGGCGCGCGGACAGAGCGCCGTGCTGTTTGCCGGCGACCGCGTCCTGGGTGGCGGTTTGATCACCCGGGCCGAAGGTCGGGAGCGCACATGAGCGATTTCCCGCGCGGCGAGCGCCGCTCCTCGCGTCCCCTGATTCCCGTGCCCGACACCACCGCCGGCACGCTGGAACTGGTGCGGCGTTTGGGCTACACCTTTCGCGATCCCACCTTGCTCGAGGCCTCGCTCACCCATCCGTCGTGGCACAACGAGCATCCCGAGGCGGTTTCGGACAATCAGCGCCACGAATTCCTTGGCGACGCCGTAGTGGGACTGGTGATCACCGAGGCACTGCTGGAGCGCATGCCCGACCGGCGCGAAGGTCAGCTGACGGTGCTGAAGTCGCAGTTGGTGCGCGAGTCGGCGCTGGCCGAGCAAGCGCAGTCCCTGGGAATCGGCAGCGCTCTGCGCCTGGGCCGCGGCGAGGACTATACCGGTGGCCGACAGCGGACTTCCGTGCTGGCCGACGCCTTCGAAGCGGTGGTGGGCGCCGTGTTCGTCGATGGCGGCTACGAGGCCGCGCGCGAACTGGTGCGCCGCCTGTTCGACGACTTGTTGGATGCCGCAGCGGCCGCGGTGGCCGAGCTCGGCGCGACCCCCACGGCGCTGTCGGCCGGGGTGGCCAACTGGAAGACGGCGGTGCAGGAGCTGCTGCAGCAGCACGCCAACCTGCCGCCCACCTATGCCGTGGTCGAAGAACAAGGTCCTTTCCACGCGCGGACTTTTGTGGTGCAGGCCACGGCGCGCGCGACCGGCGAGAACGGCGAGGTCGAGCTGGTCGGCGTGGGTCGCGGCCCCAGCAAGAAGCTCGCCGAGCACGCCGCGGCCGCAGACCTGTACCAGCGGGTGCTGAACCACGTCCACAATGCCGACCCGACCTTGGCTGCGCTGCTGCAGGCGCCGGTGACGCGGCCCTCGGGGCTGCGGGCGCGCCCGCTGGCACTGGGCGAGGTCAAGAAGGCCGCCGACGACGAATCCGATGGCGCGACCCCGTGATATCAGCTACTCTTGCGAGGTCGGCGCCGCGAGGCCACTTGGATGGACGAGGCCAAGCAAGCGGGGAGCAAAGATGATCAGCCTGAATTGGATTGCGATTGGTGTAGGCGCGGGCCGCCTCGAGGTGCGACAGGCCATGTTGGGTACCTGGGAAATTATTGCGATTTTGGCGGTTGTGGTGCTTCTGTTCGGTGCCAACAAGTTGCCGCAGTTGGGCAAGGGCCTGGGCGAAGCCATCGGCAACTTCAAGAAGGCGCAGCGCGCTGGCGAAAAGGGCGTGCTGCACGACGAGATCGACGCCACGCCGCGTGTCGAGACCGAGCAGAAGAAGAGCTTGGACCGCGACGAGCACGCCTAGATCGTTCCTGCACAACCTGCTGGCCGGGTGGCACTGCCCGGATCGCTCCCTTGATGATCGAGCCACCAGAGCGTGGATCGCTCTGGACATTCGCAATTCCGCCGGGATTCCGCGCACATACGGCTGCACCCGACGCGGCCAGAGCACCGATCCGTAGCCCGGATCCAACGGTCGACGTCGCGACGGGTCGCGTCCCCTCCGCCTAGTTCTTGCCCTTGCGACCCACCCAGCACCATTGCGTTTTGGTCAGACCGAGTTTGCGCTGCGCGGGGCCTCGGAGGCTTCTGATCGACGTTCCAGTGCCGCTCCGGTGCGACCCGCGGTTCATGGCCGACGCGCAGGCGCTGCGCCTTGCCCCGAATGATGCCGAATCCGTCCAATTCGGATCGAGAACCTCGGCAAGTCTGGGGGCGCAAACCGGGGCCCCCGCCGGACTCTCGCCAGCTGCCAATCGGGTCCCAGAAGCCGTGCCCGCGCGAATCCGGTGGGGTGCATGTCCGCGCCAAAAACGTGCCGGGGCTGCGCAAGCATAGGCTTGGCAACCCCGGATCGTTGTGCCGTTGGTGGTGCGGCTACTTCAGGTGCTCGACGCCGACCTTCTTGACGGTGGCCTTCCAGACCTTGGCGGGCAGCCACTTCGGGCGGTTGGCCGGGGCGGTGGTCTCGACGCGGCCGCCGTTGAACACGTGCACGCGCTTGGTGCCGCGCTCGCGCAGACGAATCTCGGTGTAGCCGCGGGCCGCAGCCTTGAGCGCCGCGCCGCGCGGCTGGGCGTTCGAGAAGACCACGTTGGTGTCCTTGCCGTCCTGCATCAGTACAAAATTCTTCTTCTCTTTCTCTGCCATGATCCAGCTCCCCCCGGATTGCAGCAGCCGGGTGCCAACCGCACGGGTGTTGCGGTCGTCGTCGGTGCGCCGTGTGTCTGGCCTCTCCAGACGCGACGTGCGAACCCCTTGTGGCCCGAGTCGGCGACCAGCGCCGCGGTCGTGCCCTGCTGTGGTGCGCGCACCGAACGCCAACATGGCGTCCGCCGGGCAGAACCCTTGGCCGTGCCGCCGCCTGCGGT
Source organism: Deltaproteobacteria bacterium (assembly GCA_016218865.1). Lineage (GTDB taxonomy): Bacteria > Myxococcota_A > UBA9042 > UBA9042 > UBA9042 > SXRM01. Next base: position 6,776 of record JACRCU010000151.1, on the reverse strand, counting down.
CGCCCGCCGGCGGCGCCCTGTCGCACCACTCGCTTGTCGGCAGATATGGGCCGGTTTTCGTCGTTATGCAAGCGGCAAGCACGACGGCAAGGGCAGTTGACGATAATTCGACCGCGGTGGGCCATTGCGCGAATTCGTCCACTGCCGGGCCAACCTAGATAATTACTAAGTTGTTTCACAATATTACACAGCGACAGCGCGCTGCAGAACGCGGCAGGCACGCCGCCAAGGCGGCGATTGCCCCGTGATCACGGCAGGCAAGGGCCGTGATCGTTTTCGGCCGCGCCCAGCCGTGATACCGCGCTCCCATGCCCGAATCTGGCGCTTCCCGGCCGAGTGCCGCCGCTGCGGGCCGGTGCCGACCACGGAACATCGTCTGATTATTCGATAGTTGCAAAGCACTCGCGAACTGGCCAAGCGCGATAATCGTGCTACCGTAGCAACGCGGCAGCATGCAAGCCCTGGCGTGGCAGGCAAGGCGGTGGTGGTGGGCCAGCAAGGGGCGAGCGTGGGCAAGAATCGGGCGGCATGGACCGCGCTGGCAGCGCTGCTGGCAGCGCTGCTGGCCGCGCTGTGGCTGGTGGCATTGGCTGGTGCGGGGCCGGCTTGGGCCGCCGGGTCGCGCACGGCTGGCAAGGGCACGGCTGGCAAAGGCACGGCCGGCAAAGGCGGCAAAGCCAACGCCGCCAAGCCTTCCTCGGCCAAGGGTGCAAAACCCAGCGGAACTAAAGGAAAGACCGGCCACATCAAGCCGAGCGCAGGCGCGGCCGCCAAGGGCTCGGGCAGCGCGGCCAAGGCGGCCAAAGCCACCAAGAAGGGAAAGACCGCCACGGCCAATGTACGCAAGGGGCCCGCCCACGCCGCGGGGGTGGTGCCAAGCCAAAAGGTCAGCAAAGACGGGCGCTCGCGCCACGGCCGCGACCATCGGGCGTCGTGGGCGCAGCTGCACGAGTTGGTGCAGCGGTTTCGCGTCGGCGCGCTGGCGGGGCTGGACAGCAAGCTCCGCAGCTTGGTCGAAGGCGCGCAGGGCGACGTGGCGCTGGCCGGTTCGCTGGTGCTGGCGCGCACGCAGGCCAGTCTGAGAACTGGCGATTTTGGCGAGAAGGCCCTGGAGCAGTCCCGGCCGCTGCGGCAATCCCTGCCGGCAAGCTGGGACTGGGCGCAAATCGAAGTCGAGCGTGCCGCCGGTCGCCACAGCCAGGCACTGGAGCACATGCGGGAGTTCCGCAAACGGTACGGTGACTTTCGCTGGGCCGCAGCCGATCTCCTGTACAGTCGCTTGGCCGAGCAGGTGGCACCACCACAGGAGGTCGCCGAGATCGCGCTGGCACTCTACGAGAAGTCGGCGCTGCACCTGCCGCGCGACGAACTCCTGGCGCGGGCCGCGCGGGCCACCGAGCAAATGGCTGGCCCCAAAGCCATGGGACTGTGGCGGAAACTGCTGATGCAGCACCCCGAGAGCGAGTTCGTCGCCGAAGCCGCGAGCCATGTCGATCTCGCGGGCTTGACCGATGCCGAGAACTACGACCGCATGGCGCTGCTGTTTGCTCGCCGGGCTTACGAACGCTGCCGCGAAGTAGGCAAGCCGCTGTGGTTCAAAGGCTATCGCCTTAGCGAAGTGGGCTATTACTTGGGCAAAATCGGCTCGGAGCGGCTGCGCGACGACTACCCCGGCGCCGCCGATTACCTGCAGGCCGCCAGCGTGGTCGACGCACCGCACGCCGCCGCGGCCCTGTCGTCGTACGCGCTGGTGCTGGGCAAGCTGGGGCGCTTCGACGAGTCGATCGCCAAGTACGACGAGTGGCTGCAGCGCTACCCCAGCGTGGGCAACGAGAAGCGCATCGAGCTGCACTACGATCGCGCCCGCATGCTGCACGTCTCGGGCAAGAGCCTGCAGGCCGCCGAGGACATGGCCAAGGCCCTGGCGACCGACGACCGCGGCATCGACGCCGGCAAGTACCAGTGGTTCGTCGGCTTCTGGTTCTACTTGGGCAAGGACTACCTGCGCGCGCTGGAGGCGATGAAGCCGCTGCTGCCCAACCCCAACCCGCTGGTGGGCGGCAAGGCCCACTACTGGACGGCCAAGGCTTTGGAGCACCTGGAGCGCCGCGACGAGGCGGTGGCGACGCTGGACGCGCTGCTGCGCCGCTACCCGCTGACCTACTACAGCGCCCTTGGCGAGCGGCTGCTGGCCGACTGGGGCCACGGCGACCATGTGCCCAAAACGCAGGATTTTTCAAAGATCGTCGCGGCGGCGCCCGACCCGTTTGCCGAGCTCGCCGCCGATCCCCTGCTGGACCAACTGCGTCTGGCGTGTGCGGTGGGCGAGCCCGACAGCTGCCAAGTAGCGTGGGATGCTGCGGAAAAGAACCTGCGCAAGCTGTTGGGCGACGAGGCCGTGCAGAAGCTGCAGCGCGACCTCGCGGATCCGCTCGAGCGCTACGCCGACGCGCGCGAGGACGCCCTGCGGCAGAATGGCCACGTGCTGCTCAAGCTGCCCACCGCCCAGACCGTGGCGGACTGGCGGGCCATCTACCCGCGGGCGTTTGCCACCCACACGGTCGCCGCGGCGAAGCGATCGGGGGCGCCCGAGTGGATGATCTACGCGCACATGTTGCAGGAGTCGCGCTACAAGCCGTGGCTGATCTCGGGCGCGCCGGCCTACGGGCTGCTGGAGCTGCTCGACCGCACCGCGGCGCGCCTGGCCAAGGAGGCGGGCGACGACTACCAGCTGTGGATGCTGATGCAGCCGCGCTACAACATCGCCTGGGGCGGCCGCTATCTGGGCGCGCTCTATCACAAATTCCACAAGCAGCTGCCGTTCGCCATCGCCAGCTACAACGGCGGCCCGATGCTCATGGAGTACCACCTGGGCGTGCAGAAGCGGCTTGGCCGCGACTTCGACGAGCTGATCGACGACCTGGGCCCGCACGAGAGCCGCAACTATGTCCGCATGGTCATCGGCTGGTTTCTGCGGTATTTGGCGATCTACGAGAGTCCGAAGCGGGCCGCCGAGCTGCGCGACGAACTGCTGCCGCGCAAGTGGTCGGCCGAGTTCGAGGCGGAGCCGAACTACTAGATCGAACGACTACTTCTGCCCGCCGGGTCCAGCCGCTACTTCTGCAGGGTGCAGTAGCTCGGCCAACCCTCGCCCAGGCTGCTGGCAAAGGGCGAGGCCTCGCCCAGCTTGTGCGCGAGCAGGAACTTGGCCGCGTAGGTGCCGCCCTCTTTGGGCCACTCGTGCTTGGTGCCGTGGTTGCACGAGACGACCAGGTGGCCCGAGCCCTTCAGGCTGTCGATCAAGGACTTGGCCATCTTGTCGAAGTTCTGCTCGTAGGCGAGGTCTTCGACACCGCCCCAGCTGACCACGAACGGCACGGTGCCGGACTTGCTCGGCCAGGCGTGCAGGTAGCCGCCCGAGAACGGCGTCGCCGCGGCCACCACCTCGTTCTTGTGGATGCCCAGGAAGGTCGACATCAGGCCGCCGCCCGACATGCCGGTGACGTAGATGCGCTTGTTGTCGAACTTGTACTGCGCGCCGGCGCACTTGACCAAGTCGTCGAAGAACACCAGGTCGGGGTTGTCGTTCTTGAACAGCGGCGAGCCGTAGTACCAGTCGGTCTTCAGCACGGCCTTGCCGGAAGCGGCGCGCTCGGAGCGCGGGGCGATGAGGACAAACGGTGTCTTGGCCTGCTCGGCGCTCAAGAAGCTCTCGTTGATCATGGTGTCCGGCTCGCCGCCAACGCCGTGGTACAGGAAGATCACAGGCAAGCCACTGACATCGCTGACGTCCTTGGGCAGTTGCACGATGAAGCTGCGGCTGCGCTCGGCGCTGGTCATGGTGTTCTCGCCGGGCAGCAGGGCCGGGCAAGTAGCGATGCCGGTGTAGGTTTTGGCGGTGTTGCCCTCGCAGCTGGACTCCGGCGGATCGGTCTGGGTGCCGAATTCGACCGCCTTGAACTTGCTGCCGGTCAGCTTGACCGAGAAGTCGGGCACGTTGCCTTCCAGGTCGCCGCAGAAGGTGTTGAGGCCCGTGAACTTGCCGGTCATGATCAGGCTGAGCTTGACGTCGGTGTCGGTGGGCGAGCCCTTGGCGGGTAGGACCACGTCGCCAAAATCGATGGTGAACGAGCCGTCGGGCTTGACGACGATGTCGCAGGCTGCCGCCATGATCTCGGTGACTTCCTTGGTCTTGCCCGACACTGCGCGCAGGGTGATCAGCTTCATCACGCCGCCGCCATCGGTGGTCTGGTGCCCGACGATGCTGGCCTTGAAGTACAGCTGGAGACCGCCGAACGGCGCGGCCTGGACCGCCAGGAACAACCCTTGCGGCGGCGTCAATTTGTCGTCCCCGGCCACGGCGGCGGCCTCGTCGGCATACTTGCCGCACCACTTGGCCGGCCCGGTGGTGGTGTCGCCGCCAGCCGTGTCGCCGCCAGCCGTGTCGCCGCTGGTGCTGTCGGCGCTGGTGCTGTCGGCGCTGGAGGTGTCGCTGGTGGTGGCGTCGCTTCCGCTGGAACTATCCGAACCAGCGTCGGTTTTGCCGGTGGTGGTCGAGGGTGTTCCGGCGTCGCTGCCGCACGCGACCAGGGCCAAGGCCAGGCTGGCGCTCAGGAAACCATAAGTGATCCGGGTACTCAGCTTCATCGTTGTGTTCCATGCAAAGGGGGTAATGGCGCAAAGGCTACAGGCCACGGCCGGTCCGCGCAAGTCGCGGCCGTGGCGGTCGCGACAGGGCCGGGGCGACTTTGCTATGCTGGCCACGGAGGTGCGGATGCTGTGGCGAGGGCTGATGGTGCTGGTCTGCTGGGTGGTGCTGTCCAGTTGCGCCAGTTCGGCTGGCAGTGACAGCGGCAGCGACGCCGGCGACGGCAAGGCCGCGGATCTTGCGGCCGACGTGACCGACACGACCCCGCGCGTGCAGGTGGGCGGCGCCGACGACGGCGGCAACGGCTTCGTCGACTGGTCCAGCGGGAGCTATCCGGCCACCTTGATTCACGGCCCGCAGGGCGGCCAGCACATCTGGGTCAGCGCCAAGACCAAGAACCTGTTCCCCAACAAGGCGCGGGTGTCGGTGACGATGTACCTGGAGAGCGCCAGCGGCGACGAACTGGTCAAGCCTGGCACCACCACGGTCACCGGTACGCTCAAGCCATTTCCGGCGCCGCCCGAGCTGCCCGGCGAGTGGCTGATCTACGCAGGTCTTCCGGCCTTCGTCAGTCAACCCTGCAAGCTGGCACAGCAAAAGGTGCGGGTCCAGGTCGAAGTCAGCGATCTCTACGGCGTCGTGGCCAGCAACAAAGCGTGGATCCGACCCAAGTGGACCTTCATGCCGTGCGTAGTGGCGATCGGCGCGACGGCCGATGGCAAGGGCGCACAACCATGGCCGTTCTTTCCAGACGAGGGGGCCAAGCCGGCGCTGGCGGCGGTGGCCGGTGGTGGCGCGGAACTGCAAGTTGGCGTGCGCACTTTGGGCCTCAACCCGGCGGCGCCGGTGGTCGCTGTGACGCTCATGACCATGCCGACCGACAATACCGAGGGGCAGATCCTACCCCCCGGCCGCACGGCGGTGGCGTCCAGCCAGGTCGCCGATCCGCTGGGAGTGCCGGGATGGTCGGGGCTGGCGGCGGTCAAGGTGCCCGTCGCCGAGCCGTGCAAGGCCCACAACCAGCGCCTGCGCCTGGTGATCGAGGTCGCCGATGGCGAAAAGCCGTTGGGCTCAGGTCAGTCGATCGTCGTGCCCAGCTGGGGTGGCGCATGCCCGTGAGCCGGCCAGGGTGGGCCCTGCTGGCAGCGGCCATGCTGGGGTGCGCCAGCGCGGCCGGTACAGCCGAGGACCCGCTGCAGGTCGAGGTCGGTGGCGCCGACTCGGGCGGCTACGGCTTTGTCGACTGGTCCAAGCCGGGAGTGGATGCCACCATCATCACCGGCCCCCAGGGCGGCCAGCACATCTGGGTCAGTGCGCGGGCCAAGCTGGCCGGCCCAACGGCGCTGGATGTCGCGGTCACCATGTACCGCGAGGCCACAGCCGGGCAGGCCGAGGCCCTGGTCAAGCCGGGAACGGTTGAGATTCTGCGCAAGTCCGAGTCGCAGGGGGCCTGGCAGGTACTGGCCGGGGTGCCGGCGTTCGTCAAGGAACCCTGCAAGATCCGCAACCACCGCGTGCGGGTCGAGGCAGTGGTGCGCACCAACGACGGCAAGCAGGCCGCGGCCAAAGCATGGATCACGCCGCACTACGACGGCTACTGCGACCCGTAGCCCGCGCGGCAAGCGCGCACAGCTGCACGAATCACGCCGTGGCTGGTACCGGCGCGGCGTCGCTGCCGCTCGCTGGCGTCGCTTCGCCCCACACCGGCACGGCGGCGGCCATGGCGGGCGGCGCCACCTGCTGGCGGACCGGCACCGACTCCATGGCGTGCTCGGCCAGCGCCGTGATGGTCAGGCTGGGATTGACGCCCAAGTTGGCGGGAATCACCGAGCCGTCGCAGACGCGGAGCCCCTGGTAGCCGTGGACCCGCTGCTGGGCGTCGACCACGCCGCGGCCGGCGGGGCCGATGGAGCAGCCGCCCAGGATGTGGGCCGTGGTCGGCACGTCGAGGAGCACTTCGTTGATCGCCGACATCGGGACGCCGCGGGTCTTGTCGGCCAGGCGGCGCGCCACCTGGTTGCCCACCGGAATGTAGGTGGGATTGGCGGACTTGCCGGCCGGTAGCTGGGTGCGCAGCGTCTTGGCGAATGGCCACCACCAGCGCCGGCGCCACACGGCCGTGAGCGAG
>JACRCU010000144.1 GCA_016218865.1 Deltaproteobacteria bacterium | reverse complement strand
TCGTCGAGATCCTGCCGAGGACCGCTGCCCTGGACGCGGGTTTCAGCGCCGACTTCGGCAAGCGGGTGGCGCGGCGGTTGGGCCAAAGCCTGCCGGTCGTCAGCCCGGGCAGTCAGGGCGAGACCCCGCAACCGCTGCCCTATGAACAGCTTTTCGAGGCCGAGCGCGCCTTTGCCCAAGCGAAGAAGCTGGCCCGCAAGACTGCCGAGCGCATCGGCGGCCTGACCGATTTCTTGGGATCACCGCACGACGACTGACGTTGGCCGCACCGGAGGACCGCCATGCCCATGACCAAGCAACCGCCCGCGGCCACGAAGAAAACCCCGGCGCCGCAGACCGGGCACACGCCGGGCACGACCGCGACGACCCACCAGCAGGCCCAGGCGCAGCTGAAGGGCAAGTCCGGTTACGCCCAGCAGCAGGCGGCGGTCAAGCCCAAGCCGGCGGTCCCCAAGCCCCAGGACACGCCCCAGCCCAAGGTGGCGCCAGCGACCAAGACCGACGCCAAGCCCGCGACCAACCTGGGGATTCCCGGCGCGGCCGGTCAGGCGCAGGGCGGGCTGCCCGACACGCTGCAGAACCTGCCCAGCGGCAAGCGGGTGGCCCACGGCACCGATCCGGGCGATTTCTATTGCGAGCACATGTTCTACTCGACCCAGGTGGCGGCCGAGCAGCCGGGCAGCAGCATCCTACGCAATGAGCAGGGTGAGTCGCTGACCGGCTTCTTGCACATGCCGGGCGACCGCGAGGCCACCGCCAACACCAGCGAGGACTACACCCGCAAGACCAGCAAGAAAGACGCCCAGGCGGTGGTGGGCTCGGCCCTGCGCGGCTGGATCGACACGGCGCTGCCGCAGGTCAGCTCGGGGCCGGTGCGGATGCTGCTGACCGGCTATGCCAATTGGGGCTCGGTGGTCGACAACCCCACCGGCGGCTTCGTGGCGGCCAAGAAGAACCTGGACGGGGCGATGGCCCAGGCCTTTGGCGCGCAGCTCAAGACCAAACAAGGCAAAGAGGTCGAGCAAGGCGCCGGCCAGCAGGTGTTCCAGACCTGGTCCTACCGCATCGCCACTGCCACCGGCGAGCGCGAAGTGCAGCTGCGCGGTCAGGTGTTCCCGGTGGGCGACGAGGCCATCGACCGCGGCGCGGCCTCGGTACAGCAGGCCATCGCCGACTGGGCGCCGCACGGCGTGCTGTCGATGGGCGTGGCGGTGGGCCACGACGACTTCCTGGCCGAGCACCACGCCGACGACGGCGGCCTGGACGATGCCCACGCCAAGCACGACGACGCCGCCGGGCCGCGCCACAACCTGCCCGACAACTACGCCCTGGCGCGCGGCATCCAGGCTGGGCAGAAGGCCAAGGGCAAGTAGCCAATCACAAAGCGCAATCCCATGCAGACCTTGTAGACAGGGCCGGCGAAGTTCCCGGCGCGGCCCGGCCGTGGTAGGCTTGCCAGCACTACGCGCATACGCCAGCGCCGCGAGGGCCCGCAAGCATGAAAGTCCTTGAAACTCGGGTCTATCAGGGCCCGAACCTGTACGCGCACTTCCGCTGCATGCGCCTGACGCTGCAGCTGGGCGTACTGGAAGACTGGCCCAGCGCCAAGATACCCGGCTTCGTCGACCGGCTGCTGGCGACCCTGCCCAGCCTGGAAGAGCACACCTGCTCGCCGGGCGTCCGCGGCGGCTTCATCGCCCGCATGCGGCAAGACGGCGTGGGCACCTGGATGGGCCACGTCTTGGAGCACGTGGTCATCGAGCTGCAGAACCTGTGCGGCGCCAAGGTCACCTATGGCAAGACCCGCGGCACCGGAAAACATGGTGAATACCATGTGGTTTTCGAATACGAGGATGCGCGCGCCGGCCAGGCTGCGGTGGAATTGGCCCTGCAGCTGCTGCACCACCTGGTCGGGCCCGAGCTGCTGCCCGACGTGCACCGCGAGCCCGACTTCGACTTCAACCGCGAGCTGACCTCGCTCATCCGCGAAGTGCAGCGGCGCGCGCTGGGGCCGTCGACTCTCAGCCTGGTGCACGCGGCCGAAGCCCGGGATATCCCGTGGTTGCGCCTGAACGACTACTCGCTGGTGCAGTTCGGCTATGGCAAGTACCAGCGGCGCATCCAGGCGACGGTGACGAGCGAGACCCGCCACATCGCGGTCGAGCTGGCGTCGGACAAGCAGGAAACCAACAAGATCCTTGGTGATTTGGGCCTACCCGTGCCCAAGCAAGAGATGGTGTACAGCAAGGAAGAGTGCGCGCGGGCGGTGCGGCGCGTGGGCTATCCGCTGGTGGTGAAGCCCTTGAACGCCAACCACGGCCGCGGCGTGTCGGTCAACCTGACCAGCATGGACCAGGTCGAAATCGCCTTCGAGAAAGCCAAGGAGCACAGCCGGGCGGTGCTGGTCGAGTCGTTCATCACCGGCGAGGACCACCGCATGCTGGTGGTGAATGGCGAGCTGGTGGCGGTGGCCAAGCGCGTGCCGGGCCACGTCATCGGCGACGGCGAGCACACCGTGGAGCAGCTGGTCGAGATCACCAACCGCGATCCGCGGCGCGGCGTGGGCCACGAAAAGGTGCTCACGCGCTTGGAATTGGACCACCAGGGGCTGCGGCTGATGGAGGCCGCGGGCTACGCCAAGGACAGCGTGCTGCCCGCCGGCAAGATCCTGTACCTGCGCTCGACCGGCAACCTGTCCACCGGCGGCACAGCCATCGACCTGACCGACCAGGTCCACCCCGACAACGCCGAGATGGCGGTGCGGGTCGCCCAAGCCATCGGCCTCGACGTCATCGGCGTGGACTTCCTGACCCCAGATATTACGCATAGTTATCGCGAGGTCGGCGGCGGCATCTGCGAGGTCAACGCGGCGCCCGGCTTCCGCATGCACGTGGCGCCCAGCGAGGGAAAACCCCGCGAAGTGGCTAGCAAAGTCATCGACATGCTGTTCGCCCCCGGCGCGCCGACGCGCATCCCCATCGCCGCCATCACCGGCACCAACGGCAAGACCACCACCACGCGCATGCTGGGCCATATCTTCAAGCTCAAGGGCGAGATTGTGGGCATGACCACCACCGACGGCGTGTACATCGACGGCCGGCGCACGGTGGAAGGCGACATGACCGGGCCGCAGTCGGCGCAGATGGTGCTGCGCGATCCGTCGGTCAGCGTGGCGGTGCTGGAGACGGCGCGCGGTGGCCTGCTGCGCTCGGGCCTGGGCTATCGCGCCCCGGACGTGGCGTGCTGCCTCAATGTCGCAGAAGATCACTTGGGTTTGGGCGGCATCGACACACTGGAGCAGCTGGCCTACGTCAAGCGCATCCCCATCGAAGTGGCGCGCGACGCGGTGGTGCTGAACGCCGACGACCCGCTGTGCCTGGCCATGGCTGACCACAGCGAGGCCAAGCACATCTGGTACGTGACGACCAATCCGCGCAACGCCCTGGTCCGCGAGCACATCCGCTCGGGCGGCAAGGCGGTGGCACTGGAAGACGGCGTCAACGGCCAGATGATCGCCATCTACGACCGCGGCGCGCACATCCCGCTGCTGTGGACGCACCTCATCCCCGCCACGCTGGAAGGCAAGGCCATCCACAACGTGCAGAACGCCATGTTCGCGGCGGCGATGGCGGCGGCGATGGGGGTCAAGTTCGACGACATCCGCCACGGCCTGCGCACCTTCGACACCACCTACTTCCAGGCGCCGGGCCGGATGAACATCTTCGACGGCCTGGGCTTCCGCGTCATCCTGGACTACGGCCACAACGCCGCCGCGGTCGAGGCCATGTGCGTGCTGGCGGACCGGCTGGTCCAGGGCGGCCAGCTCGGGCCCGAGGGCAAGCGCGTGGTGGTGCTGTCGGCGCCGGGCGACCGCCGCAACGAGGACATCTACGCGCTGGCCAAGATCGCCGCGCCGCACTTCGACCAGTTCATCGTGCGCCGCGACGACAACCCGCGCGGCCGCGACCTGGACGAGGTGCCGCGGCTGTTGCGCGACGGGTTGATCCAGGCCGGCATCGACCCCGAGAAGATCACCCAGGTGCAGGGCGAGGTCGAGGCCATCCAGCTGGCCCTGGACATGTGCCAGCCGGGCGACCTGCTGCTGGCGTTCTGCGACAAGGTCAGCCGGTCGTGGAAGCAGATCATCTACTACCAGCAGCAGCGCGCCGGGCAGGCCGAGGCCGCAGCGACGACCGCGGAGGCGCAGACCGAGGAAGACGACCTGCAAGTGCCCGGATCGCTGGTGCGCGACGAGCGCGGCGTGCGCATTGCCAAGGGTGAAGAGGCCGACTAGTGCGAACGCTCGACGGTGGCCGGCGCCTGACCGGACCGAACTTCTTGCTGCCCTGCGAAGGCGCGGCGGTCGAAGTCGTGTTCGATGCAGGAGAAATGCCCAGCAAGGCCAAGGCGGCCTGGGTGCGGCGGGCTGCGGCGATGATCCGCGCCCTTGCGTGGGAAGAGCGCGGATTCGCTGTGCAATGGCGCTTGCGTCGGCACCGCGGCGGCGCCAGCTGGGCCTTCTCGGCGCCGATCGACCAGCTGCTGGTGGCCACGGATATTGCGGAATACGCTGTGGATCCCCGCCCGTGGGGCGGCTGGCGGCAAGCGCGGCAGAGATTGCGCGAGCGGAGCCAGCAAGAGGCCAACCCCAAGCTGCTGCGGCTGCGCGACTGGGCCCGCCAGCATGGGGTGGCGTTCTTGTGGGACAGCGACGTGGTCTCGCTGGGCCTGGGGGCGAGCTGCTTGTGCTGGGCGATGGCGGACTTGCCGGACCCCGAAGAGCTGGAGCCGGAGCGCTTCGACCGCATTCCGTCGGCCTACGTGACTGGCACCAACGGCAAGACCACCACCGCGCGGCTGCTGTCCAAGATGGCCCGCTGCGCGGGGCTGCACGTGGGCACCACCACCACCGACGGCTGGGGCATCGACGGCGCGACCATCGAGGGCGGCGACTGGACCGGCCCGGGGGCGGCTCGCAAGGTGCTGCGCGACCCGCGGGTGGAGCTGGCAGTGCTGGAGGCAGCCCGCGGCGGCCTGTTGCGGCGCGGACTTGCGCACACCATGGCCGACGTGGCCATCGTCACCAACGCCAGCGACGACCACCTGGGCGAGTGGGGCATCGACACGGTCGAGGACATGCTGCACGCCAAGCTGGTGGTGGCCCAGGGGGTGCGGCCGGGCGGCGTGCTGGTGGCCAACGCCGGCAACCCCGTGAGTGCTCAGGTCCTTCGCGACCGCAGCGCGGTGCCAGCGGGTGTGGAAGTCGCGTGGTTCGGCCTGGCGCCGTTTCCCGACACGCTGCAGCAAGCTCTGGACAATCAAGGCGAAGTCGCCTTCGAGCGCGCCGGCAAGCTGGTGTGGCAGCGCGGCTCGCACATGATCCAGGTGCTGGCCGTGGCCGAAGTGCCGATCTGCTTTGGCGGCGCGGCCTTGCACAACATCGAGAACGCCCTGTGCGCCATCCTGGGCGCCCGCAACCTGGGCCTGTCGTGGGAGGCGATCCGCGACGGGCTCCGCAGCTTCGCCTCGACGCCAAAGGACAACCCCGGTCGTGCCAACGTGTTTTCGCTGGGTGGCGCCAAGATCGTCGTCGACTTCGCCCACAACCCGGACGGCGTGCGGCACATGGTCGCGCTGGCCCAGACGATTCCGGCGGCGCGGCGCTTGATTACCCTGGGCCAGGCCGGCGACCGCAGCGACCAGGCCATCGCCGACCTGATCGACGCCGCGGTGGCGCTGCGGGCCGATCACTACGTGCTGAAGGAGTCGCTGCACTACCTGCGCGGCCGCGAGCTGGGAGACGTGACAGCGCACATGCGCGAGCGCCTGCTGCAACGCGGTGTACTTGAAAACCAAATCAGCGTCGCAATGGACGAAACCGCGGCTTTGGACCATGCTTTGGCGTGGCTGCGGCCGGGCGACCTGCTCGTGCTGCTGATCCACGACGATTTTGCCGCTGCCGCTCAGCGCCTGCAGGCAGCCGGAGCCCTTGCCGTATGACCGCATCCCCTGCCTCGGCGCGGCCCTCGCGCGCCACCCTTGGCATCGTTTTCGCCACCGTATTCTTGGACTTGCTCGGCTTCGGCCTGATCATCCCCATCCAGTCGTACTACGCAGAGTCCTTTGGCGCGCGCCCGGCGGTGGTCACGCTGATTGGCGCCGCCTACTCGCTCATGCAGTTCGTGTTCATGCCCTTCTGGGGCCGCCTGTCGGACCGCATCGGCCGCCGCCCAGTGATGCTGTTCTCGATCTTCATCTCGTTTGTCGGTTTTGCGCTGTTCGCCTACGCCAATTCGCTGTGGATGCTGTTCGCCGCGCGCATGCTGGCGGGCTTCGGCAACGCCAACATCGGCGCCGCCCAGGCGGTGATCGCCGACTCGACCGGCCCCGAGGACCGCGCCAAGGGTATGGGTATGATCGGCATGGCCTTTGGCCTGGGCTTCGTCATCGGCCCGGCGGTGGGCGGAACCCTGGGTCAGATCAGCTTGGCGGCCCCGGCCTTGGCGGCGGCGGGCCTGGCGGCGGCCAACTGGGTCTGGGCGTTCTTCATGCTCACCGAGACGCGCAAGCCGGGCGCCGAGGCCGAGCGCAAGCACCACAGCCAGGTCCGCCAAGAGATCCTGGGGCTGGGGCAGGTGCGGCGCCTCATGGTGATTTCGCTCGTCATTACCACGGGTTTCGCCCTGATGGAGCAGGTGCTGGCGATGTACATCGAGCGCGCGTTCGTGCCCGAGGCGCTCGTCCCCGCCACCGCCGCGGTCGGCCACAAAACCGCCACCAAGCTGTTCACGTACACCATGCTGAGCGTGGGCCTGACCATGGCGGTGGTCCAGGGCGGCCTTATCGGCCGGTTGGCGCGCAAGTACGGCGAGGCCAAGCTGATCAGCGCCGGCTCGGTCCTGCTGATTCTGGGCATGTTCAGCCTGCCGGTGATGGGCGAGACGGGGATCTTCCCGCTGATGGTCCTGGCCAATATGCTGTTGGCGGTGGGCTCGGGCATCACCACGCCGTCGGTGACGGGCCTGCTGTCGCGCTCGGTCGGGCCGGATCGCCAAGGCTCTGCCTTGGGTTTGGGCCAGTCGATGTCGGCGCTGGGGCGCGTGCTCGGTCCGGCGGCGGCGGGC
>JACRCU010000147.1 GCA_016218865.1 Deltaproteobacteria bacterium | reverse complement strand
TCCTGCAGATTCTTGGCGACCTGCCGGTCCGCTTCGGCGTGCGCGTCCACGCCTTTGCGCTGATGCCCAACCACTACCACCTGCTGCTGACTTCGGACTGGGGCGACCTGCCGCGGGCGATGCGGCACTTGGGCGGCGAATTCTCGCGGCGTGTCAACCTGTTGCACAAGTGGGACGGCCCCTTGTTCAGCGGGCGCTACCGCAACCGCGTGGTCGAGACCGCGGATTACTGGCGCAACCTGTTGCTGTACGTGCACGCCAACCCGGTGCGCGCCGGCCTGGCGACCGCCCAACGCGCCGAGGGCACGAGCCACGCGATCTACACAGGTTACGTGCCCGCACCGGCGTGGCTGGACACGAGCGAGCTGCGGGCGACCTTTGGCGACACCGGCGGCTACCTGGCGGCGTGGCAGACGCTGGTCGCCGCGGGCATGCCCGAGCCACCGGGCTTTGCTTCCAAGGACTTGTGGCGTCCGCAGGCGACCGGCGTGGCCGAAGCAGCGCCGCGCCAGGACCCGCTGGGCACGCTGGAGCGCGGCCTGAACGCCGTGGCCAACGCGACCGGCATGGCGCTGGCCGACCTTGTGGGCCCGCTCGGCAAGGGTGTGCGCCGCCCCGAGCGTTGGCTGGCGGCGTGGTGGCTGAGCCGGCGCAAGGGCGTGCCGCACGGCCAAATCGCCGCTGCGCTGAGCCTGGGTCACGACGCTTTGAGCCGTACGATTCGCAGGTTCGAGACACGACTGCCAGCCGAACCTCTGTGGGGCGCGTGGGTCGCCAGGCTGGAAAAGGTGTCAAGTGTCAATACCTGACACCCTGCTGCCGCGGTCGCTGGTGGTGCTGCTGCTGGTGGTGGCCAGCACGGCGGTGCTGTACGTGCGCCTGCGGCAGGCGGCGGCGGAGGCGCTGGTAGGGCGCGCGCTGGACAAGGCGGCGGCTCTGGCCCTGGCGGCGCGGTCGATGCCCCTGGACGACGGCGTGGCGGCGCGCCTGGCGGGCGAGCTGGCCGGGGCGGCGGTGCTGCAGGCGGCACTGGTCGACGGCGACGGAAACGCCTTGGCTGGCGGTGAGTTGCGCGATGTGCCCCGCGACCACGCCCGCGACTGGGCCGGCAAGGCGCTCCGCTCGACGACGTGGCAGACCTACACCGAAGAGGGACTGCTGGGCGCCAACCGGCTGGAGCTCTGGTACCCGGTGGAGCTGCGGCCCCAGGCGCGCGAGCCCCAGCTGCTGCGGCCCGGGCCACCCGACACCGGCCGGCGGGTGCTGTTGCTGGTGCTGGACACGCAGGCCCAGCGCGACTCGCTGCGCCCTGCCCTGAGCCACGCGGTGCTGATCACGGCGCTGCTGGTGGTGCTGCTGGCGCTGACCCGCCGGCAGATCCGCGCCGACCAGGCCGAGCGGCGGCGGGCCGAGGCACGCGCCAGTGAACTGCGGCTGCTGGAGTTGGGGCGCCTGTCGGGCGTGCTGGCGCACGAGATCCGCAATCCCCTTGGCGCTATCAAGGGTTTTGCCCAGCTGACCGCCCGCCGCTTTGCCCCGAGCGACCCGGCGCACGACGACATGCAGGTGGTGGTCAGCGAGGCGGCCCGGCTGGAGCGGCTGGTCGAGACCTTGCTGACCTATGCGCGCCCGCTGGAATTGCAGAAGCAGACCATCGACTTGCGCGAGGTGCTGCAGCAGGTGGCGCGGCTGGCCGAGGGCGGCGAAGTGCCGGTACAGGTGCAAGAGGGCGCGTCCGTGACGATCGAAGGCGACCGCGACCAGCTGTGCCAGGCGCTGCTGAACCTGGTCCGCAACGCCCAGCAGGCCTCGCCGCCGGACACCCCGGTGCAGCTGGGTCTGGAAGTGACCGCAGGTCAAGTCGAATTGTTCGTGGACGATCGCGGCCCCGGCATCGCAAGCGAGCTGCAACAGACCGTCTTCGAACCGTATTACACCACCAAGGCCACCGGCACCGGCATCGGCTTGGCGGTGACGCGGCGCATCGCCGAGGCCCACGGCGGCCAGGTCAGCATCCGCAACCGCGACGGCGGCGGCGCGCGCGTGGCCATCCGCCTGCCCACCGCAAGGACGACATGAGTGCACCCAACGAGGCCGGGCCGCGCCCGCGCGTGCTGGTCGTGGACGATCAGGCCGCCTTTCGCCGCCTGCTCACCCGCATCCTGGCCGAAGAAAACTACAGCGTAGAAGAAGCGCCGGACGCCGCCACCGCGCTGGTGCTGGCGCGCAAGCGGCCGTTCCACCTGGTCCTGACCGACATCCGCATGCCCGGCATGGACGGCCACAGCCTGCTGGCCAAGCTGCGCCAAGAGATGCCCGAGACGCAAGTGGTCTTGCTTACAGCCTTTGGCACCGTGCCCGAGGCCGTGGCCGCCCTGAAGCAGGGCGCATTTGACTCCCTGACCAAGCCCCTGGCCGACCCGGACGAGCTGAAGGTGGTGGTGGAGCGCGCGCTGCGGCACCGGCGCATGCTCGACGCCGAGGAAGCCCGTCAAAGCGAAGGCGAAGTGGAGCTGGTGTGGGCCGACCCGCTGATGCGGCCGCTCGTCGAGTCGCTGAAGCGGGTGGCGCCGACCTCGGCGACCGTCTTGCTCACCGGCGAGAGCGGCACCGGCAAAGAGGTGGTGGCGCGGGCCCTGCACGCCCTGTCGCCCCGCAAGACGCACGCCTTTGTGGCGGTCAACTGCGCGGCACTCTCCGAAAGTCTGCTGGACTCCGAGCTTTTTGGCCACGAGCGCGGCGCCTTCACCGGGGCCGACAAGCAGCGGCGCGGGCGCTTCGAGCTCGCCGACGGCGGCACGCTGCTGCTGGACGAGGTGGGCGAGATGAGCCCTGCCCTGCAAGCCAAGCTGCTGCGGGTGCTGCAAGAGCGGCAGGTGGTGCGCGTGGGCGGCACCGCGACCCTGGACGTGGACGTGCGCGTCATCGCCGCCACCCATCGCGACCTCCGCGCGGCGGTGGCGACGGGCGGGTTCCGCGAGGACCTGTTCTACCGGCTGGCGGTGGTCCCGCTGCACCTGCCGCCCTTGCGCGAGCGGCGCCTGGATATCCCCGCGCTCGCCCAGCACTTTTTGCACCAGCTGGGCCGCCGGCACGCGCGCGGCAAAGTGACCCTGACCGCCGAAGCCATGGCCGCCCTGCAGGCCCAGACTTGGCCTGGCAACGTCCGCGAGCTGTACAACTGCATCGAGCGCGCAGTGGTGCTGGGCAGCAGTCCGCACATCGCCGCGAGCGACCTGGAAGTGGCGGCGCCCAAGCCGGTGCCCAGCGAGCAGAGCGTCAACCTCGCCGAGCTGGAGCGCGACGCCATCGCCCGCGCGCTGGAGCAGTGCGGCGGAAATCGTAGACTTGCTGCGGACTTGCTTGGCATCAGCCTGCGCACGCTGCAATACAAGCTGAAGGAAATGGGCACGCCATGACGGTCGCACTGATCTATCCCCCGAGCGCCGACCCCACCGCGCCCTACCTGGCCGTGCCCACGCTGACCGCTTGGCTGCGCCAACACGGCATCGCGGTGCTCCCCATCGACGCCAACCTGGAGTGCTGGGAGGCACTTCTGGCCCCGGCGTCGCTGACTGCCCTGGGCGAGCAGCTGGAGCAGCGCCTGGCCGAGCTGGACGCCAAGCCGAGCCTGAGCCACACCGAACAGCTGGACTACGTGGCGCTGTGGCGGGCCCGCGCCGAAGCGGCCTGCGTGCCGGCGGCCATCGAGGATGCCCTGGCGACACTGCGCGACCGCAGCGGTGTGCGCTTTTACAGCGAGCAGGCCTACGAGCAGGCGGTGGCGACCGTCGAGGCCGCGCAACGGGTGGTCAGCGCGGCCCATGCGCCGCTGAGCGTGGACTTCGTCGCCTACCGCACGCCGTTCTCGCTGCTGGACGGCGCCGAGATTGCGCTCGACTCCAGCCCGGCGCGCAACCCGTTCTACGACCAGTACGTGGCGCTGGCGCAGCGGCTGCGGGCGGCGCAGGTGACGCTGGTGGGGCTGTCGGTGGCGTTTCCTGGCCAGATTCAGCCGGCTTACGCCCTGGCCCACGCGCTCCGCGAGCACTTGCCCGGGGTGCACATCACCGTGGGCGGCCCGGCGCTGACCCAGATGCTGCTGCGGCTGGAGCCCAGCGCGGCCAAAAAACACGAGGCGCCGGGCGGTCAACGCGCCGACCTGGACGAGGTGCTGGGGCCGTTCCACTCGGCGGTGCTGTTCGAGGGCGAGGTGGCGCTGCTCGCGATGGCCCAGGCGGTGGCGCGCGGCGAGGACCCGGCCAAGAACGGCCGCATCATCCGGGGTTCCAGCGTGGGCAACCTGGCGGTGCTGCCGGCGCCGGACTTCGACGGGCTGCCGCTGGACCGCTACCTGGCGCCCGAGCTGGTGCTGCCCTACGACCCCACCCGCGGCTGCTACTGGGGCGTATGTACCTTCTGCCACTACGGTCTGGCCGAGGTCGGCACCGCCGCCTACCGCGAGCGGCCGCCCGAGACGGTGCTGGACCACCTGCAGGCCCTGCAAGCCAAGTACGGCACGCGGGTGTTCTACCTGTCGCAAGACGTGTTCTCGCCCAAGATCGCCCTGCGCATCGCCCGGGGCATCCGCGAGCGCGGCCTGGACCTGCGCTGGGGCACCGACATGCGGCCCGAGAAGACCCTGACGCCCGAGAAGTGCGCCGAGCTCGCCGCCGGGGGCCAGCTGAGCGCGGCGCTGGGGGTCGAGTCCGCAAGTCCGCGCGTGCTCAAGCTGATCGACAAGGGCATCCCGCCCGACGACGTGGCCCAGGCGGACAAGAACCTGTCGGCGGCCGGGGTGGCGGTCGAGGCGATGTGCTTCACCGACTTCCCCACCGAGACCTACCGCGAGGCGATGCAGAGCGTGGCCTTCGTCGACGAGCTGCGCGACGACCTGGCGCTGTTCATCCTGGGGCGCTTCGACCTGACCCACGGCTCGCTGGTGGCGCAAAAGCCAGGCGAATTCGGCATCGACGAGGTGTGGCAGGTCGAGGGCGACCGCCTGGGCACCGGGCTGTTCTTTGCCGAGCGGCGACCGTCGAAGACCGACGCCCAGCAGGTCAAGCTGGACCGCGCCGTGGCCGAGCTGGCCGGGCACTGGCGCCTGCACCGCTACCCGTGGGCCGGCGCGCTGTCGACCGCCCACACCATGCTGTGGTATGCCCGCCACGGCAAAGGGGTTTTTCGCACCGGCGTGCGGGCCGACGACGCGGCCATCCCGGGCGCTCAAACACGCACCGCCACCGCCCACTACGACGTCGCCGCCTTGGCCCAGGCGAGCGATGCCAACGAGGCGGCCATCTGGGCCAAGCTGGTCTACGAGGATCGGCGGGTCGGTCGCGAGCCGTATCAGGCCCTTGCGCAGGCGCTGCCCCACGCCCAGCCGGCGGCGCGGCGGATCCGCTATGCGCCCGACGAAGAGCCGCAGACCGTGGGCGTCGCGACCTCCGGGCGGCTGAAGCTGGGCGGCCGGCGGCAGTCGACGGCGCCGAACGCCACGAAATCGTAGACTCTACAACCACTTGCGCGACCTGCGCTCCGGCACGTGCAAATTCTGCATCCACGCGCCCGGCGTGCAGTTCTTGCGCGGCACTCGTGCAAATTTTGCACACAATCGCCCACCAAGCTGGACCTAGGCGGCACGGCGGCGCAGTCCAGCGCGCTGAAGCACCTACCGTAACACGCTGTTTATCCGTTCCATTCTTGGTGTCCGTGCCCAGAGCAGCCGCACTTGGCACGGCCTTTGCTCTACTTCGCAGCAGAGCCGCGGCAGCAACCGCCCGCCGGCTCGGAGAAACGGAGGCAAACCGTGTACCAGCACCTGGCCCTGAGCGACAGCGGCTTCCTGTTCGACACCCGGACGGGCAACACCTATACGCTCAACAAAACAGCTACCTGGATGCTCAAGGCCCTGATGGCGGGCACCGCCGAGGCCGACCTGGCCAAGGGCCTGAGCGAGCACTTCGAGGTCGACGAAGGCACCGCCCAGCGCGACGCCGAGCAGTTCCTGTTCCGCTTGCGCGACCTGCACCTCCGCGACGCCGAAGCGCGCAGCGACGCCAACCAGGACAGCGGCCGCACCGCCCCCGGAGGGATGTGATGGCCAAGCTCACCGTGGCCGTCAGCGGCCTGAACGCCACCGACAACCCGGGCCCCGGCGTGCCGGTGATCCGCTCGATCCGCAAGGCGAATCCCGACGTGTGCATCGTGGGCCTGGGCTACGACGCCCTGGACCCGGGCGCGTACATGGACGGCATCGCCGACCACGTGTACCTGATGCCGTACCCGTCGCAGGGCACCGGCGTCACCCTGGAGCGGCTGAGCGCCATCCACGCGCAGACCCCTATCGATGTGCTGATTCCCACGCTGGATTCCGAGCTGTCGGGCCTGCTGAAGCTTGAGCCGCAGCTGCGCGCGATGGGCATTGCCACGCTGCTGCCCAGCACCGACAGCCTGAAGCTGCGCGCCAAGGACCAGCTGGCCGCCCTGAACGAGCGCGGGGTGCGGGTGCCGCGCGGCGTGAACCTGATGGACGAATCGGCGATCGCCAAGCTGGACGAGCAGATCCAGTTTCCGGTGATGGTCAAGGGGCAGTTCTACGAGGCGTCGATCGCCCACACCCCCATGGAAGTCTACAGCCATTTCCAGCGGTTGCGCGCCAAGTGGGGCGTGCCGGTGGTGGTGCAAGAGTACGTGGCCGGCGTGGAGTTCGACATCACCGTACTGGGCGACGGCGAGGGCGGCGTCATCGGCGCGGTGCCCATGCGCAAGATGCAGCTGACCGACAAAGGCAAGGCGTGGGGCGGCATTACCGTGGCCGACCCGGAGCTGGACGCCTTTGTGCGCACCACCATCGCCGCGCTGAAGTGGCGCGGTCCGTGCGAGCTGGAGGTGATGCGCGCCCACGAGGGGGGCTCGTGTCATCTGATTGAAATCAATCCGCGTTTTCCGGCGTGGGTGTACCTGTGCGCCGGGGCCGAGCGCAACCTGCCCTGGGCCGCGGTGGAGCTGGCGCTGGGTCGCAAGGTCGCGCCGATGCCGCCGCCGGCGCCGGGGGTGCT
>JACRCU010000140.1 GCA_016218865.1 Deltaproteobacteria bacterium | reverse complement strand
CGCGTATCGCTGACCGACCGCTGCAACTACCGCTGCACCTACTGCATGCCCGCCGAGGGCGTGCCGTGGCTGCCGCGCGACGAACTGCTGACCTTCGACGAAATCGAAACGCTGGTGCGGGCTTTTGTGGCGCTGGGGGTGCGCAAGCTGCGCTTGACCGGCGGCGAGCCCCTGCTGCGCCGCGACCTGCCCAGTCTGGTGCGGCGCCTCGCGGCGATCGACGAGCTGACCGACCTGGCGATCACCACCAACGGCCACCTGCTGGCCGACCTGGCCGAGCCGCTCAAGCAGGCCGGGCTGCAGCGCTTGAATGTGTCGATCGACACCCTGGATGCCGCCACTTTTGCCGAGCTGACCCGTCAGGGCAGCCTGCAGGCGGTGTTGCGCGGGCTCGACGCCGCCGACCGCGCCGGTTTTGCCCACACGAAGATCAACGCGGTCATGCTGCGCGGCCTGAGCGAAGCCGGGCTGCCGCCGCTGGCCGAATTCTGTAGCGACCGCGGCTACACCTTGCGCTGCATCGAGTACATGCCGATCGGCACGGACGACCAGTGGGGCCCCGAAACCTGGCTGCCCATCGCCGAAGTCCGCGAGTTGCTGGGGCAAACCTGGGAGCTGGAGCCCGACACCCAACGCAATGAGCCGGGCGGCGGGCCGGCGGTGCGCTGGCTGGGCCGCCACCGCCAGCAGCCCGGGCGCACGCTGAAGCTGGGCCTCATCGCCGCAGTGAGCGAGAAATTCTGTAGGGATTGCAATCGGGTGCGCCTCAGCTCGACCGGGACCCTGCGCGAGTGTCTGTCGACCCAGGGAGCTCTGTCTCTGCGCGACATGCTCCGCGCGGGCGCGTCGGCGGACGAAGTGCAAGCCGCCATCTCTGCGGCTCTGCAGGGCAAGGTCGATGCGCACCGCTTCGACGCCGCCCACGCCACCCGCGAGGCGATGAGCACCATCGGCGGCTGAGGCTCGGAAGGGCTACTTCGGCGCGACCGGTCGCAGCGACCACGTGGCCCGGACCCGACAGACCACTTCGCCCGCGTGGTCGCGGATCTCGGCGACCAGGTCGAACTCGCTCGGCGCGGCAAGGTCGGGGATGTCGCCGTCGCAGCTGCTGGTCAGGGTGCCGCGGGCTTTCTTCAGGAAATCGACGCCCAGGTGAGTCACGATGCCCACCGCCTTGCCGTCGATGGCGTGGAGCAGGGCGATTCCGGTGGTCAGCTCGCCCAGGTTGGCCAAGGCCACGGCGTGGATGCTGTCCAGGTGGTTGCGCACGGAGCGGCGGTCGCGCAGGGTCACGCGGGCGTGGCCATTGCTCAGTTCCTCGACGTCGGCGCCCAAGGCACCGCTGTAGGGCACGCGCAGCGCCAGCAGTCGCGAGAATAGCGCCTTGCCCATGGGTTGCCGCTGACACAGGGCCCAGATGTCGGCCACGGTCGCTCGCTGCAGGGTGCCGAGTAGCGGCACGCGGGCGGCCAGATCGTGCAACGGGGACTTCTTGCTCATGCCATGCTCGCAAGGGCGGCGTGCCCACACGACCGTGACAATACGCAAGCTGGAGCCCAACAGCAAACTCGACAAGCGCAAGGCCCGCCTCTACCCTTTCGCCCCCCGGCGCCGCGCCCTGGCGCCCTGGTAGATGCGATGCCCCAGTCTCCGCAGCCCGCGACGCGCGTGGTCGAGCGCTTCCTCGACTACGTCACCTACGACACCCAGAGCGACGGCAACAGCGCCAGCTTCCCCAGTACGCACAAGCAGCTGATTTTACTGGACCGCTTGGTGGCCGACCTGCAAGCGCTGGGCCTGCGGGATGCGGTGCGCGACCAGTACGGCTACGTGTTCGCCACCATTCCGGCGACGACCAAGAAGAAGGGCGTGCCGACCATCGGTTTCATCGCCCACGTCGACACGTCGCCCGAGGCGCCTGGCGCGGGGGTCCGGCCCATCATCCACAAGGCCTGGGACGGCGGCGACATCGTGCTCCCCGATGATCCCACGGTGGTTTTGCGGCGCGCGGAGCAAGAGGCGCTGGCCAACAAGATCGGCGAAGACATCATCACCGCCTCGGGCACCACGCTGCTGGGCGCCGACAACAAGGCCGGTGTGGCGGCGATCGTCGCGGTGGCCGAGTATCTGCTGGCGCACCCCGAGATCCCGCACGGCACGCTGCGGCTCGGTTTCACGCCCGACGAGGAAGTGGGCGACGGCACGAAGTATTTCGACGTGGAGCGCTTCGCCGCCAAGTATGCCTACACCATCGACGGCGAGAGCCTGGGCCAGATCGAAGCCGAGTCGTTTTCGGCCGACAGCGTCAGCGTGACCTTCCACGGCTGGAACACCCACCCGGGTTTGGCCCACGGCAAGATGGTCAACGCGATCAAGGTGGCGGCCGACTTCATCGCTCGGCTGCCGCGCGACCGGCTCTCGCCGGAAACCACCTGTGATCGCCAAGGGTTCGTGCACCCCTACCAGATGGAGGCGTCGGTCGAGCAGACCGCGCTGCAGTTCCTGATCCGCGACTTCGACACCGCCAAGCTGCCGGAATACGAGCACATGCTGCGCGAGCTGGCCACCCAGACCGCGGCGGACTGGCCCGGCGCGACCGTGCAGGTGCAGGTGACCGAGTCGTACCGCAACATGCGCGAGGTCATCGAGCAGCACCCGCAAGTGGTGGAAAACGCGCGCAGGGCCATCGCGCGGGCCGGAATCCCGGTGGTGGACGCCGCCATCCGCGGCGGGACCGATGGCTCGCGGCTGTCGTTCATGGGCCTGCCCACGCCCAACCTCTTCGTCGGCGAGCACAATTACCACTCGCGGCTGGAGTGGATCAGCGCCCAGGACCTGCACAAGGCCGTGGAGGTGATGGTGCACCTGGCGCAGATTTGGGAAGAAGATACGCCGGCCTAGCGCAATACGGAAGCTGAATCATTTCAGCAAGTAGAAAATGCCCGCCATTTGGCTAGCGGACCGAGAAATCCAGGAACGCCTCCAGCGGCATCTTGGTCGCCTGCACGTCCGTCACGTTGGCGCGCATCGAGCCCTGCTGGCACCAGGCGACCATGGCCTGCACGTTGGCTTCGGGGCCGTGGAACACCGCCTCCACGCGGCCGTCGTCCAGGTTGCGCACCCAGCCCTTGAGCTTGAGGCGCAGGGCCTGCTGGCGGCAGTAGGCGCGGTAGGACACGCCCTGCACCTCGCCGGAAACGAAGACATGCATTTGGATCGTGCGCTGTTGCATGGGCGAGTTCCTTATCGGTTGACGGATACATAGCGGCCGGCCAGGGCGCTCCACACGTGGACTTGGCGTGCGGTGACTTGCGGGCCAGTGGTGGCCAAAATGACCTGAGTGGGCGCCGGGTTGTTGCCGGCGCGGGCCCAGGCCTGATCGACGGCGCTGAGCTCGGTGCTGCCGTCCGGGTGGCTGTGCCAGACGGCGAGCAAGTGCGGATTCGCTTGCGCAAAATGCTCGGGCGCCACGACGAAGGCTTCGGCCTGGCCCTGCTCGCCCAAGACACAATGGACAGAATGGTCGGAATTCTGCACCAGCAGCCCGGCGGCCTCGCGCGGATAGGCGGCGGCGCAGGCGGCCTCGACCGGCTGCCAGACCTCGGCGCTGACCGCCGCCAGGGGATCCGTCGGTTGTTCCTGTTGCCGCAAGGGCTGTTGCGGATCGTCCAGGTCGAAGCGCACCACCGCCGGCAGCGGGTTCAGACCCAGCACGTCGTCCAGGACCAGCTGCGCCACCGCGCCGCCCAGCGCCACCGCGTCCGCCAGCCCGCCAGAACTGTGCCAAAGCAGCAGCGATTGGCGGGTCGCGCCACCGTCCAGCCAGACCAGCTCGGCCTCGGCGCCAAAGGGCCGTCCGCGCAGGTGCAGGTGCAGGCAGGGCTCGCACAAGTCCGCGGGATTCGTGGCGACTTGCAGCTCGGGGTCGATGGCGGGCAGGTCGCGGGCGATGGCCGTGGGCGCCAGGATCCGCCCCAGACCGGCGCCGACCAGGTAGCGCGCACACACCTCGGCGGCGGCGCGGGCCAGCGGCGACTGGTCGCAAGCGATGGCGGCGCCCAGGGCGAACAGGGCCTGCTGCCCGTCGAATTGCACACCCGTCACCAGCAGTTGCCGGCCGTGGCGCTCGTACAGGTTGGCCGGGTCGCGGACTAGCATGGCGCACCTCGGCCGCAACGGCAGTCGCCAGCAATCTGCACGGGCGTGCGCAGAAGTCCCCGCGGCGACAGACGAACTAGGGCGCCGTGGGCCATGTCGGCCTGGCCGTTCAGCACGGACCACAGCGAGCGCGCGGCCAGCGCCCCCACCTGGCCGACCACCGGGCCGATGACGCCGGCGACCTGGCAGGTGGCCAAGTGCGCGGGCGGCGGCGGCTCCTCGAACAGGCAGCGGTAGCAGGCCGACTCGGGCGACACCGTCATCCACTGACCGCGGCGGCCGATGGCGGCGGCGATGCTGGCGTAGCGGCGCCGGGGGTGGGCAACCGCCCAATCGTTCACCAGGAATTTGCTGGTGGCGTCGTCGCTGCCCTCGACCACCGCTTCGCAGCCGGCCAACAGGTCGCCCAGCGTGTCGGCAGTCAAGCACCCTTGGCGGACCTGGATGTCCAGGTTGGGCACGCGCGCCTGCAGGGCTGCCGCCAGCGCCAGAGGCTTGGGTTGGCCCACCACGGCGGTGTCGTACAGGATTTGCCGATGCAGGTTGCTGACTTCGACCACGTCGTCGTCGATCAGGATCAGCTGCGTGGCCCCCGCCAGCGCCAAGGTCCAGGCCGCGGGCACGCCCAGGCCGCCGCAGCCGACGATGGCAATCGTGGTCGTGCTGGCGGGGAGTTGCGTCATGGCAGCGCGATCACCACCGTGTCGCCTACTGCCCGCACCAGCAGGTCGCTGCCGTCCGGGGCCCAGCAGCCGAGCGGGCAAACCGGCACACCCTCGGTGCTCTGCGCGGCCACCAGCGGCTGGCCTTTGCCGTCCTTGACGCTGGCGAAGTCGCCCAGGCCCGCCAGGTGCCAGACGAAGCCCGCGCTGAAGGTGCCGCCGGACTTGGTGGTCAGGGTCACGGTCTTGCCCGCGCGCTGCCAGGTGGCGCTGCTGCCGTCCCACAGGGTCAGGGTGCCGCTGCCGTCGGCGCTGGGGATGGCGGCGCGCAGCCACAACTGCCCGGGCTGGTTGGCGAAACTTTCGACGCCGGCCTGGGTGCTGGGCGCCAGGGTGTCGATGGTCGGCCGTAGCAGCGGCACCACGCCGCCCACGCGCAAGTACAGGGGCAGCTTGGCGATCGACGCGTCGACCTTCTCGAGCTTGCCGGTCGCGCCGCCGTCTTGGACCGAACCGTCGAACCAGTCGCGCCATTGCCCCGGCGGGAACCAGACCTCCCGCTGCAATTCCGGTGTGATCACGGGCGCTACCAACAGGTCCGGCCCCAGCAGCCACTGGTCGGCCTCGTGGGCCTGCAGGCCGGGATCGCCTGCCAGCTTGGGGTACTGCAGGCCGAGCGCCCGCACCGGACCCACGCCCTTGGGTGTCTCGCCCTGGCTGCGCTGCAGTTCGCTCCAAAGCAGCGGGAACAGGCGCGCGTGCAGGCGGATCAACACCCGCGAAACGTCTAGGGTTTCCTGGTCGAAGGCCGAGCCCGGGGCCAGGTCGTTGTCCGCCTTCTCGGCCAGCCACGGGTGATGGTTCGAGCCGCCGCCGATCTGCAAAACGCCCGTGAGCGCCGTGTGTTGCAGCCAGCGCAGGAACAATTCCTTGGGCGCGCGGCCGTGGCGATAGCCGCCGGTGTCGGCGCCGAACAGCGGAAAGCCGGCGGTGGGCAGCGAGATGGCGGCGCTGACCGAGGCCGGCAAGCCGCCGGCGTGACAGATGGTTTTGCCGGGCGAGCACTCGCCGAACTTGACCCAGCCCGCGCACAGGTCGCCGGGCCAGATCATCGAGGTCTTGGTCTGGTCGCCCCAGGTCGAGTTGCGCGCCAGGATCCAGCCGCCGCCCGCAAGTCCGCTCAGCTTGGGCAGATTGTCGGCATAGGCGGCGTGGTAGCCCAGCTCGAAGCCGCGGTGCATGGTGCGCTCGTCGCTGCCGTCGGCAAAAAGCCAGGGAATCCGCACGGTCAGCAGGCCCAGGACGATGTCCTCGCCGTAGTCGAGCTTGAAGCCCTCGATGCCCATGTCCGTGTATTTCTTGACCAGACCGCGCCAGAAGCCGTCGGCGGCCGGGTTGGTGAAGTCGATGGGCGGCCCCCACTTGAGGATCGACGACCAGGCGCCCTGCCCATGGACAAAATAGTCCTTTGACTTGGCTTCGTCGGCCAGCTTGGCCTTGGGCTTGCCGCCGTAGCCCGGGTCCAAATAGGGCGTGGACCACAGCCCCAGCCGCAGCCCCTGGGCGTGTAAGGTGTCGATCATCGCCTTGGGGTCGGGGAACATCCCGGGCTCGAAGCCGAAGTCGTTGACTGCCGTGTCGTAGGGCCGGTCGATCCACATGCCCGAGATGGCCAGGTCGTGCTTGCGCAGATCCGCAGCGTCTTGCAGGACTTCGGCCTGGTCCTTGTTCTCGTCGCGCCACAGCAGACCGCCCAGCGCCCAGGGGGCCGGCAGCTGCGGCGAGCCGGTCAGCTTCCAGTAGCGGCCGACCACGTCCAGCGGATCGTCGGCCAAGAGCAGGTACAGCTCCAGGTTGACCTCTTGGAAGGTCGCGACCACCTTGGCTTTGTCGGTGGCGGCGACGTCGACCTTGGCCGGCCGGCGTGTCATGGCGAACCAGCCCCAGCCCTGGGTGCCCACCAGCAGCGGCAGGCGCACGTGGGCTTCGTTGCTCGACCCGTCCAGGTCGAATTGCCCCTGGAGTTGCAGGCTTCGCACCTTGCCGCGGTGCTGCGGCGTGTCGAAGAACTCGCCCAGGCCGTAGTAGCCCTCGCCCGCCGGCGCGCTGTGGGCAAACTCGGTGTAGATGAACGGCTTGTCGCCCTGGTCCTTGGCCCACGCCTCGCCGAGCTTGCCGTCAAGGGGCCGGACGCTCAGGTGAAAACCGACGCCGGCTTGGTGGGCCCAGTGCAGCACCCAGGCCGGACAGGGCGCGCCGCCAGCGTCTTGGGTATCGAGCTGCCAGAATGTGCCGGCGAGGAGCGACTCACCGCCTGGATTCGGCTGGGGAATCTGCTTGATCGCCGCCACGCTGCACCAGCTCAGGTCGGCGGGCGTCTTGTCGGGCAAGTTGGCGGGATCGTAGTTGTACTTGGCATCGAAGCTCGCCACCCGCCCAAAGCGCAGGTCGCCCAGGTTGAGCACCGCCCGCGGGCTCGCCTCGCCGCTCCGCTGCACCGTGAGGGTCTTGGCGGTCGTGTCGATGGTGCCGGTAAAGGCTTCGAACTCCATCGATTTTCCGTCCAGCAGGGGCACGTCGCCTTCCCAAGCGAAGTCCTTGCCGATGCCGTCGACCGCATCCGCCGCCGCATCGACCAGGGCATCTTGGACCGTGGTGTCGGTCGACGCCGCTGGATCGCTGCCGCAGGCCGCCAAGCTCAAAAGCAGTGTCCATCTCAGTGCTTTCATGGCGTTCCCCTCCCGGCACGCATGTCGAGCAAGTCGCGCCGCGCCACCCGGCCGATCCAGGTGGCCAGGGCGATCGTCACAGCCAAGCCGATCCAGCGCAGCAGGCTGGCGTACGGTCCGTCGGCCGCGGCGCCCAAGTCCATGGCGCGGTGGCTCTCGCCAAGCATGCCGCCCGCCACCGCATACACCGTGGTCCACGGCAGGCCGCCCACCGCCATCACCAGCGCGAACAGGGCCCAGTTGATGGAGGTGAGGCCCGACAAATAGCACAAAAGGCCGAACGGCATCACCGGGCTCATGCGCATGCCCAGCAGCACCCGCGCGCCGCGGCGGTCCACGGTCAGGTACAGCGAGCGGATCACCTCGTTGCCGTCGAGCCAGGCCAGCAAGTGCGGACCAATGAAGCGCTTGCTCACCCAGTAGTTGAGCGTCCCGCCCAGCACGGCTCCAGCCAAGCCCAGCACCACGCCCTCGGTGGTGCCCCAGGCGTAGGCGGGGATCATCGCCATCGGCCCCACCGGCACCAGGAACGGCACGCCGGCGGCCACCAGCAGCACCGCCAGGATGCGGCCGAGCACCGGCTGATCGCGCAGCCAGAGCACCGAGTGCTGCAGCGAGTCCGGGCCGAACGGCTCCAGCGCCCACACCAGCAGCAGGCCGATCACGGCCACAATGGCCACCCGCGACGCCAGCTTCAGCAGCTTCTTGAAGACCGCCGGATCGCCCCGCTGCGCCCGCACTTGCGGTCGATCCGGGTGGCGCATTCCCGGCGGCGGCTTGGCCTCGTACACGTCGCTGACCACGCCCGGTGGCGGCGGCTCCACGTCGTACGTCACCGGCGGCGGGCCCTTGGGCGGCTGCCAGTCGGGGTCGGGCGGCAGGATGTCGATCTGCGGATCGCTCACGAACTACCTTGAAGATTAGGGGTTATAGTCGGCATAGGGGTGGTCGGGCAGCCCCACCGCCGCCCGCACCCGCGCGAGCACCGGCCGGGCCAGGTTGCGCGCGCGCCGGGCGCCGTCGTCCAAGATCGCTTCCAGTTCCTTGGGGTTGGCCATCAGCTCCTGGTAGCGGGCGCGGCGCGGGCCAAAGTGGGCCTCGGCCACCTCCAGCAGCGCCAGCTTGGCGTGGCCGTAGCCGAAGTTGCCGGCCCGGTACTTGGCCGCCAGCTCGGCCTGCTGCTCTTTGCTGGTGAACAACTTGTACAGGGCAAACACGTTGCAGGTGTCCGGATCCTTGGGCTCTTCCAGCGACTTGGCGTCCGTGACGATCAGCATCACCGCCTTCTTCAACTCCTTTTGCGAAGCGAAGATCGGGATGTAGTTGTCATAGGACTTGGACATCTTCTGACCGTCGAGCCCCGGTACGATCGCCGTCTGCTCCTGGATCAGGGCCTTGGGCCGCTTCAGGCTGATGCCGTCCCACGGCGCCTTGTCGTCCACCGTGCCGCCCGCCTTGTGGCCCATGAAGGCCACGTTGAAGTAGGTGGCCATATCGCGGGCCATCTCCAGGTGTTGCAGCTGGTCCTTGCCCACCGGCACCACGTCCGAGTCGAAGGCCAGGATGTCCGCAGCCATCAGCACCGGATACGAATACGTGCCCAGGTTCAGGTCCTTCTGCTTGGCGCGGGCATCCTTGACCGAGTGCGCCCGCTCCAGCAGGCCCAGGCTGGTCACGCAGCCCAAAAGCCAGGACAGCTCCAACACTTCGGGCACGTCGCTCTGCCGCCACAGGATGGTCTTTTGCGGGTCCAGGCCGGCCGCCAGCATGGTCGCAGCGATGCCCAGGGAGTCGCGGCGCATGGCCTCGCGATCGCGCACCGAGGTCAGCGCGTGCAGATCGGCGATGAAGTACATGGCGTCGTGGTCGTCGGCCAGCTTCAAAGCCGGCTGGATCATTCCAAAATAGTTGCCCCAGTGCGGCTGGCCGGTGGGCTTGATGCCAGACAGAGAGCGGGGGCGCGCAGGCAAAGTCATACGTCTCCTCAGCGGTCGCAGGCCGCGACCTCACAAACAAAGATGCGGGCGGCGCTATTCGGCGGCGGCGTCGACTTGCAGGTCGACCCAGGGCTCGTAGGTCAGGCGCTGGCGATTGTAGTCCTCGCCGGCGTCGAGCACCTGGATGCGCGCACCCATGGCGATTTTTTCGTCTTTTTGCGGGATGATCACCTGGCGCTGGTCCTGGCCGCGGTGCAGCACCAAGCTGGCCGAGGCCTCGCGCAGCTCCTTGCCGCTGGGCGCCGTCAGGGTCTGCCAGTCGACTTTGACCAGCTCGATCACCAGGTTGGGCCCGTCGACCGCGATCGGCTTGGCGGCCAGGCGGAAGCGCAGCCCGGCCTTGGCGTGCTCGCCGCGGTGGTCGGCATAGGCGTCTGGAATCTTGGGAGTCTCGGCCACGGGCTTGGGCGCCTCGGCCGGCTTGTCCTGCACCACGTAGCCGGCCGAACCGCCACACGCAGCCGCGGCGACGACGAGAAATCCAAGCAAGAGCAACGATTTAGGAGCGATCGGACCCATCATGACGGCACCGAGCGGGAACCTCCCGGCGGCAACAAGATAGCGCGATTTGCAGAATTTTGCGCCGGCCTCGCGCATTCCGCACACGCGACGGCGATGCTATCTTGGCCGCATGGCGAATCCCTGGCCCAGCGACGCGAGCGACCTCTCTGCCCTGGTGCAGCAGTTCCTGGTTTTCCACGGCGCGCGCCACGTGCGACCGGTTACGGAAGACAACTGGAAGCTGGTGCCCGTTCTGCTGCAAGTGCCGGTCGGGCGGCCGATTCCGCCTGGGCTGTGGCTGGTGACGCCGTGGGATGCGCCGTCGCCGAGCTATTTCGAGGTGTGGCTGCAGCGCCACGCGGCCCTGGCCGAGCTGCCCGATGTGGTCGTGTTGACGTCGGATGCTCCGCTGGAGGCGCCGCAATGGCTGGCGGCCACCGCGCGGCAGCACGGCGTGCAACTGGCCATGTGCAGCGCCCAGCCCCCGCAGGTGCTCGGCACCACCGTAGCCGACGCGGTGGCTGTGCTGCTCGAGCCCGCCATCCGCAGCGAGATCGAGGTGGTCAATCCTTTGGAGCACTTGGCTGCGCTCGGCGATCCGCGCGATCCGGCGGTATTCGTCGAGCGCCTGCGGCGCACTGCGCCGGGGCTGCCGGTGACCAAGGCGCTGATCGGCCTGAACGCCGCGATCTACGCTGCGATGGTGCTCGCGGTCGGACACTACGGCGGCCACCGCGGCGGCGAACTGTCGCTGCTCGAAGTGGTGATCGGCGGTTTTCCGCTGGCGCAGCTGGCCGACTGGGGCGGCAATGCGCCCAACTTGGCCGAAGGACCCACATCGGCCTGGCGCTTGCTGAGTGCCGCGTTCCTGCACGGCAATCTGATCCACATCGCCATGAACCTGCTGGTGCTGCGGCAGATCGGCGACACGGCGGAGCGGCTGTTCGGCTCGCTGAACTATACGTTTGTCTACTTCTTGGCGGCGCTGGGCGGCTCCATCGCCTCGCTGGGTTGGCACGGCCTCACCGCGCCGGGTGCCATCAGCGTCGGCGCTTCGGGCGCAGTCTTTGGCGTGATGGGCGCGACCTTGGGCTTTGCCTTGGCCCGCCGCGATGCCGTCCCGCGCCACGTCTACCAGCAGCTGATTCGCAGCGGCCTGTTCTTTACGATCGTCAATGTTGGGCTGGGTCTGTCGATGCCGGTGGTCGACAACGCCTGCCACCTGGGCGGGCTCGCCGTCGGGGCCCTGACGGGTGCCGCCCTGTCGCGCGAGCTGCCGCCAGCGCCGCAGCCGCCGCTCACCGTGCGCCTGGCCATCGTGGGCGCCGCGTTGACGGTGTTGGGTCTGCTCTACCGCTGGGTGCTGGGCATGTTGCCTGTGTAGTACACACTACACACCCCGGCCACAGCAACAGCCCCACCAGCCCCGGCAGGACATGACCCGCTCACGGAAAGAGCGCCGACAGGCCCGGCAGTGTACCGCCCAGCACTACACAGGCGGCAGTGGCCGCTGCAGGACCCGCTCCAGGAAGTCGATCTGGTGGACCCACGCTGTGCGCGCCTCAGCCAAGAAGGCCATGGCATGAAACGCATGGACTTGTTTGGGATAGTAGCGCACTTCGCTGTGGACCTGGCGCCTGGTCAGGGCCGCGTGCAGCCGGCGGGTATCGTCCAGGAGCACGTCGGCGGTGCCCACTCCGGCAAAGAACGGCGGCAGCGGGCGCGCCGGCTGTTCGTCGCCTTCCAACACCAGCAGCGGGTCCGCGAGGTGCCAGTCGGGGTGCGGCTGCAAGCGGTCGCGGCCCAGGTAGCCCACGCTGACTTCGCTCAGCCGGTCCTGCAGGAAGTTGCCGATGCGGTCCGGTCGCCGGCGGCGAAAGCGCTCGGGGTCGGTGACCTGCAGCACACCGCACATCGGCAATACCGCCTTGGGCACACGGCCGACGGCGAACGCGGCTTGGGCATAGGGCTCACTGCGGGCAAAACAGGTCGAGAGCGTCAGCGAGGTCGCCAGGTTGGCCCCGGCCGACTCGCCCGCGATGACCAGCTGCTCCAGGTCGGCGCCGTACTCGGCCGCGTGCAGCTCCAGCCACTGCAGCGCCGCGGCAACGTCGTGCAGGGCCGCCGGAAACGGGTGGTGCGGCGCCAGCCGGTAGTTCACGTTGAAGACCACAAAACCGCGGCGGGCAAAGCCCAGCCCCATCACCCAGTGGGTCTCTTTGGATAGGATGCGGAAGCCGCCGCCGTGAATGTACAGCATGGCCGGGCGCTTGCCGGGCGTCGGACCGCGGCCGGGCAGGGGCCGGTACACGTCCAGGCGGTGCTCGGCCAGGCCGCCCGACTGGTACGGCAGCTCGCGCAGCACCTCCACGCCGTGGCGCTCGGGCTTGGCCAGGGGATGCAGCCGACCCAGGTTGGCCAGACCGCGGAAGAATCCGTCCACGGCGGCGCCACCGGCCCGCTTGCGCGCGCGCGTCAGCCAGGCGGGGTTCAAAAGCCCTCGTCGTCGCGGTCCATTTCGTCCAGCAGCCGGTTGCGCGCCTTGGCATCGACGACCGGCTCCACGGGCGCGGGCTCGCCTTCGGCCCGCTCTTTGGCCTTCTTGGGCCGCGCCCAGCGCCGCACCGACAGGCCCAGGCTCAGCAGTACGCCGAACATGACCACCGCCGGCACCACCCAGCCGCGCTCGCGCTGCTTGCGGGGCAGCAGCCAGTCGCGGGTCTGCTGATCGCGCGCGGACTTGTCGGCGTTGTACTCGGCCAGGTAGTAGTCCAGCATCTCGTCGCGCGAGAAGCCCATCGCGAAGAAGATGCGGGTGCGCAGCTTGTAGGTGATGGCCGGGTGGCAGGTGATCTGGCACTTGCTAAAGAAAACCGTGGGCTTGCAGCCGTCGCAGACGCAGCGCACGTTGTCCATCCACCAGTCGAAGTCGGCCTTGGGATAGCGAAACACCCGCTCGTACTCTGCGGCCATCGGCACGAACGCCGCCTCCAGCTGCTCGGCCACCGTGCGCTTGTCGGTCAACTGGGCTGTCGACAGACCGGCCAGCGCTTCGTTCAAGTCCGTACGCACCCGCGCCGCGTGCGGGCAGTTGCACTCACTTTGCGCGATCGACCGGCTGGGATCGATCTTCAGATCACCGTTGTCGATGCACACGCAGGCGATCTTGCTCTCGATCTTGGCCAGCAGCGGCTGGCGATCGGCGCTCGCGACCGCGGGGGTCCCGCGCAGCGGCGCGTGCTTTTGCCCCACCTGGCCGGCTTCGTGGAGGGCGGTCTCGCTGGCGGCCGCCGCGGGATCCATGGGCACCTGCGCCCACACCTTGGAAGCCGGCGCGATCGACGCCAGCACCGCCAGAGCCACAAAAAGCGACGCCATGGAAGGCTTTGTTAGAGGCACCCGAATCGACACGTGCAGCTCCCGGCGGGGCACCCTGGGCTGGAAGGCCGCGACCCCGCCGGCACTTTGCGGCAGCCCGGGGCCGGTTGCAAGCCCTGCCGCGCCGGCACGGTCACTGCGGGCAAAATTGCTGCGTCACGGCGCTCCGCGCGGGCCGCGCCATCCGCAGATTCCGCTTGCGCCCCATGGGCGTGTTTCGTACTCTATTGGGCCCTTGCTCCGGTTCTATGGAGCCTTCAGCACAATCCCAACCTAAGGTGGCGCGCGCGCCGATTTGCCCGACGGAGGGCACCGTGAACTTCAGCTTCTCTCGCAATCTGGTTCCCACCGCTCTGGCTTTGCTCGCGTCGGCCTGTGTCGCGGGCGGCGGCGGTGGTGGCGGCGGCTTCTCGGGCGTTGGCGGCGCCGAGGGCACTGCTTGCGACAAGAACTTCTTCAACCAGGGCTGCTACGGCGCTTCGGCCATGCAGTGCGACGGCACCTGGAAGAAGATGCAGGACTGCCTGCCGCCCACGTCGTGCATCGAAGACACGACCCCCGGTGCCAGCACCAAGATCGCCAGCTGCAAAGCCGCGTCGACCAACACCGGCGCCGACACCAGCAGCGGCAGCGACGCGACCGGCGGCGGCGACACCAACACCACCAAGAACGACACCTCGACCGGTGGCAGCGACACCAGCGTGCAGGAGATCCTAGCGTGCATGCAGAGCAAGTGCTCCAGCCAGTGGAGTGCCTGCCAATCCAACAACAACTGCAAGAAGACTCTGGACTGTATGGTCGCCTGCGGCGGCACCTGCGACCCGCAGACCTGCATCACGACCTCGGACGAGGTTGCGCTGCAGCTGTTCTCGGCCGTGGGCACCTGCGGCAACTCCGCGGGTTGCCTGGGCAGTGCCAGCGTGTGCGGCAACGGCAAGTGCGACGCGGGCGAGAGCACCTCCAGCTGCCCCAGCGACTGCAAGATTCCCAATCAGACCGTGTGTGGCAACGGCACTTGCGAGTCCGGCGAGAGCGCCAGCAGCTGCCCCAGCGACTGCAAGACCAACGTGGCGGTGTGCGGCAACGGCACCTGCGAGAGCGGCGAAAGCGCCAGCAACTGCCCTAGCGACTGCGAGACCACCTGCACCCCCAAGTGCTCGGGCAAGTACTGTGGGGACTCGGACAGCTGCGGCGGCAAGTGCTCGGGTCCGTGCACCAACGGCGGCACCTGCACCTCCAGCAAGACCTGCACCGCGCCCAAGCCCGTTTGTGGCAACGGCAAGTGCGAGAGCGGTGAGACATCGGCCAGCTGCGCCAGCGATTGCGGCGGCGGCGGCGGGCAGTGCGGCAACCTTGTCTGCGAAAGCGGCGAGAATACCAGCAACTGCAACCAGGACTGCGATCCCACCACTGTGTGCCTGATGAACGCCTGTGGCGACTCGGTGATGGCCTGCCTGTCCGATGCCAAGTGCGGCGCACTGTACTCGTGCATCGGCCAGTGCCCCAGTGGCGACAACGCCTGCGCTCAGAAGTGCGCGACCACGGCCGGTTCGGCCGCAACCAACCTGTTTAGCTCCATGGCCCAGTGCATGCAGAGCAGCGGCTGCACGAGCGGCAACCCCGCCCAGTGCGGCAATGGGGCGTGCGAGTCGGGCGAGACCGCGGCCAGCTGCCCCAGCGACTGCGGCGGCGGTGGCGGCCACCCCTGCGACTCGGCGTGCGGCGGCCAGGCGGCCTCGGGCTGCTGGTGCGACTCGGCCTGCAAGCAGAACGGCGACTGCTGCGACCTGAGCGGCAAGCCGACCGCCAAGACGTGCACCGGCTCGACCTGCGCGGACTGCAAGTAGCGAGCCAACGGTGCCAAGCCGGTCAGCGCCCCTACGGCGGGGTCCAGCGCCTTGCAGGATCCGGTTCGGCGCTACTGCGGGCAGGCACCCAACAGATCCACGAGTGTTTGCTGGCGCTTCTTGATGTAGCTGGTCAGGGACCCGTAGGCGGCCTCGACCTGGCCGGGCGACTGCTTGGCCACCGGGTCGCTGGTCAGCATGGGCTTCAAGACGGCCTTGTACGACGCAATGAGCGGCAGCAGCTTGTCCTGATGGAACATGCCGCACTGCAGGTTGCGCAGCTTGGTCAGCAGCTTGCTCTTCAGGTCGGGCACCTGCCAGATGCGCGTGTAGATCTGGTCGGCGCGCGTGGGGCACCAGGCGTTGGGACTGCCCCACGGGGTCTGCAGATCGTACCAGGCGCCAAAGCCGCCAAAGGTCAGATCGGTGCCGGTGGCGATGATGTGCAGGCGCTTGGTCTTCTCGTCGGCGTAGGCGGTGAAGTTCTGGCCGGCCGAGGCGAGCCCGTCGATGTTCGACAGCAGCGCGTCGACCGCGTAGTCGGCCAGCAACTCACCCAAGTAGAAGTAATCGCCCAGAACCTGCTTCAGATCGGCGTCGGCGGCCGCGGTCACGGCCTTGGCCAAGTCGACGATGACCTGAGTGTCGCCGGGGTCGCCGGACCAGGCCTTGGCCAGCCCGTCGCAGCCCTTGGCCGGGCAGTCAAAGCCCAAGCACCCGTACTCTTGGACGAACTTGTCGCCGTCGTTGTTGCCGAACGCGTACTTAAAGTAGCGCTTGTCCACCGCCTCTTGCAGCTGGTAGGGCCCGAAGTCCTTGCCGTTGACCCACAGCCGCGCCCAGCCCATGCGCGGGGCGTTGCCGCCGGCCTCGCGGAGCAGGGCGCCCGCCAACAGCTCGCGCAGGAAGGTGTCGTCCTGGCCCGAGGCCTTGAGGCGGAATGCCTTTTCGCCCTCGGGGCCGATGTTGGTATCGGTGTAGTGGTCGAACTTGATGCGAACGTTGGGCTTTTGCGGGTTGTCGATTTGACTGCCGTTGCCGAAGCCGTGGATGCCCGCTTCGCCGTAGGCCACGCCGTCTACCTCGACCGCGGCGGGATGCCACTCGTAGACCTTCTTGCCGTCCGGCTTGTCGACGCCGTCCATGTAGGCCGCCCACTCGGTGGGATCGACACTCAGCTTGACGGTGTGGATGCCCGTCACGTCGAAGAGGCTGGTCGGGGTGCCGATCTTGGTGATTTCAGATGGCAAGCCGCCGCCGATATCCGGCGAAAACGGAGCCGCTGTGCCATCTTGGCTCGTATCGGCATCGCTGCCAACGGCCGTGTCGTCTGCAGCGGTGTCGGGCGCAGTGTCGGCGACCGCATCCGGTGCGGTGTCCGCCAGAACGGCGTCCGCAGGGGCGGTAGTGTCTTGGCCCGCGATATCCTTGGGCGAAGGTTTCCAGTCGGTGTCGTCCGCGTCAAAGTAGCTCACGACCGGGTCCGGCTCGTTGCCACAGGCGGCCAGAGCGGCGGCCACCAAGCAGGCTGCGAGCGGGAGGCCGCGCCGTGCGGTCCGTGGCAATGTCCAAGTATTCCGTAGTTTCACGAATCGCGCTCTCTTCGCCGGTGGCGGCGGCGTGCCCTTTGCTTGTACCGATCCTTGCACGCTTGCGCAACCGCAGCCCCGAGTTCCACAACGGAATTGGCGGCCGGGCGGCGCCTGCGCTATCGTGCCTGCCAGGCGAGGTGCGATGTTCGGGTTCCGTTGGAAAGGTGGGCTGCTCGCTGCGCTGCTGACCTTGGCTGGGCTGGGCGTGCTCGCTGTCGCCTGCAACGACCAGACCACCTACATCGGCCCGCGGCCGCCGCAGGCGCCACCAGTTCCCAAATTCCGCACCCACGGCGACTACTTCCAGATTGACCGCCGCCAGGGCAAGGGCTGGGAGCCCTTCATCGTCAAGGGCGTGAACCTGGCGGTGGCGACCCCCGGCCGCTACCCCGGCGAGCTGGCCGCCACGCGCGCCGACTACCTGCGCTGGCTGGACGGCATCTCGGCGGTGGGCGCCAACGTCGTTCGCGTGTACACGCTGCACTACCCGGTGTTTTATCAGGCTTTTCGCGATTGGAACCTGGCCCACCCCACCAAGCCGCTGTACCTGATGCACGGGATCTGGCTGGACGAGCGCGAAGAGGGCGACTTCATCACCGACTCGACGGTGGATTTCGAGGCCGAGATCCGTCTGGATATCGATGCCTTGCATGGCAACGCCGTCATCGCCGAGCGCTTCGGCAAGGCCTCGGGCCGCTATACGGCCGACGCCTCGCCCTGGCTGATGTGCTGGCTGCCGGGCGACGAGATGGACGGCCACATCGTCGCCAATTCCGACGAGGAGTGGGCCGGTTACAACGTCTACAACGGCCGCTTCCTGCACATGGCCAAAGGCGGCAAGCCGATGGAGGGCTGGATTGCCCACCAGATGGACAACGTGCTGTCGTACGAATACGACCGCTACGGGGTGTTGCGGCCGATCGGCTGGTCCAGCTGGCCGGCCCTGGACGCCATCCACCACCCCACCGAGACGCCGAACTTCGCCCAAGACGTGGTGGACTGCAACTTCGCCAAGTTCGACATGATTCCGCCCTTCGACCAGGGTCTGTTCGCCAGCTACCACATCTACCCGTTCAACCCGGAATTCATCATCTACGATCCGGTTTACCAGACCACCAAGACCTCGGCCGGCATCGTGAGCAGCTACCTGGGCTACATGAAGGACTTGAAGGCCCACCACCCGGGGGTGCCGGTACTGGTGGCCGAGTACGGCATCCCGTCGAGCCAGGGCAACGCCCACAAGAACCCGTGGGCCTACGACCACGGCGGCTACAACGAGGTAGAGCAGGCCGATATCATTTATGATCTCTACCAGAACTGCCGCGAGGCCGGGATGGCGGGCACGGTGGTGTTCGAGTGGATCGACGAGTGGTTCAAGCGCACCTGGGTGACCACGCCGACCATGCTGCCCGGCGACCGCGGCGCGCTGTGGCTGGATGTGATGAGCCCGGAAGAGAACTTTGGCGTGCTGAGCTACTACCCGCTGCCCGGTTGGTCCAAAATCCTGGATGGAAAGGTAGCAGACTGGAACGACAAAGATTTCTGGGCGGCCAAGCAACCCGCGGCGCCGGTGCAGCCGGTAGGCGATGGCGGCGATGCGGCCCGAACCCTGGTGGCCGTACAGGTGGCGTCGGACCCGGCCTACGTGTACCTGCGCCTGCAGTTCGCCACGGACGCCGTACCCAACCTGGATCAAATGGCGGTGCTGATTGGTCTTTCTACGGTCGAGGGCGCGCTGGGCAACCGCAAGCTGGGCGCCCTGCACACCCCGCAGGACACGACCTTGACCACCCAGGGCGACCTGGGCTTCGAGTCGATGGTGCTGCTGGACGGCGCCACCCGCGAGCTGCGCGTCGATGCGACCTACAGCCCGATGGCCAAGATCAACGGCGCCACCAAGCTGGGCGGAATTCCGCAGCTGACCACCGACGGCAACTTCGTGCTAGAGAAGCAATTGGTCAACAACAATGCCCAGTACGAGCAGGCCGGCATCCTCATCGGCGGCGAGCCGTGGCCGATTCCGCCCAAGCAGTACCACGCCTGGGGCACGCTGCGGACCGGCGACTGGCAGAGCGACAGCCTGGCGCACCTGCAGGTCGGCGAGGGCGGCCAGCTGGAAATCCGCTTGCCGTGGCACGCCTTGTGGTTCACCGACCCGTCGAGCCGCAGCATCCTGTGGGACGACCCGGCCACGCCGGCCTGGGACATCAAGCCGACCCAGGGGATTCGCGTGTTCGTGGCCACGGCCGTCAAGTCGCCCACCGGCTACCGTCTGGTCGACGCGGCACCGCGAAACGCCCTGACGGCCAAGGGGATCGCTGGCGCCGAGGTGCCGCTGTACTCGTGGCCGACCTGGGACAGCGTCGACCACTTCGTCGAGCGCAAGAAGCTGATGTTCTACGCGCTCCGCACGGCCTTCGCGGAGGATCCGTAGATGGCGCGCACTCTTCCGACATGCTTGGCGCTGCTCCTGGCCGCGCTGTGCGCCGGGCTCGGTGTCCGTCCGGCGTGGGCGGCGACCGTGCCCAACCCCGGCTTCGAGGCGCCGAACGAGGACGGCAGCGGCCCGGCCGACTGGAAGCCCAGCTACTGGGGCCTGGTGACCGCGGAGTTCGAGTGGACCACCACGGGTCACGTCGGTCGCGGCGCTCGCGTGCAAGTGACCAGCAGCAAAGGCGAAGGCGACGCGCGCTGGTACGGCACCGACTTCGAGGCCGACGGTACCGACATCCACTACCGCGTGTCGGACTGGTACCGCAGCGACGTGCCGAGTGAGCTCATCTTGTGGGTGGGCTTTGCTGACGGCGAATACGCCTACCTGCCCGTGGCCAGCCTGCCGGCCGCGGCCACCTGGACCTTGGCTCAGGCTGACCTGACCATTCCGCCTGGGGCCCTGAGCCTGCAAGTGCTGCATACGATTCACGACATCGGCTACCTGGAGATCGATGACGTGACCTGCGAAGGCCTGGACGGCAGCGCGCTGGGCCCCGGCGCCTACCAGGCCACCGTCAGCTTCACCTTCGACGACGGCTGGCTGTCGGCCTACAACATGCTGACGCCACAGCTGGATCAGCGCGGCTGGAAGGCGACCCACTTCCTCATCACCGACTATCCCGAGAAGCCGGGCTACCAGTCCGACTTCATCACGGTCAAGCAGATCCACGCGCTGCTGGACCGCTGTCACGAGGTGGCGAGCCACACCGTCACCCACCCCGACCTGGCCACCTTGCCGCCGGCGGAGGTGCAGGCGGAGCTCAGCAACTCGCTGCAATCGCTGAAGGGCTGGGGAATCACCCCGTTTGGCCTCGCGCTGCCGTTCGGCTCGACCACGCCCGCCGTCACCGAGCAGGCGGGCAAGCTCTACAGCTATGTGCGGACCATGAATCCGGACATCAACAAGCCGCCGTACCCGGTCCACGCCCTGAACGGCCACGTGATGGGCATCGCTTCGACCGCGTACGAGCTGGAGCTGCTGCTGCGGCGCGCCGAGCACGTCGACGGCGGCTGGGTGATCCTGGTGTTCCACCGGGCGTCCAACACCCCGCCCGGCGAAGATTACGTGACGATGAAGCAATTCAAGGGCTTCCTTGAGGTCGTCGCCCAGCACAACGCCAAGGTCGAGACGATCGCCCAGCACCTGGGCCTGAGCAAGTGCGTCGAGGTGGTCAAGCCGCCGCCGGTCATCGGCGACAAGTCGCTGGACCCGCCCGAGCCGGCGACCAAGGCCACGGCTCCCGCCACCGCAGCGGACGACGCGGGGTGCCAGGCGTCCGCCCAGGCCCAGTCGGCGGGGGTGGGGCTTGCGCTGCTCGTGCGGGTGGCCGCGCTGGGGCTG
>JACRCU010000139.1 GCA_016218865.1 Deltaproteobacteria bacterium | reverse complement strand
GTCAGGTTCAGACCCAGGTTCGCCATACCGCCGCCCTGCGGGCCGTGGCAAGCGGCGCACTTCTCGCCAAAGACCTTCTTGCCGTCGGCAAAGTCCTTGCCCTTGGCGGCGTCGAAGGCCGCGGCGAACTTGGCGTCGTCCAGGGGCTGGTCGAATGCGGGGCCGGTGCTCGCCTCGACGAAGCCCAGCTTCTTGGCCTCGGCCGTGACGGCGTAGCCGGCGCCGAAAGGCCGGAACATCACCACCGACAGCAGCGACAGCAGCACGAACACCACCGTGGCCAGCATCAGCGGCGACAGGAACAGGAACTGGTACACCCGCCGATCGCCGCGCAGGTGCATGAACTCGCCCACCACCGCGCCGAACTTGGCGACCGACATGATGATCAGCGCCGGAGCCCACAGCGGCCGGGCCGGCTCCCAGATCTCCGGGTAGCCCTTCAGCATCGGCAGCGCCAGCTCGATGGCCGTGATCACCGTGAGGATCGCGCCGATCCGCAGGTAGTGCTTCTTGTGCGAATGCGTCACGCCGGATGCGGCGTCGTGCGCCTGGCTCATTTGATGAACTCCAACAGGTAGACGAAGGTGAAGATGACGATCCAGACGATGTCGACGAAGTGCCAGTACAGGCCCGCGGACTCCACGGTGATCGGCGAGCGCTCTTTGTTCAGCTTGCCGTTGCTGATCATGATCGACAGCATCGTCAGCCAGATGACGCCCACGGTCACGTGCGCGCCGTGGAAGCCGGTCATGACGAAGAAGGTCGAGCCGAACAGCGAGGTCGACAGCGTCAGGCCTTCGTGAACGAATTCGCTGAACTCGTAGACCTGGAAGCCGACGAAGGTCGCGCCCAGGGCCGCCGTGGCCAGGATGTAGGCGCGGGCACTGCTCAGGCGCTTCAGACGCGTCGCGTCCACCGCCAGCGCCATCGTCATCGACGACATCAACAGCAAGAACGTGGAGATCGACGTGATCGTGATCGAGAACACCTCGGTCGGCAACTTTCCGGCCAGGCTTTTGCCGTGGTAGAAGAAGTAGGTGCCGATCAGCGACCCGAAGAACATGCACTCCGAGCCCAGGAACGCCCACATCGCCAGCTTGATGTTGGGCAGGCCCAGGAAGTTGTTCTCGGCGCTCAGGTGGCCGTGGTCGCCGTGATCGACGTGCGAAGCGTCGTGTCCGGCCGCGGTGGCGAGCTCTGCGCTCATGAAATCCTCAC
This sequence comes from Deltaproteobacteria bacterium, assembly GCA_016218865.1. Lineage (GTDB taxonomy): Bacteria > Myxococcota_A > UBA9042 > UBA9042 > UBA9042 > SXRM01. The sequence goes on along the minus strand of JACRCU010000139.1, from coordinate 6,375 downwards.
TCCGAAACAAAAGAGGCTGCGTACAGTTCGTTGACTACACCGGTTCGGTCACCCACTGGTAGATGCCGACCACCACGGTCAGCGCGCCCGCCACCGAGATGAGCCAGAGCATCGGCGCAACGTGGAACAGCAGCAGGCCGATGATGACCAGCAGCGCGCCGCTCGCCACCACCAGGGGCTTCCACGAGTACGATGGCATGTGGATCTGCTCGGCCTCGTGCGGCACCGGGATCGCCAGATCCTCGCTGTGCTTGTGGTCGAACAGGGGCCGCTCCGAGAACACCACCGGGGTGAAGTCGAAGTTGTGGGCCGGCGGCGGCGAGTCGGTCATCCACTCCAGCGTGTTGGCGTCCCACGGGTCGCGGCCCGAGTCCTTGCCGTTCTTCATGCTGTTGAAGATGTTGTAGACCATCAGCAGCGTGCCGGCGGCCATGAAGAACACGCCCGCGGTGCCCAGCAGGTTGTCGAAGTTCCAGCCCGCATCGGCCGGGTAGGTGTAGATGCGGCGCGGCATGCCGCGGTTGCCCAGATCGTGCATCGGCCAAAAGGTCAGGTTCATGCCGATGAGGAACAGCCAGAAGTGGGCCTTGCCCAGGCCTTCGCTCATCATCTTGCCGGTCATCTTGGGGAAGTAGAAGTAGATGCCCGAGAACAGGCCCTGCAGCGCGCCGCCCACCAGCACATAGTGGAAGTGCGCGACCACAAAGTAGGAATCGTGCTGCTGCAGGTCCAAGGGCGCGTTGGCGTGCATGACGCCCGACAGACCGCCGATGGTGAACATCGGGATGAACGAGATCGCGAACAGCATCGGCACCGGGAAGGTCAGCTTGCCGCCCCACAAGGTGCCGAGCCAGTTGAAGATCTTCACGCCGGTCGGGATGGCGATGACGGCGGTGGTGGCGGCGAACACCGCGTCGGCGATCGGGCCCATGCCGGCGGTGAACATGTGGTGACCCCACACGCCGAAGCCGACGAAACCGATGAACACGCCCGAGAAAATCACCGCGTGCTGACCGAACAGCGGCCGGCGGGCAAACACCGGCAGCACCTCGGAGACGATGCCCATCGAGGGCAGGATCAGCACGTACACCTCGGGGTGCCCGAACAGCCAGAACAGGTGCTGCCACAGGTGCGGGTCGCCGCCCATCGCCGCCTCGTAGAACACCGAGCCGAAGGTGCGGTCAAAGGCCAGGAAGATCAGGCCCACGGCCACCGGCGGGAACGAGAAGGCGAGCAGAAACTGGATGACGAGCATCATCCAGGCCAGCACCGGCACGCGCATCAGGGTCATGCCCGGGGCGCGCATGTTCAGGATCGTGACCACGAAGTTGACGCCGGCGACCATCGAGCTGATGGCGAGCAGCACCAGGCCGGCCCACCAGAAGTCCATGCCGTCGTTGCCGTAGGCGCGGGTCGACAGCGGCGCGTAGCCGGTCCAGCCGCCGGCCGGGAAGTGGGCGAACACCACCGAGGCGTTGATCACGAGCGAGCCGAACAGGAACGTGTACCACGAGAAGGCGTTGAGGCGCGGAAAGGCCACGTCGCGGGCGCCGATCATCAGCGGCACAAAGTAGTTCGAGAAGCCGGCGATCATCGGCATCACGGCCAGGAACACCATGGTGGTGGCGTGCATCGTGACCAGGCCGTTGTACTGGGTACCGATGAACAGGTCCTGGTCGGGCTTGGCCAGCTGCAGACGGAACAACAGGGCTTCCAGGCCGCCGATGAGCAGCCAGAACAGACCCGCCGAGCCATACAGGATGCCGATCTTCTTGTGATCGACGGTGGTCAGCCAGTCGACAAGGCCAGATTTGGCGGGCCGCTCCTGGTGGTAGACCGGGGCTTGGGCCTGGGCGAAATCGGCAACGGATGCCATAGCGAGCTCCTTATAGAATCGGTACGAACGTGCGGGTCAGGTCTGGGTGGCGCGCCTGTTTTGGCTGGGCGGCGTCTACTTCAAGCTGCTCAAGAAAGCCGCGATGGCCTTGGCATCTTCGGGCGTCACCAGGCCGTCGGGCATCTTGGAGCCGGGCTTGACGGCCGACGGCTTGCTGATCCACTTGGCAAGGTTCTCGGGATTGTTCAGCAGGGTGTTGGCGGCAATGCCCATCCGCGAGCCCACGTGGGTCAGGTTGGGGCCGCTGGTCGCCGAGCGGGCGGCGATGTCGGTACCCTCCAGGCCCTGGATCAGGTGGCACGACGGGCAGGTGCGCTCTTTGAACAGCTTCAGGCCCTTTTCCAGCTCGGCCACCGGCGGCTTGGCCGGCGCCTGCTGCTCGCGCACCCAGGTCTCGTAGGTCTCGAGCTTGACCTTCTGGCCCTTGTAGTCGACCTCGAGCTCGCCCGCGAGCGGATGCACGATGAGCTTGGTGCCCATCAGCGCGTGGCTCGAACCGCACAGCTCGGCGCATTGGCCGTCGTAGATACCGGGGGTCTTGGCGGTGAACGACATCGGATAGGTGCGGCCCGGGTTGGCGTCGCGCTTGCCGCCAAGACGCGGCACCCACCAGGCGTGGATGACGTCGGCCGAGGTCATGTGCAGCGTTACCGCAGTGCCCACGGGCAGGTGCAGTTCGTTGGCAGTGTGCAGGCCGGCGGCGCTGCCGCTTTTGTAGTCGAATTCCCACCACCACTGCTTGCCGGTCACGTCCACTTCGACCACCGGCTGGTTGGGATCGTGGCGCTTGGACATCTGGAACACACCCACCAGCATCGGCACGGTGATCGCCACGACGATGAGGGTGGGGATGGCGGTCCAGATGACCTCGAGCTTCATGTTGCCGTGGCTTTGCTCGGGCAAGGTGTCGTCGCCGGCCTGCTTCTTGAACTTGACCAGCGCGTAGGCCCACACCGCCACCACGATCGCCAAGATCGCCGCGTCCAAGTAGAGCAGCAAGCTATAGAAAAAGCTGCTAATTTCGCCGTTGTCGCTCACCGGGGAGTGCGTGTCGCGCGGCGCCGGCTCGTTCGAGCAGCCCGCCAGCCACAACAGCAGCAGCGGCAACCCGGCCGAAGCGACGACTTTGAGCAGGGACAGCGCCGCCTTGCCCGCAGGGTGCTGGGCCAGGTTAGGTTGCTGGGCCCCTCTGGGTTGCCGGGCTAGGCGATTGCGAAGTGCGCTGAGGGTGAGCAAGCGATAGGACATGGTGGAATTCCGAAGCTGGGATGCCAGTTGGGTCGGCCGCCGTGCAGGGCCGGGGTCACTATTCCGGGCTGACGCTAGACCACTCCCGATCCGGGGCCGAGGCGGGAGCAGCGGCAGACGCGGACTGGGCAAGTGACCATGAACAAGGACCGATTGGTGCGAGGACCGATTGGTTCGTCGAGTGAATGACCGACAAAGGCGAGCCCTCATGAAGGGTTACGATCCCACATCTGGGGTTGCGCGACGCCGCACGCCGGGCGTTGCGTGCACGACGGCGGGGCGACTCCGCTGCCGGCGGGCGGATTGTACGCGAAGTGTCGCCGCGAGTCACGGGGCTGTCATGCACTTTTTCGCAGTGCTTGCGATGCGAGGCACACAGAGCCGCAGCGGCGTCAACGGCGCGCTAGATCGAAGGTCATGGCGGTAAACAGGACGTGCAGGTAGGCCAGCGACGCAAAAAACGCCCGCTTGGCCATCGCCTCGCTGCCAACCCGGTAGAGCTGGATGCACTTCCACACGAACCACGCCGTGGCCGCCAGTGCGAACAGACCGTAGCCGATCGACAGGTTGCCAGTGAGGGTCGGCAGGATCGCGAACGGCGCGATGCTGATGGCATACTGCACGATGCGCAGCCGCGTCAGCTTGTCGCCGTGGGTCAGCGGCAGCATCGGCAGGTGGGCGTTGGCGTAGTCCTGCTTGCGGAACAAGGAAATCGCCCAGAAGTGCGGCGGTGTCCACAGGAACACGATCACGAACAGGGTCAAGCTCATCAGGCCGATGCGGCCGTGCAGCGCGGCATCGACGATCAGCGGCGGCGCGGCGCCGGCGGCCCCACCGATGACGATGTTGAGCGGCGTGGTGGGCTTGAGCCACATGGTGTAGACCACCACTTAGAAGGCGATGGTCAGCGCGCCCGCCAGCGCCCCCTGCCAGCCGCCCGCGGCGGCGAGCACGGCAATTCCGGCCACCGTGAGGAACCACGCCCACATCCAGGCCCACTGCGGCGTCACCAGGCCGGTCGGCAGCGGGCGGTTGCGGGTGCGCTCCATCTTGGCGTCGATATCGCGCTCGAGCCACGCGTTGAACACGGAGCTGGCCGCGGCGCACAGCGCGATACCGGCCAGGATGGCGGTACTCAAGGTCCAACTGGGCCACACGCCGTCGTCGATCGCCAAGGCCGGCAGGCCGGTGAAGAAGACCAGACCCACCACAGACGGCCGGGTCATGGCCAGCAGACCGCCCACGCGCGAACGGCTGCCGCGCGCCGACGGGGTGCCGCGCTCGGTCTCGCGAGTCGGCTCGCCGGCCACCCGATCCGTTGGCGCAGTGCCAGTAGGCTGCGCTGGCGCTGTGCCAGTACGCTGCGCTAGCTCTGTGCCGGGCTCGGGAGTCTCTTCCGAAAGGGTCATTCCCACCAACGCTCGTCGGCTTCTTCGGCGTCCTCGTCCGGCTCGGCGTCCACGTCGTCGATGTCCAGGTCGTCGTCGTCCAGCTCGTCGCCGCGCTTGACCCGCGCTTCCTCGTCTTCGTCTTTGTCCAGACCGACTTCCGCCTCTTCCTCTTCCTCTTCGTCGTCGACCGAATAGTCGTCGTCGTCGAAGTTCAGCTCGCGCTCGACCTCTTCTTCGTCGTCGTCTTCGTCCTCGTCGTCTTCGTCGTAGGACTCGTCCTCGTCGTCGTCGTCGTCGTCCTCGAAGTCCTCGTCGTCTTCGAAGTCTTCGTCCTCGTCGTCCCAATCGTCGTATCCGGCCCACAGCGGCACCCTGAGCCCGTCTGCTGGTCCAGTAGCGGGGGCGGCCACTTCGGGCTGAGCCAGCAGCCAGGCAGAGGCGTTGACCGCAAACGGGGTCATCGAAGTGTCCGGGGTGATCGACATGGCAACTCCTTGGGTGCGCGTGCGAGGCCGTCTGCTCGCAGGGCCGCTTGTGCCGATTTTTCTTCGCGGTGGCAAGGGGGGCGACGGGCACCGGTTGCCGATCCGCAGACAGCTCGCGAGACAAGCTAATGTTATTCTGCGCTTGGGCGGATCACTGCTGCGATCGCTGCCGGCGAATTCGCGTCAGCCCCCGGAACGCGCCAGCGGCGTGATCCGGCAAGCAACGATGACGTCGACCGTTTTTGCGCCTCGGCAGCGGCGGCGAAGTTGGTGTACACTGCCGGCCATGCCGCGCACTTGGTCAGCCGCCCTGGACGGGATGGCGCCCCGCCCCGCACGGCAAAGGTGGCAGCATGGGCACTAAACAAGGGCAATCGAACGGAAACATGGACAGCGATCTGGCGGCCTTGCGGCGTGTGCGTCTGGGCGACGGGCGGGCCCCGCTGCTCGGGGCGGCCCTGGACGGCCTGTTCGATCTGCTGCGATCGGTCGACTTGGATCCGCGCCACGCGCTGGGCGCCCGCAGCTCGGCCAGCTTGCTCGAACGCCTGGCCACCGTTGGCGATTGGCTCGATCAGACGCCGCTGTCCCTGGCGACGGTCCAGGAGGTGGCTGCGCAGTGCGGTTGGCACGGCCTGGCCGATGTGCCCGCGGCGGGTGCCGACTGGGTCGATCGCTGGATGACTCCAGAGCTGTTGCTCGCGGTGTCGCAGTTTCCCCACGCCCAGCGCAGCCATCCCGGCGAGCGCGGGCCCTGGCTGCAGGCGGTGGCCGCGCTGACCGCGGTGGACGCCTACCGTCCGCTGCTCGATGCCTCGCTGACCCCAGAGGAGCTGGACAACAGCCCAGGTTGCCACTTGCGGCCGAACCTGGGGCGGCTCCTGCCGGCCGCTCGCTTCATGGCGGCTACCTTGGGACTGGACGCGGTGCTGGCGGCAGCCACGGGGGCCGCGCCGTTCGACGACGCACTGGGCATGCTGCAGGCCGATGAGATCGAGGCCCTTTTGTTGGGTAGCCACGCGCCCAGCGCCGCCCGCGCGCCGCAGCCGTTTGGCGAGCAAGACGCGGCATGGCTAGAGGATGTCCTCCTTGCCATGCTGTACCGGCGCTCGATAGCTGGCGGCGTGCCCCACGCCCTGACGTGGCTGCCGCCCGGCGGCGGGCTACGCTTCGACTTGGTGCAAGCCCAGTTGCGGACCATGGCGCCAGTGCCCGTGGATCATTCAATTTGCAGGCGACAGTCAGCATTGTTTTTACCAGCGCCACTGCATTCACCGTATCGGGTGCGGTTCCGGCTGTAGTCGGGACGGTTGCCTATACACCGGGTCAGGACATCAGCTATAACGGCTGGACG
>JACRCU010000138.1 GCA_016218865.1 Deltaproteobacteria bacterium | reverse complement strand
CGGATCAACACGTCAGCGCGCTGAAGATCGTGCAGGGCTCGTGCAGCGCCAACAACTTGCCATGCTCGATTGGCGCGGATTGCCAACAGGGCGTCTGCTCGTCGCTCTCGAAGATTTGCGTCGGCAGCACCTGCAAGGACCAGATCCTTAGCGGAAGTGAAGGTGACGTGGACTGTGGTGGGACTTGCGGAACCAAGTGCACCGGCGGTCAGACCTGCAATGCGGGAACCGACTGCAGCAAAGGCTCGTGCCTGGCCACCGGCAAGTGCGCGCCGTAGCCATCGCCCGCGCCTACTGGATCCGAGCTCGGTGTCGCCTGCACCCGCGACTGCCCCGAACCCCCGAAAAACAAAAGCCCCTCTCCTCAGTGCGTTGAGGAGAGGGGCAGCCGCGATAGCGGCGGGGTGAGGAGCGGCGTGGAAAGCGTTGTGGCGGCGCAGCGCAGTCGGCCTAATAGGCCGACAGCTTGTACCCAGAGCGATCGACCGCCTCCGCCGCCACCTTACGGCGCAGCGGCAGCAACGCGATCGGCAAGTCCGCCTGGATCTTGGCGATCTTCGCCAGCCACGGCGCCGCGGCCTCGCCGGCAAAGCAGTTGTGGATCATGCGCTTGGCAATCGGGCCGGCGCGGTCCAGCGCTTCCACCGCGGCGATGCAGGCCACGGCTTCGGCAATCTCGTCGCCCTTCTTGCTCTGCAGCGTGCGGCACACCGCCGAGTCCACCGCGTAGCAGTCGATGAGCAGGTTCGACAGTTGCATCAGGGTCTCTTGCTCGCCGTCCAGGGCCATGCCGAAGCGCGTCGAGGTCGCCTGTGCCATCAGCATCGACAGCCACTTGAGGCGCTGCAGGGCGACCTGGGCATTGCCCATGACGTCGCCCTCGGCGGGCAGGGCACCCAAGTCGCCGCCGGCCAAGCGCTTCTCCAGGTCGGCCAGCGCGGCGAACAGGCCCAGGCGCTTTTGCATGGTGCGCTTGAACAGCGTGCCGGGCACCAGCATGCGGTTGATTTCGTTGGTGCCCTCGAAGATGCGGTTGACGCGGGCGTCGCGCACGAACTTCTCGACGTTGTAGTCCTCGACGAAGCCGTAGCCGCCGTGCCACTGCAGCGCGCGATCCAGCAAGCGGTCCAGGGCTTCCGAGCCGTAGACCTTGGCGATCGATGCCTCGATGGCGTACTCCTCGATGGCGGCCATGGTCTTTTCCACGTAGTCGGGCGAGTTGGCGTCCAAGCCGGCCAAACGGGCGTCGATGTAGCCGGCCACGCGGTAGACCAGCGACTCGCCCAGGTACAGGCCCACCATCGAGTCGGCAATCTGCTCGCGAATGCCGCCGAAGTCCGCCACGCGGGTATTGAACTGCTTGCGGTCCTTGGCGTATTGCAGTGCTTCGGCAAACGCGCGCTTGCCCAGCGACAGCACGCCGCCGGCCAGCTTGTAGCGGCCCAGGTTCAGCGTGTTGAACGCGACCTTGTGGCCCTTGCCCACTTCGCCCAGCACGTTCTCGACCGGGATCGGCGAGTCGGTGAAGATGAGCTGGCAGGTCGACGAGCCGCGCAGGCCCAGCTTGTGCTCTTCGGTGCCGTGGGTGAAGCCGGGTGTGCCGCGCTCGACGATGAAGGCGGTGAACTTGTCGCCGTCGACCTTGGCGAAGACGATGCCCACATCGGCCCAGGCAGCGTTGGTGATCCACTGCTTGGTGCCGTTCAGGATGTAGTGCGTGCCTTCTTCGTTCAGCTTGGCCACGGTGCGGGCGGCCAGGGCGTCGGAGCCCGAGCCGGGCTCGCTGAGGGCGTAGCACGAGATGACTTCGCCGGCGGCGATGCGGCTGGCGAACTTGTGCTTCTGCTCGTCGTTGCCGAAGTAAAGGATCGGCGCCATGCCGATGCCGGAGTGGGCGCCCCACGTCACGCAGAAGTCGCCGGAATTGCCCAGCTTGTCGGCAATGAGCAGGCTCGTGACCTTGTCCGCGCCCAGGCCGCCGAATTTCTCGGGCACTTCCACCAGCGCAAAGCCCTGATCGCAGGCCTTCTTGACCAGCTTGACCATGTCCTTGCTGGCCTTGCCGTCCTTGCTCTCCAGCCAGCGCTCTTTGGGCAGGACGTTCTTCTCCATGAAGCGGCTGGCCTCCAGGGCCATGGCGCGCTGCTCCTCGCTCAGGTCCTCGACCGAGAAAATCCGATGAGCGCCAGCGGGTTCAATCAAGAAGCTGCCGCCGGCGGGGGCGGCCGAAAGGGCGTTTGCGGTGTCGGTCATGGCGTCGCTCCAAGAAGGGCATTTGGTTGAAGTTCCAGGATCAAGTGCCGGCTGCGGGTCCGAGTTTGCGCACGGCGTGCCATACTACGACTGGCGCGGGGCGAAACTCAATTCCTTCGCCGCGCTGCGTTATTGCGTCAATCCTTGGGAGATTCGATGGTTGCCTTGGATCAGTCGACCCCGGCATCGTCAGAAATTTGTAACGGGGGGCCTCGCTGGCGGGGTCGGTCCGTGGCGCTGGCCGTCTGGTGGCTGGTGGGCCTGGCGGCCTGTGCCGCGCCCCAAGTCATCGCCGTGCCGGAGATGCCCCGGCAGAATGCGGCCTTTCACGTTCAGGACGGCGACACCGGTCGGCACTTCGGCGTGGCGACGGCGCACCCGCTCGCGACCCAGGCGGCGGCGGCGGCTCTGCAGCGCGGTGGCTCGGCGGCGGATGCCCTGGTTGCGGCCAGTCTGGTGCTCACCGTGGTCACGCCGCAGTCCACGGGCATCGGCGGCGGCGGTTTTGCGGTGGTGGTGCCCGCCGCGGCCCCGGCGCAGGCGGTCGATTTTCGCGAGACGGCGCCCGCAGCTACCCGGCGCGAGGACTAGCTGGACGCCAACGGTCAGCCGATCGCCGAGCGCAGCCAAAGTCACGGGTTGGCGGTGGCCGTGCCCGGCTACATGGCTGGTCTGGTCGAGATCCATCGCCGCTGGGGGCGCTTGGCGTGGCCCGAGCTGGCGCAACCGGCGATCGCGGCCGCCGAGGACGGCATACCGGTCACTCCGCAGCTGGCCAGGGCGATCGCCTTTCGCTGGCCGGCCTTGAACCCGGCGGCGCGGCAGGTGTTTGGCCCCGCCGGGCGACCGCTGGCGACCGGCGAGTTGCTGCGCCAACCGAAGCTGGCCGCGACTTTGCGCCAACTTGCCGAAGATCCGCTGTCGTTCTACCGGGGTAGCATCGCCCAGGACCTGGCAGGGACGGCGCAGGCCGCAGGCGGGCGCCTGACCACCGCCGACCTGCAGAGCTACCGCGTGCGCGTGGAACCCGCGCTGCCTGGCGAGGTTTTTGGCCACCTGGCCTACACCATGCCGCCGCCGTCGGCTGGCGGGGCGCAGTTGCTGGTTGCCGCCGCCTGGCTCGATCAGTGGCTGCCCCACGCTCAGCGCGACGCGGCCCTAGACGACCATGCGCTGGTCGAGTCGATGCGCCGGTCGTTCTGGCTGCGGCTGGCTTATTCCAAGGATGAACCGGTGTTTCAGCTGGGCGACGTCTATCCGCTGGCGGCGCAGGCCCAGCTGGCGGCCGACTTCGACCCGCACCACGCCCGGCCGTCCGCCTCGCTCCCCGCCTTGACTCCGGCCGACGGCAAGCTGGAAAGGCACGAAAATACCAGCCATATTTCGATCCTCGACGCCGACGGCTTGGCGATTGCCTCGACCCACACCGTCAACCTGCTGCTGGGGGCCGGCATCGTCGCCGCCAAGACGGTCATCGTGTTGAACAACGAGATGGACGACTTCAGCTTCGCGGTCGGCGCGCAAAACTTCTTTGGCTTGGCTGGCTCCACCGCCAACCTGGTGCGGCCTGGCGCGCGGCCGGTGTCCTCGATGGCGCCGCTGGTGTTGATGCAGGGGCCGCCGACGCAGCCGGGCGCGGCGTGGCTGGTGGTGGGGGCGCCGGGCGGGACGCGCATCACCACCGCCGTGCTGCAGGTGGTCTTTCGCGTGGCGCGGCGCGGGGCGGGCTTGGCGCAGGCCCTGGCGTGGCCGCGGCTCCACCACCAGGCACTGCCGGACCAGGTCGACCTGGAAGAGGGCCCCGAAGCCGGCGCGCGCGCGCAGCATTTGCGGGAACGCGGCCACCAGGTCGCGACCAAGGCCCCGTGGTGCAACGTGCAGGCGGTGATGCGGCAGCCGGCGTCCGGTGGGGCGGTCGACTGGTTCGCTGCGGCCGACCCCCGCGGTGAAGGGACCGCCGTTGCCAAGTAGCCGAGTGCCCAGCGCTGGGTCGCGCGGGCACCGGGCGTTGCGGACCGCCCCGGCCGTGTTCTGGGGCGCTGCAATAAAACGTAACACTATCATGATATTCTGCAGTCTCGCCCGGAGCACATCCCGCTTGCGAGTCCGGTGCCGCTACTGCTAGGCTGTATCGCTCGCTCGGCGGAAGTTGCCGCTGCGGCCAGCTTGGGGGTGTCGTTTCATGTTCCGATTCTCTGCAGCATTCTTGGCGGCCCTGGCCCTGGCGGCTTGCGGCAGTTCGCCGTCGTCGTCGGGCGGCGCCAGCACTGGGAGCGACACTGTCTCCGACAGCGGCGCAAGTCTGGGCGACGTCAGCAAAACCGACTCGGGTGGCGGCGACACCAGCAAGGCCGACACCAGCTCGGGCGCCGACATCGCCAGCCAGGACACGGGCCAGACCGGCGACCAGATTGCCACGCAGCTCGCTGCCGCCAAAAAGGCCGAGGCCGAGCTGTACTTGGCGCTCTGCAAGCAGAACTTGGTGTGCGACACGGGCCTGTTCTGGTCCAATGCCGAGGCGTGCCGCGACTTCCTGCTCGTCGAGGGCAGCGTGGACTTCGTGGCCGAAGGCAAGGCCGCCATCGCCGCTGGGCGCGCCCTGTTCGACGGCAGCACGCTGGCCGCCTGCATCGCCACCTTTGACGCCAAGTGCACGTTCTTCAACGCGCCGGACCTGCCCGTCCCCTGCGCCTCGCTGTTCAAGGGCCTGGTCGACCACAGCTTTGCCTGCGACCGCGATCTGGACTGCAAGTCGGGCTATTGCTTCCGCAGCGCCGTCAACGACCCCGCCTGTGTCGGCACGTGCAAGCCCAAGGTGGCCACCGGCGCAAAGTGCGAGCGCAACGCGGAGTGTCCGCACGGCGACATCTGCAATGCCGACGGCAAGTGCGCCACCATCAAGGCCGCCGCCAAGGGCGAGAGCTGCCTGGACTTCGCCTGTGCCGACGGCTTGTTGTGCATTGCCGTGGGCGATACCTCGCCGGTCTGCGTCGAGCCGGGCGGCGCGGGCGTCACGTGCACGCCATGGGACT
>JACRCU010000137.1 GCA_016218865.1 Deltaproteobacteria bacterium | reverse complement strand
CCTTGTCAAGACGGCGCGGAAGGTCCCAACGCCGCCCCCCGGCGCGGGCCCAAGGCTACTTCTTGAACAGGGCTTCCAGGCGCGCGCGCGCGTCTGCCTCTTGCTTGGGTGCCGAGGCAACACTGGGCGCCGCCGGGCCTTTGGGGCCGCTGCCGCCGCCGAAGAGCGCGTTGAGCTTGGCCTTGGCGTCGTCGAGCTCCTTGCTGTTGTCCTCGCCGACCACGCGGAACTGGAACCAGTTGCAGAAGTTGGCGGCCTCGCGGTCGCGGATGAATTCGCCCTGGTTCTCGGTGCATTGGTTGTGGGCGCTGACGCTCCAGAAGCGGCAGTTGCGGCACGAGTGCAGGTAGGCGCCGCAGTTGGGGCAGGTGTCCAGGCGGCCGATCTTGACCTCGAACACCAGATCTTCTTCGCACTTGTAGCACTGATGACGCACTTCGGTGGCCATGAAACTGCTCCAGATTCCTAAGGGTTCTTCTTCGCTAGCTGAGGCGGCGGCGGCGAGCGACCAGCCCGGCGGCCGCGGCCAGGGCGAGCAGCCAGCCGAAGCTGCCCGGGTGCGCCGCGCTGCTGCAGCCCGAGTCGTCGGCCTTGGTGGCCGCGGTGGTGGGCTTGGTGGTCGCGCTGGTGTCGCTGGCGAGGGCGACGTCCGCGGCGGGCGCCGTGTCGGTGCTGCCGGCGTCGGGCTCCGGCTTGGTGGGCTCGCCCTTGGCGTAGGGGTTGATGGGCATCTGGTAGTTGAAGGTATTGTGCAGGTCGTGGCCGTGGTTGGGCCACTCCTTGATCGCTCCCTTGATGGTGCCGTCGGTCTTCCAGGCGAACACGAAGCCGTCGCGGGTGCCGGCGGCCAGATCGAACTTGCCGTCGCCGTCCATGTCGCCGATCGCCGGCGCGGCCAGGACCCAGCCCATGGTCATCTTTGGGAAGTTCTTGGGGATTTCGCCCAAGTAGTTCCACGCGTGGACCATGTAGCCGGCGCTGGTGACGACGACCTCGGGCTTGTTGTCGGTGTCGATGTCGACGATGGCGGCGTTGCCGAAGAACTGCCAGTCGGGGATGACCCGCGGCCAGCCTTCGAGCGCCTTGCCGGTCAGGGTGTCGTAGCCGGCGACCTGGTGGTCGAAGTTGGCGCGCTTGCCGCCCGAGGCGAAGGTGAGCGCGATGTTGAAGCCGGCCGCGGCCTTGAAGTAGTCGATGCCTCCGGTCGGGTCGATCTTGCCCAGGGCGCCCGAGGCGATGAGCATGTACGACGGCGAGTCGGTGCTGTCCGACTTGGGGCCGAAACTGGAGTTATTGAACGTTGCCGTGCACTTGCCGGGTTTCTTGCCGGGGCAGTAGGTCTTGCCTTCCCAGGTGAAGAAGGTGCCGGCGGCGCCGATGGTGTCGAAGTTGACCTCAAGCTTGCCGTCGTAGTCCAGGTCGGCCATCGAGGCCGCGCCGGGCACGCCCGAGCCGACGGTGGGGAGCACGTAGGCGAGCACGCCGTAGGTCGCGACTGGGAAGCCGGGGAAATACGGGCCGTTCTTGTGGAGGCTGCCGTCGCCGTACAGGATGTAGCCGCGGCCCTCGTTCTTGGCCTTGTCGGCGCCCATCACCTCGTTGGTGCCGATGGCGATGTCGAGCGAGCCGTCGCCGTCGACGTCGCCCACCGAGGCGGTGGCGATGATGCGATCGCCCATCTTGCTGCCCACTTCCGGATCGGCGACGCGGACCGGCCAGCCGGGCTGGGGCTTGCCGTCGTGGCGCCAGACGTAGACGTACTGGTCCATGCCGGGGACGATGATCTCGAGCTTGCCGTCCTTGTCCAAGTCGGCGAGGGTGGCGGCGGCGAAGAAGCCGTCGTCCCAGAGGTGCTCCGGGTCGCAGCCGGCGATGTGGCTGCGGTCGATGCTGAGCGGGAAGCCGGCAACCGGGCTGCCGTCGGCGTGCCAGGCCAGGACGTGGCCGTCGTAGGTGGTCTGGATCACTTCGACTTTGCCGTCGCCGTCCAGGTCACCGATCGCGGGTGTCGAGACCATGAACTCGCGGTAGCCGCCCTTCATCGTGAAGTTCTTGACCTTGCAGCCGGCCTTGTCGGTGCGGTAGGCGCAGGCCTTGGCGGTGTTGCCGGCGAAGTCCTCGGACAATTCGCGGCGGAGCGGCACTTGGACGGGCCAGCCCTTGATCTCGGTGCCGTCGGCCTGCCAGGCGTGGACGATGCCGTCGTTGGTGGGGAGGATCATCTCGTCTTTGCCGTCGCCGTTGAGGTCGAACATCTTGGGCGAGGACTCGACGCTGGCCCAGGTGTTGATGGGGAAGCCGGGGAGCAGGGTGGGGTCCTTGTAGAGGCCGAACGCCTTGCGGAATTCGTTCTTGACGGTCTTGCCGTCCTTGGTCTTGGCCTCGACGCGGAGGCGGACCGTGAAAGTGTACTGGTCGTGGTCGACGAGCGGCGCGGCGAAGTCGACGGACTTGGCGGCCTCGGCGACGTCCCACAGGAACAGTTCGCCTTTCATGCCGGCGGTCTTGTCTTCCTTGAGGGTGACCCAGCCGGACTTGGGGTCCACGCCCTTGGCGTACTCGAGCACGTAGTCGTAGCTGGCGTAGCGCGGCGGCAGGCCGTCTTCGCGGTTGCCGATGCGGGCCTCGATCTTGACCTTGGGGGTGCGGGTGACCTCGATCGGCTCGAACCAGCGCGGGCGCCAGATGTCGACTTCGGGAGGAATCAGGCCGGCTTGCACCATGTCGACGGAGGCGCGGACGTTGTTGCGGCCGTAGCCGAACTGGTGGTCCCAGCCTGGGCCCGACGGGAACTTGGTCGGGTCGGACTTGGACTCGGGTACGTCGATGTCGTCGCTGGACTGGATGAGGACGCCGCGGACTTCCTCGGCCGATAGCGGAGGATTCAGGCCGCTTTGCAGGGCCATCGCGTAGATCATGCCCGCGTGGCCCGAGGTGACGCCGGTGGCTTCCGAGGAGCAGCCGGTGCCGGGCGAGCTGAGCAGGAGGTTGGCGCCCCAGTTGGTGCAGTTGTTGAAGTTGAGGAAGGTGGTGGAGTTCTTGGGGCTGGGGCCGTCGAACACGATGGCGTGGACGTAGATGGTGTGCTCGGTGGTGCCGGGCATGTTGTGGTGGAAGCTGAGTTCGTCGGCGGCCGAGGCGATCACCGCGACGTTGTTGGCGTACGCGTACGAGAGCGCTTCCTCGGCGTAGATGCCGCGGTTGAGCGAGCCGAGGGCTTCTTGGATGACGCTCGCGCCGTTGTCGACGGCGAAGGTCACGGCGGCGCCGAAGTCGTTGCCGTCGCAGACGAAGGAGTCGGCGACGCGGACCATCAGCACGGTGCAGTTGGGGCACATGCCCAGGCCGCCGCGGCCGTTGTTGCCTTCGGCGCTGGAGTCGTGGGCCTCGCCGGTGCCGTGGCCGTAGCGGGTGTCGTCGTAGGGGTTGTTGTCGTTGCGGAAGAAGTCCCAGCCCGAGATGTTGTCGGTGTAGCCGTCGCTGTCGTCGTCTTTGCCGTCCGAGAAGGCGGCGATGAGGTCGCCGGGGTCCAGGAGCCCGTTGTTGTTGGCGTCCTTGACCTTGGGGTCGCAGGACGTCTTGGGGACGCCGGTGCCGTTCTCGGTGGCGTAGTCCATGGTGTTGAAGATGCCGTCGCCGTCGGCGTCCCACGGGTCCTCTGCCTTGAAGTTGGGGCCGCGGCAGGCCTCGGCGGGCGCGGGGAGCTCCTTGCGGTTCAGGAAGTACTTGTTGACGAGGTCGTCGGCATCCCACTTGATGCCCGAGTCGAGCACGGCGATGATCACGCGGCGGTCGCCGGTGGTCTTTTGCCAGGCCCGGTCGGTGTGCATGCCGGTGCCCATCTTCTTCTCGGCCTGGCGGAAGCCGGGGAACTGGTCCCACTCCTGGCTGCCGGGCTTGCCGTCCGGCACGAACGACCACTGATTCCAGTCGCCGCCGCTGATCCAGAACTTGCCGTCGGCGTCGGTGCCGCCCTGGGCAAAGCCGCCGTCGTTCGGCCAGTTTTCTGGTTTGCTCATGTCGGCGCCATCGGCTGGCGGCCAGGCCGCGTCGGCGACCAACGGCACGCACAGGACGGCGGGTAGGACGGACAGGACGGCTAGGCGCAAGAACCAATTGCTGCGGGACATGGCGGCCTCGGGCACGGGGTAGGGGGCGGCGCAGACGCTGAGCGCGCTCGGCAAGGTACACCAAGGTCGCGGCGCCTGAAAAGCGCAAAACTGCACGGGCGTAGGGCCCGGCCGCCACCCATGATCAAGGCGATCCGCAAAGCATCCATTTTCTACTCCTTGAAATCATAGGATCTAGGATCAGCCTAGCCGAAAGATCGACCCGAATGCGCGAAAAAGTGCGGCAAAAGTGCTCGCCAAATCGATCACCTTTGCAGGGATGACGACATGCCCGGCGAGGTTGCCATGGTCCGCTGCTATCGACCCGACTGGGTCCACGAAGTCACGCTCTGCACCATCGACCGGCGGTGGTGGTTCGAGGCCGACAACGTGGGGGTGCGCCGGGCGATCCTCGGAGCCCTCGCCGCTGCGCAGCGCCGGACGCGGGTGCGCGTGCACGCGTTCGTCTTCATGTCCAACCACTACCACGGCTTGTTCTCGGCGGACTACCCCGAGCAGTTTTCGATGTTTCTTCAGCTATTCCATGCGGCAGTGGCGCGGATCGTGAACCGCCGCTGGCAGCGATCGGGCCGGGTGTGGAGCGGCCGCGCCGTGGTGATCCCTGTGGCGCCCGACGAGGAGTCGCAGCTGCAGCGGCTGGAGTACCTGCTGGCCCAGAACGGCAAGGCCGGCATCGGCGCGCATCCCAGCGCCTGGCCTGGCGCGAGCAGTACGCCGTGGTTGCTCGACGGAACGCCCCTGGTCGGCGAGTGCTTGGACCAGACGGCGGTTGCCCTGGCGGGTCGCAACGGCCGGAGTCCCGGGGACTTGGCGGCCTACACGGAGGAACTGGCCGTGGAGATGGCGCCACTGCCCTGTTTCGTCGGTCGGCCGGAGGCGGAGTGGCGGGCGCAGATTCAGCAGCTGGCGCAAGGGGTTGCCGAGCGATTCGGGGCTTCGTCAGCGGACTCCGCTGCGGAGGTTGCAGAGGAGGCGGTGCGGGCCGCGGCGGCCTGCAGCAACATGGCTAGTGGGCCCCTCGATGGCGTGCCGAGCGACCTGGACGAGGCGGCGGAGCGGGTGCGGATTTCCAAGCCCCCGCCGCGCAAGGCCATCAAGCGGGTACACGCCGCGCGGAGCGATGTGCGTGCCCAGCTGGAAGAGGAACTCGACGCCTTCGAGGAGGCTTACCGGCTCTCGGCAGCCGCGTTGCGCGCCGAGTCCGCCAAGCTGGCCGCCGGGTTGCCGGCGCAGGCGGTGCGGTTTCCCATGTGGAGCTTCCCGGCGCGGGCGACCCCGTGGCCGCGGTGGCCAGACCTCCTGTAGAGGTCAACAATTTCAGGTGGTAGAAAATGGATGCATTCAGAAATCATGGTGGAGCGCCAATGCCAGATGCCAGCTGTCGCCGAACACGGAGGTGCCGCCGACCGGGTCGAAAGGGTCGTTCTTCAGCACTGTGCGGCGCATCAGGCTGGTCCAGCCCACGGCGGCGTCGATCTGCAAGGGCTTGCGGGCGACGCCGAGCGGGTCGTCGAGCGTGACGCCGACGCCGCAAGTTGCAGTAGTTGCTGGCGAATCAAGGTAGTTGGCCACCCCGTCGGCCTTGGGGAAGGGCGTCGGCCGGTACTGCACCCCTGCGCGGAGGTGGAGCATCCGGTGGGCCTGCCACTCGACGCCGGCGCGCGGCACCACGATGTCCTTGGCGCCCATCGCCACCGGCTCATTGTGGGCGTAGAGGATATCCGCTGTCTTGCCGCCGGGTTGTACGAGCTGGGCGTTGTTCAGGCTCAGTGTCACGTTCGGCGCCAGCGGCGGCAGCTCGGACCAGCGCTGCCACGCCGCGCCCGCCGTCCACAGCAACTTGCCCGCCTGCCACGCCGCGGCCCCGGCGACCGTGTCGGGGAGCCACAAGCCGACGCCCGCGACCGAAAACGTCATCGTGCCGACCTGTTCCACATTGACGTGGAGCGGCAGGGCGTAGCGCACCTCCGACTTTCCGCGCCAGACCACCGCGAGCCGCACGTCGGAGTGGGGCAGGACCGTCACGCCCACGATTGGGAATACCTCGGTCGACAAGCTGACTTGCAGCGACTTCTGGTTGACGCGGTGGTCCAGCGGCGACAGCGCAATGTCCGAGCGCCCCGACAGCGCTGTCAGCACCTGCCCCGAAGCGCCCACCGCCAGCCACGGCAGCGGCCGCACCGACGCACCGAACACGAGCGCCAGGCGGTCGCCCAGCGTGTCGTACATCGGCAACTGGGGGATGCGGTAGTCCAGGCTGTCCAGGCGCGTCGGGCCGCCGATCGGCAGGTGGAAGGCCACCGCCAGCGCCGCGTGCTCCTGCAGCCAGCCCGGCAGCGGCGTCGAGACGCCCAGATGCATCAGGTAGTTGTCTTGGGGCAGCCGACTCGGCCACACCTCGGCGCCGCCCTGCCGCTCGATGCCGAACCGGTTCCAAATGAGGTCGGTGCCAAAGCCGAAGTGAATATGCTTGGCGAGCACGAGGTTGGCGGGGTTGGCGTACGCGGCGTAGTAGTCGTCGCTCGTCGCCTCGCCCGTATTGCCCATCGCCGCGGTGCGCGGGCCAAATCCGTAGAGCTCCAGCGAGCTTGCCCAAGCCCGCCCGGACGGGAGCGCCGCCGCCACCGCCGACAGCGCCAGCACAGCCAGCCGCCGCGGCAGACTCATGGCCGCCGCAAGCCCAGGTGGTTCATGAAGCTCTGCAGATCCGCCCACGCCTCGCGCTTGCGGGCCGGCTCGGCGAGCAACTCCTCCGGCGACCAGGTGCACAGCGCCGGAACCCCGCGGATCTCGAACCACTTGCCGCGGAGCTGCGCCAACGGTAGGGCCTGCCGCAACAGGAACTGCGCCGGCACCTCGCCAAACGCCAGCAGCGCCTTGGGCTGGACCACTTCCCACTGCTTCGTCAGCCAGGTGCTGCAAGTCCGCGTGTCGGCTGCGGTCGGCCGGGCCCCGCCGCCGTGGCACAGGCAGACGTGGGTGAACCAGGCGTCGTCGCGGTGCAGGCCGATCGCGCCCACCATCTTGTCCAGCAGCGCGCCGGCCTCGCCCTGGCCCACCTTGCCGGTAGCGTCCGCGGCGGCGCCCGGCGAACCGAGCAAGATCATCGTCTTGGCGACCGGGTTGCCGCTGCCGAATACGACCCGGCTGCTGGCTTCCCGGCGCGGGCAACGCGCACACTCGGCGGCCTCTGCCGCCAAGGTCTCTAGCGCGGCCTGGGCTTGCGGGCGGCGCGACACTGCGGCCAGCTGGGCGAGCGGGCTGACGGCGGGCCCCGGCGCGGCCGGCCGACTCGCCGGTCCTCCCTGGGAAACACGAGGTTGGGCAGCGGGTTGCGTCCCTTCCTGGCGCAGTTGGTTGGGAGCTACAGTCGGGGCTTGGCGAGGCTTGCGGGCCACCGCGTCCACGCCGCCCCAGCGCGCCATCCGCAGCGCGGCGCCCACCTGCGCAATAAGCTCGGCCACCGCGCGGTCGTCGGCGGGATCGAAGGGCGGCGCAACCTGCGATTCGGGCTGTGGCATCGTGCGGCTCGGGGCTCCACGGCGGGCGCTGAGTGTCGGCAAGGATACGGCAAGCGGCGGCTATCGGCCACCACGTTGGCATTTGACCCCGAGTTTCGGCATCATGCCGCGCGAGGTTCCCCCCGATGCTGCTCGAATTCGCGAAATTGCATGGACTTGGCAACGACTTCGTGGTCGTGGACGCGCGCCCCGACGGCGCCCCCCAAGGTCGCTGGCCGGCGCTGGCATCGCAAGTCCAGGTGGCGCTGGTGCAAAAGCTCTGCGATCGCCACACCGGCATCGGCGCCGACGGCGTCCTGCTGTGGAGCGGTACCCTCGCCGCGCCGCGCATGACCGTCATCAACGCCGACGGCAGCGAGCCCGAGATGTGCGGCAACGGCCTCCGGTGCTTCGTCAAGTACCTCGCCGACTTGCAGGGTGCCCGCGGCGACGTCCTGGCGGTCGAGACGGGCGCCGGACTGCGCACCTGCCAGCTGATCCGCGGCGCGGACGGCAAGGTCGCCGAGGTCGCCATCGACATGGGCCAGGCCGACTGGAGCCCCGCCGCTGTCCACCTGGACCGCCCCGCGGCGATGATCGCCGAGCCCTGGCAGGTGGCTGGGCACACGTTCGAGCTGTCCGCGCTCTCGATGGGCAACCCCCACGCCGTCACCTTTGCCGAACTCGACGCGCCGGCCCGCCACGCCCTTGGGCCGCAGATCGCGAATCACCCCGCGTTCCTGCAGCAAACCA
Organism: Deltaproteobacteria bacterium; assembly: GCA_016218865.1. Classification (GTDB taxonomy): domain Bacteria; phylum Myxococcota_A; class UBA9042; order UBA9042; family UBA9042; genus SXRM01. Next base: position 10,640 of record JACRCU010000137.1, on the reverse strand, counting down.
ACGTCGAGTTCGTGCGCGCGGTCGGCACCGGCGACGGGCTGCGGCTGGAGGTGGACGTGTTCGAGCGCGGCTGCGGCTGGACCCAGGCCTGCGGCACCGGCGCCACCGCGGTCGCGTTCGAGGCGCTTCGCCGCGGACTTACCCAGCGAAATCGCGAAGTCACGGTGGTCTTGCCCGGCGGCCCGCTGCACATCGCCATCGGGAGCGACGATCGCGCGGTGATGCGCGGCCCGGCGCAGCTCGTCTACACCGGCAGCCTGGACCTGGCCCCGTGGCTGGCCGGCGGAGTGCCTTGATGCCGCGCAAGCCCTTGTCGCTCCTGCCCAAAACCATCCTGATCGTCGGCCTTTTGCTGCTGGCGGACCCCGCGGCGGCCGCAGCCCACGACCCGGTGGCGCCGGTGGCCCTGCACCTGACCCTGGGCCTGGCCGGGGCGCTGCTCGCGGGCTTTGTGGCGACCCGGCTCAAGCAGCCGGCGGTGATGGGCGAGCTCGTGTTCGGCGTGATCGTCGCGAACGCGGGCCTGCCGTTTGCCGCGGAACTGCGCGACTCGCCAGCGATCGATCTCCTCGGCCGCATCGGCGTGCTGCTCCTCCTGTTCGAGGTCGGGCTGGAGTCGACGGTGCGGCAGATGCTCAAGGTCGGCCTGTCGGCGCTGCTCGTGGCGACGATCGGGGTGGTGACGCCGCTGGCCCTGGGTTGGCTGGTGGCCTCGCAGCTTTTGCCGGCGGGTTCCAGTCCCTTCACGGCGCTGTTCTTGGGGGCGACCTTGACGGCGACCTCGGTCGGCATCACCGCGCGCGTGCTCCAGGAGCTGGGCGCGCTGGACCGGCCGGAGGCGCGGGTGATCCTCGGCGCCGCGGTCATCGACGACGTGCTGGGCCTGGTCGTGCTGGCGGTGGTGGCGGCCCTCATCGGCGCGGCGAACGCGGGCGAGCAGCTGGCGGTGGGGCCGATCGCGCTCATCATGGTCAAAGCCCTGGCGTTCCTTGTGGTATCGCTGGTCCTGGGCGTGTGGGCGACGCCGTGGTTCTTTGCGTGGGCGGCGCGGCTGCGGCACCCGTCGACGCTCCTGGCGCTGGGGATGGGGCTCTGCTTCGGCCTGTCGTGGGCGGCGGACTGGGCTGGCCTGGCGCCGCTGGTGGGGGCGTTCGCCGCCGGGCTCGTACTGGAAGAGGCGCACAGCGAGCCGTACCGGGCGCGCGGGGAGCGGGGCCTGGAGGAGCTGGTGCACCCGGTGGCGCAGCTGTTCGTGCCGGTGTTCTTTGTGCAGATGGGCCTGCACACCGACCTGCGGGCGCTGCTGCAGCCGGGCGCGCTGCTGCTGGGCGCGGCGCTGATCGGTGTGGCGATCGTGAGCAAACAGGCGTGCTCGCTCTTGGTTCTGCAGGACAAAGGGCCGGTGGACCGCTTGCTCGTGGGCATCGGGATGATCCCGCGCGGCGAGGTGGGCCTCATCTCCGCCGGGGTCGGCTCGGGCCTGCTGGTGGCGGGCAAGCCGGTGGTCGGCCCGGCCGAGTACGCGGCGGTGGTGGCGATGGTGGTGGCGACGACGCTGCTGACCCCGCCGCTGCTGCAGTGGCGCCTGGGCGTGTTGGGCAAGGCGCAGCGCTAATTCTCTTGAAAATCAGGTAGTAGAAAAAGGGTGCATTTGTCTGGGCCAGGGTTGAGCAGGCCCAGGTGCAGCCCCGCGGCCCGTTTGCTACACTCCTGCCCCCGCGCCCGCGGCGCGACCAGACGAGGACGACGATGAGCGACGACATCCAGCAGCCCCAGGGCTCGCAAGAGCAGGCGAACACAGCCCTTTACTCCCTGAGCCAGGGCTTCGAGTTTGCCAACAACCGCGTCGAGGGCGAGGAGCCCCGCGGTAAGCGCCTGCACCGCCTGCGCCACTCGGCGGCCCACGTGATGGCCGAGGCCGTGCAACAGCTGTTCCCGACTGCGCAATTCGGCGCAGGACCGGCGATCGAGCACGGCTTCTACTACGACATCTTCCTGCCGCGGCCGCTGACGCCCGAGGACCTGGAAGAGATCGAGCGCCGGATGAAGAAGATCATCAAGCGCGGCTGGCCCTTCCAGGTGATTCAGGTGCCGCTCGACGCTGCCCGGGCGCTGTTTGCCGGTGCCGACCAGCCGTTCAAGCTGGAGATTCTGGACAAGATCCAGCGCGAGCAGGGCGCGGCGGTGGCGACGCTGTACCGGCAGAACCAGTTCGTGGACCTGTGCGCCGGGCCGCACGTGGCATCGACCGGGAAGCTGAAGTTCTACAAGCTGCTGCGGACCTCGGGCGCCTACTGGCGCGGCGACGCGAACAACCCGATGCTGCAGCGCATCTACGGCACGGCGTGGGAAACCCAAGAGGACCTGGACGCTTACTTGAACTTCCTTGAGGAGGCGAAGAAGCGGAACCACAAGCGGCTGGGCGCCGAGCTGGACCTGTTCCACTTCCACCAAGAGGCCCCGGGCGCGGCGTTCTGGACGCCCAAGGGCTTCACGATGGTGCAGGCGCTGCAGGCCTACTGGCGCGAGCTGGGGGCGCGGCGCGGCTACCAGGAAATCTGGAACCCGATGCTTTACAAGAAGGATCTGTACATCCGCTCGGGGCACTACACCCACTACAAAGAGGACATGTTCATCTTCAAGCACGAGCACGAAGAGACCGAGTACTGCCTGAAGCCGATGAACTGCCCGGATACGTTCCTGTACTACACGAGCAAGAAGCGGTCCTTCCGCGAGCTGCCGCTCCGCATCGCCGAGGGCGGCATCCTGCACCGCAACGAGATGGCGGGCGCGCTGAACGGCCTGTTCCGGGTGCGGCAGTTCATGCAGGACGACGCGCACATCTTCGTGATGCCCGAGCAGGTCGAGGCCGAGATCTTCGAGGTGCTCGACATCGTCCGCGAGGTCTACTCGCTCTTCAATCTGAGCTACTCGTTCACGCTGTCGACGCGGAATCCCGAGAAATTCATGGGCGAAATCGCCGCGTGGGACAAGGCTGAACAGGATCTGAAGGCCGCGCTGGACAAGGGCGGCTTCCAGTACACCGTGGACGCTGGCGGCGGCGCTTTCTATGGGCCGAAGATCGACATCAAGATCGACGACTGCCTGGGCCGCAAGTGGCAGTGCGCGACAGTGCAGCTCGACTTCCAGCAGCCCATCAACTTCGAGATGAAGTACACGGCGAGCGACAACACGGCGCAGCGGCCGATCGTCATCCACCGGGCCATCTTCGGCAGCTTCGAGCGCTTCATCGGCGTGCTGCTGGAACACACCGCCGGCGCCCTGCCCACGTGGCTGAGCCCGGTGCAGGCGGTGGTCGTGCCCATCTCGGACAAGAGCCTGGACTACGCCTGGACCGTCTGCAAGCACCTACAGGGCAAGGGGATTCGCGCCGAGGTCGACGATCGCGGCGAGAAGATGCAGTACAAGATCCGCGAAGCCGAGATGAAGAAGACCCCCTACATGCTCGTGGTCGGCGAGAAGGAAGCGGCCGAGGGCCTGGTCTCGCTCCGCACCTACCAGGACGGCCAGCGCCCCGTCGCGACCTTCCAGGCCGTGGCCGACGAGATTGCCCACAAGGTTGCGGCGCGCGAGTTCGATGTGGAGATCAAGCCCTTGCGCACGTTCGACGCGGACGACGGCGCCGCCGCAGAAGGCGACGAGTACTAGGTCAGAGAAAAGCATCCATTTTCTACTGCCCGAAATCATTGAATTCGGTTGGGCGCCCTGACCCCAGGGGCCAACCGCGAGTGGTCCTGTGGGCAGCAGCCCAGGCTACCAGTAGTCCGCGCCAGCCTGCGTATCGAACCGCCTCCCAGTTGCGCCCCAGAACATTGCACCCATTTTCTACTCTTTGAAATCATTGGAAGTTACTGGCAGGTGCGCCACCGGCCGCCAAGCAGGGACCGCGCAACCGGGCCGCCCGCCGCCATTCGACAAGATCAGGTGACACACCCGGCCCGCGCCGCCCCTACAATGCCCCGTGTTCGCGCCCGTTCTGGGCGCCCGCCACCGCAAGGGGTTGTCGTCTATGCGCGCTTGGATACGCAAACTTGGGGCCATCTGGATCTCGGTCGTCGTGCTGATTGTGTTGTGCATCGCCCTGGCGGCCGGCACGCTGATCGAGTCCACCGGCGGCGCCGAGGCGGCGAAAGTCGTCTACGATGCCGGCTGGTTCCGCGGCCTGCTCGCCGTCTTCACCGTCAACAACGTCTGCGCGCTGATCGACCGCTTCCCGTGGGGCAAGCTGCGCGTCGGCTTTGCGATCACGCACTTGTCGATGGTGCTCATCCTGGTCGGCGCCTGGGTGACGCTGCAGTTCAAGGTCGAGGGCCACCTGCCGCTGTACGAGGGCGAGGTCAGCTCGGTGTTCCTCAGCGGCGAGGGGGCGGCACAGCAGCAACTGCCGCTCGGCTTCTCGGTCGCCCTCGACGACTTCGAGCTCGGGCGCTACCCGGGGACGATGCGGCCCTCGCAGTTCCGCAGCAACGTCACCGTAACTCCCAGCGGCGGTGCGCCCTTCAAGGCCGTCATCCAGATGAACCAGCCGCTCTACTACGGCGGCTGGAGCTTCTTCCAGAGCAGCTACGACATGCAGAGCGGCCGCGAGATGACCGTGCTCAGCGTGTCGCGCGACCCCGGCCAGAACATCGTCTTCGTCGGCTACGGCCTGCTCGTCTTTGGCATGTGCTGGGTCGCCGGCACCCGCATCTACACCCGGCGCAAGATCGCCGCGGCACAAAAGGCGATGGCGGCAGCGGCGCTGGCCCTCCTTAGCCTGGCAGGAACGATCGCGGCGCGCCCGGCCGAAGCGACCTACATGCCCGCGCAGGACGTCGCCGACCGCCTCCACCGCCTCCCCGTGCAGCACGACGGCCGCGCCATGCCGCTCGAAACCATGGCGAACGAGGCCCTGAACAAGATCACCGGGCCGTGCCTGGTCTACGAGCACGATCCGGTGCGCCACGTCCTCGGCTGGCTCTACGACCGCCAGGGCTGGAGCGACCTCGAGAACATCTACGTGGGCGGCAGCGAGGTTGCGCGCGCGCTCGGCCTTGCGGGCACGGTGCAGTGCGCGTCGTTCAACGGCCTCGTCAACAACCCGCGCCTCTCCGTGGTCCTCCAAGAGGCCGAGGCCGCGCCCGACAAGGGCAAGCCCAAGATGCTCCGCGACGCCGACGCCCTCAGTCAGCGCCTGGAAATGCTCAACGGTTTCTATGACAAGAGTGCCCTGCGCGTCCTGCCTACCCAGGATCCGATGGGCAAGTGGCAGCCGCCGACCTCGTGGAAGGGCCCCGAAGTCCTCCTCGGCCTCCTCGACAATCCGCCCAAGGGCTTTGCCCACTACCCCACCATCGAGAACATCGACCGCGAGCTCCTCTACAACCGCGCCCGGCCGTCGCGCCTGGCGTGGCTGATCCTGGTCCCAGCGGCGAGCCTGGGCGGCTTGGGGCTGCGGCGGCCGCGCAAGGCTCTGGACGTCGCCAGCGCGCTGGGTCTGGTGGGCGGCTTTGCGGCGATGAGCTGGGGCATCTGGCTCCGCTGGCAGATCGCCGGGCGCGTGCCGGCCTCGAACATGTACGAGTCCATGCTCTTTCTGGCGTGGGGCGTCGGCGCGTTCGCGATGGTGGCGTCGATCTTCTGGCGCCAGCGCATGGTCGTGTTCAACGCCGCGGCGATGTCGGCGCTCACCATGCTCCTCATCGATCTCTTGCCGATGGACGGCTTCATCCACCCGGTGGCGCCGGTGCTCTCCGGCACGGTCTGGCTCGCCATCCACGTGCCGATCATCATGGTGAGCTACTCGGTGCTGACCCTGGGCGTCTTGGTAGCGCACATGCAGATCGGCGTGACGATCTTCGCCAAGGACGGGGCAGAGCTGGCGCGCAAGCTCTACGACTTGCTGTACTGGTACATCCTGATCGGCTCGATCCTGCTGATCGCCGGCATCCTCACCGGCTCGATCTGGGCCGCTTCGTCCTGGGGCCGCTACTGGGGCTGGGACCCCAAGGAAGTCTGGTCGCTGATTGCCTTCTTGGCCTACATGGCCATCCTGCACGGCAAGTTCGACCGCCTCATCGGCGCGTTCGGCGTCGCGGCCTTCAGCATCGGCGCCTTCTGGACCATCCTGATGACCTACCTGGGCGTCAACTACGTCCTCGCGGCCGGCATGCACTCCTACGGGTTTGGCGGCTCGGACGTGGTCACCTGGATGCTCATCAGCGGCGCCGCCGAGGTCGCCTTCCTGGCCGCCGGTTTTGCCCGCCGCAAGCGCATCGTCATCTGACCCGAATCGGCCGCAGCCCAACCCGTCGCCCAAGCCGAGCCGCGATTCCTGCCGGCGAATCTGCTTGTAGTTGCCGCGCTTGACGCAGCGTCTTCGCAATTGCACATTGTTGAGACGACACCGGCGCAACCGGACTGCGGCGCAAGAGGCTGGCGATGATGGGGATGGGATCGAAGCGGGCGGGCATGCTGGCCCTGGGGCTGCTGATGGGGGCTGGATTGGCAGTGGCGGTGCCGGCGCAGGCCGTGCCGACCCAGGCCGCGGTGCAGGCCCTGTTCACCAGCAATGGCGGACCGGTCGCAGATGGCAACTACGCGATTACGCTACGTCTTTACGAAGACCAGTTTGCAGTGCAGGCATTTTGGACCGAGGGGCCGGTGTCGGTCTCGGTGAAGAGCGGCCTGTTCACCTGGAGCATGGGCAGCAAGGTGCCGCTGACCGCCGATCTGCTGGCCGGCAAGACGCCCTGGCTGGCCATCGCCGTGGGCCAGGACCCCGAGACGGACCGCGTGCCGCTGCAGTCGGTCCCGTTCGCCCTGCGCGCCGGGGTGGCCGAGAGCCTGAGCTGTGTCGGCTGCATCACCCTGCAGCAGCTGAACTCCACGGCCAGCGGCGGTCTGGTTAAGACGAGTGATCTCGCCGGGTTTGCCCAGAAGACCGACCTCAGCGACTACGTCAAGGCGGCGGCCCTGGCCCCGGTGGCGCAGACCGGCAACTACAAGGACCTGACCGGCACGCCCAAGCTCGCCGACGTCGCGACCAGCGGCCTGTACAGTGACCTCATCGGCGCGCCCGTGGTGCCCAAGGCCGGCAGCAGCTGCGGCACCGGGTTGGTCGTCAAAGGCATCCTGGCCGACGGCGGCCTCGAGTGCGTGGCGGCGGGCGACTCGACCCTCAACAAGCTGTTCTCTACCGTGATTACGCAGCCTTTCATGGCCAAGCCCGAGGTGGCGATCCTCGATGCCAGCCCGCAGGGTGTGTACGGCATTGCGGCGGTGGCGTCGGTTGGGGCGGTCGACTCGGTCGAGGTCGACGTCGACGTGGAGAATAGCAACGTCGCCAATATCCGCCTGGAGTTGCTGGATCCGGCGGGCAACCTGATGACGCTGTACGACGGCGGCGCCACCGGCACCTCGCTCAAGACCACCTTCCCCACGCTGACGCCGGTGGCCAAGGGCTCGCTGGACACGTGGAAAGGCAAGGATCCCAAGGGGAATTGGTCGGTGATCGCCTACGACAAGCAGAAGACCAACGGCGGCACCGACGGCGTCCTCCACAGCTTCACGGTGCGGGTGACCTACAGCAACCAGAGCAAGGTGCAGGTCAAGTCCGTGCTGATCGGCCCCGATGCCCAGCCGCTCGGGCGCATCACCAGCAAGACGAGCGACGCGCTGGCCGACGGGGCGTCGCTGTCGGTGGCGACCGGCGCCGGGCCGGCGGTGATGGCGCAGGGTTGGCTCTACGACACCCAGAACAAGGTGTGGGTGTCGGCGAATACGGGCACGAGCACGGTCGGCGGCTGCACCGCTTGTGGCACCGGCAAGGACGGCGACTACGTGGCCGACGCGAGCAAGAACCTGACCGGCGGTACCTATGAATTCAAGTCGTTCACCATCAAACCCGGCGTCACGGTCACGGTCACCGGGGGCACCCCGCTGATCCTGAAGGTGCAGGGCCAGGTGCAGATCGACGGCCTGCTCGACCTGCGCGGCGGCGACGCGCCCGACGTCTCGACGTGCTGCCCGGATGCCCCGGGCGGAGCGGCCGGCGGTGGCGGCGGTGCGGCAGGGGCCCCGGGACCGGGCGGCGGCGGTGCCAACGGCGGTACCGGATCCGGTGCCGGCACCGGCGGCTGCGCGGCCGGCTACGGCGCGGGCGGCGGCGGCGCGGGCCACGCCACAGCCGGAGCTTCGGGCACGACCTCGCCGGCTTCGTGCGGCTCGCCCGGCACTGGCGGTCCGGCCTACGGCAACAGCAAACTCAGCGGCGGCCTCGAGCCCGGATCCGGTGGCGCTTCGGGCGGTTATGGCTCGGCGGCGAACTCGGCCGGCGGTGGCGGCGGCGGCGGCGGCGGCGCGGTACAGATCGTGGCCGCCAAGATCGCCGTGGGCTCGGGCGGCGCCATTCGCGCCGACGGCGGCCGCGGCGGCAACCTGACCAACGACCGCGACGGCGGCGCGGGCGGCGGCGGCTCCGGCGGCTCGATCTGGCTCCGCGCCAGCTCGGTGGTCCTGTCGGGCCAGTGCTCTGCGGTCGGCGGCGCGGGCGGCAAGTCTGACAAGCTCAGCAATTACGGCGGCGACGGCGGCGCCGGGGCGGCCGGTCGCATCGTGGTCGACTCCGCCGCGCAGGTCATCGGCACGACCACGCCGACCTACGACACCACCAACACCGCCGGCCTCGACATCATTGGCGCCAACAAATTCGCGATGCAGACCGACGGGGCTGGCACGGTCACCCTCATCAACCAGTCCGGCGCGGCGCAGAAGGTCATGCTGGTCGTCACGTACTAGCCCGGACGGGCGGTCGCCGCCGAGACTGCGGCCGGCCAGCGCGGCAGGTCCTATGCACCCCACCTGCTTGGCGCGGAAGCGGCTTTCCCGAGCCGATCGACAACCGGCGAGAATCAGGCGGGGACCCCGGTTCGGCCCCGGAGAATTCCCAAGGTTGCCGATCCGAATCCGACGGATACGGCATCAGACGTCCGTCCTCAATAAATTCAGCCAGTAGAAAATGGGTGCAATCTTCTGGGCCAGACTTCTGGCCGCAACGGTGGCTGCCACCGTCCAGCGCGGCGGCCTTCGCGTGTCCGGGGCGCCGGCCGAGGTCCGAAGCCGGTCACGTCGGAAAACGGACGTAAATTCAGCCAGTAGAAAATGGGTGCAATCCTCCGCGCCCCGAGCCGCTACGGCGGCCACGCTTGGCCCGTCAGCTCCGCGGCCTTGGCGACCAGCGCAGCGCAAGTCAGGTTCGCTGCAACGGGCCGCCAGTGCAGTTCTACGGGCGCGACGCCGGGCAGCGGCTTGCCCACGTCCTCGGCGACCAGGATGGAGCTGGTCGCGCCCACCGTCACCTGCTCCATCGCGCCGCTGGGCAGGGGATGCAGGCTGCCGTCGGCCTGCAGCGGCGCCTTCCACGCCGAGGTGTTGCGCTGCACGACGTAGATCGCTTGCTGGCCGAGGATCGGCGCATCGATATACACCGTCGCCCCCGGCTTGCCGTCGCTATCGGCGTCCACCACGGCCGCGTGCTTGCCGTCGCCCACCCCCGGCATCGCCCCGGCGTAGCCGCTCTGCAGGCCCAGCCACGTCGTGCTCGCCTGCAGTTCGACCTCCCCGCCGGCGCGCACGAGCGGGAGCGGACCGGCCGCCAGCGCGTTGATAAAGGCGGCCGGGTAGGTCAGCTGGCTCGAAAACGCCGGGTTGCTCGTCACCGCGCAGGTATGGCTGTAGGCCGCGCCCTGCGAGCCCTGCCAGTCGACCTTGACGAGGCCGATCGAGGTGGTCCGGGTCTCTTGCCACGCCTCGCCGAAGGGCGACGGGTTCTTGGCCAGTCGGCGGGCCTGCTGCCAGAATGCGTAGTACTCCGACGAGGTTGCGACCACATCCCCGCCGGCCGCGTCGCCGGAAACTGCATCCACGCCACCCGCCTCGGCCCCGCCGTCGTTGCCCCGCCCCAAGGAACCTAGCCCTGCGTCGCCGCCGCCCGCGACCTCGCCGCCCTCCGCGTCCAGCCAAGCCGGATTGCTCACCGCACCCCCCGGCGCTTCGACCCCGCAGCCCGCCGCCAGCCACGCCGCCGCCCACCAGCCCCGCCCAAGGATTGTCCCGCGTTTGCCCATCGCCCCTCCCGCTGCCGCCCCTTCCGGAGGCTGTTCACATCTTATTCAATACACTCGCCTTGCGCAAGCGGAGATCTATTCATATCCTGTTCAAAGCCGCATTCGCGGCCGTGCGTGCCCAATGCCCGATCTGGAAGCCCTCGCCGTCGATCCCCGCCTGCAGCTGCGGGCGCACCGCCGCAACGACCGTCCGATCGGCACCGCCGGGCCCATCGTCTACTGGATGCAGCGCGCCCAGCGCGGTCACGACAACCCGGCGCTCGACCTCGCGATCCACCTGGGCAACCGCTTGGGCGCCCCAGTCGTCGTCTTCCTGGCGCCGCGGCCCGATTTCCCGGGCGCGCAGCTCCGCCACTACACCTTCATGGTTCAGGGCTTCGGCCAACTGCAGCGCGACCTCGCCGCCCGCGGCGTGCCGCTGGTGCTCCGCGCGCCGCCGCACACCTCCCTGGTCCAATTCTGCGCAGAGGTGGGCGCCCGGGCCGCGGTCGGCGATGAATTCCCGCTGGAGTT